>NZ_AUFA01000024.1:0-105164 GCF_000426265.1 Bradyrhizobium sp. Cp5.3 | reverse complement strand
GTCAGGAAGTGACAATTGCTGCTCGATCGGCGGATCGTGGCGAGCCAGTTCCTCGACCCGAGCACGCACCCGCTGTAGCGCAGCTTCCGCCGCGAGGCGCTCACCGGCAGTTCCGGCACCCGCGAACAACGCCTCGATCTTCCGAAGCTTCTCGCGTAGCTGCGACTCGCTGGTCATTCCGAGGTCCCCCGTTGCCCGCTCTAACCCGCGATCACCCCATCATCGCGCAACGGCAGCGTCAATCACCTCGATCGGGCAATCCAAAGCAATCCGCGCAAGTCAAGGCCGGGCATGGTGATCCTCTCGTGACGCTCACGATTTACAGGCGGCACGGACCGCTGGCACTGATCGGCTCGCGCGCCAAGCTTATGCAGCATTGGGCTGACCGGATCGATGGCTTTGCCGATCCAAAAAAATCGAGTCGTTCTCAACGTGTCCGCACAGTCTCCAACAACAAAAGAGGAGGAGGAGGCGGCTGGTGGGCCCGCCTGGATTCGAACCAGGAACCAGACCGTTATGAGCGGCTTCATCGATCCCGAAGACCATGAAAACATTGGAGGATGGCGTCTCGCTCCAGCCTATGATTTCAATCCGATGCCCGTTGAGATCAAGTTGCGCATTCTGACCACGGCGATTGACAAAGAAGATGGCGCCGCCTCGCTCGAAATCGCGCTTGAAACGGCTTCGCGCAACAAGCTCAATGCAATGTGGCCCGCCGCATTATGCGAGAGGTGGGTACCGCAGTTAATGGCTGGCGACAGGAGGCCCAGAGTTTATATCGGCGAAGCTATGTCGGCACAATCTCGGCCGCGGCATCGACCTTTCATCGTCTCGATTGCCGCCGCGCCGAAGATCTCGAGGTCGTCATGAGCCGTGCCCACGCGACAAGCCATCGAACGAGCTTGAATCGGTCGTGGCGTCAAGTTGTACACATCAAAAGAAGGCATATCCCACGAAGGCATAGGCGGATGAAGACATCCTTTCTCGCGGTCGTACTATGTTCGGCTTTGGCTTTGCTCGGGCTGCGCGGGGGAGCGCTTGCGGACACGGTCCGGCGCTACGACTGCTCGATAGACGGGGTTGATCGAGAGCCACTAGGTGATCGGGATGAGCACTTCATTATTAGCCTTCAATATACCTGTCACGTGGCCGAGGGGCCATTGAGAGATGCCGGGATTACGGCGATTTCGGTCAGCGAGTTGAATGGCGAGAAAGGGACGTCTATAGCGTCGCTCGATATTCACCGTGCGATCGACGGATTTGCAGTCGGACAGCTCCTGGAGGGAGTCGCCTTCCTTGTCATGCGGGACAAGAGATCTCTTGGCATAGCAGCATCCGGTAAGATGGTCTTTAAGTTCGCATCCGGCTCATTGTCGGCTCTGTCAGGAAGGACTGTCAATTTTACGACCAAGCCGGCCGGATTTGGACGGTTCGAGATGGAGTTCTCAGATTGGCCTGAAGCCGCTCAACCGAAGTGAATAGGCGTCGCGCTGGCCGGTTGGCTTTCCGGAATCGGTCAAACCGCATGGTCTATGCGAAATCGCGGCTCGTGAGAATCTGGGCAATGCTTTGATAACCCGCGACAGGATTGTCGCGTCATCGACCGGTTGGTCCTGGAGCAGCGGTTCGGGCCCGATGGGCTCGTTGCCTGACATCGAATCTCCGGTGTCCATGAATTTCCGCCGCTGAGCACACCGCGGCACCGCTGTTGGGCTGCCGTTCCCGACCTGTCTGATAGCGGGTACTGGCGATCCTCAAGCACAGCTACGACCTCTCCGATTAGGTGTTGTGCCAGCGCTGGTTGGAGAAACCAGGTAGCCCTTTTCAATAAGTGCGTTCAGAAATTGGGCCGACTTACATGCGATCGGCGTCGGTGCCCATGATCGCAGCTTGGCTTTGTGAGGAATTGGCTAGCGAGCGCGGCGGTGCCGCACGGGAGGGCGCTAATGCATGACTGGAAGAGCGAACTCGACGCGCTCGTCGCCGAAACGATAGCATTCGCCAAATCGATGAAAGTGGAGATCGAGCGGCCCCGGTCTCTACCGAAAGAAGCCGTCGAGCGGGGTGGCCTCAGCGCGCCAGACTATGACGGTAGCGAACGCGATGAGATCAAGAAACGGGTCGAGAGCTTCAAAGCGAATCAAGAGCGCTTCATGCGCGAGCGCGAGGAATATGCCAATTCCTTGCTACGCCGCATCAGGCCGATTACGAAAGTTTAGACGACCTCGATCTCGCTGAATGCCCTGCCAAGCCCTAAGTCGCTCAGCTCAAGCGATGCGTGCTCGGCGGCACACCTGAGGGCGGGGATCTTCCGCCCTTTCAATCTTTGATAAGCGCGCCGTAGATTGGCGGCCGTCCCGATCCGACCTATTCCGGAGCGCGAGAGTTCTGCCCTAAGGTTTTCCGCTGTATATGCTTCCATCACGCTTGAAAAATGCGTTCCCTTCTAAAAATAGCAGGAATGCTGCTCCAAACTCGGAGCACCTGACGCTTGGATTTCTTTCGAAGGCGATCGGTCAAACGGCCTACGAAGCTTTTTGCCATTGACCAAAATCAAAGCATCAAATCTAGATTTTCTATCCTTTCAAGACTTAACGGAGGCTAGAGGTCTCATGCGCAACCTTCTCTTTATCGGTGTGCTTGCACTTCCCATCCTCGTCGGCTTCGGATTGCCTTCGACCGCCGCTCCGCGGGGGCGTTCGTACATCCCCCCGGCTCGGCAGGACGTTTATTGCCTGCAGGGACGTACCTGGGGATATCCGGGCAATTGCCAGTTCTCGACCTATTACCAGTGCATGGCCACTGCATCCGGTACCTACGCCTATTGCGGGCTGAATCCGATCTACGCATTCCAGCGACAAGGAGGTGAATTGCGCTG
This sequence comes from Bradyrhizobium sp. Cp5.3, assembly GCF_000426265.1. Taxonomy (NCBI): domain Bacteria; kingdom Pseudomonadati; phylum Pseudomonadota; class Alphaproteobacteria; order Hyphomicrobiales; family Nitrobacteraceae; genus Bradyrhizobium; species Bradyrhizobium sp. Cp5.3. The sequence goes on along the minus strand of NZ_AUFA01000024.1, from coordinate 102,286 downwards.
ATGTGTGATCGTCAAGCGTGATCGAGACATCAGTCTTCGTTCATATAAATGGAGCCGCTGCGCAAGTTACGCGTTGGGCTTCCGTCTGATTGGACGTCCCGTTCACGCTTGCGTCCTCAGTTGCATCGGGACGCCAAGCAGCAACAACGATCGGGACGCAATGGCTCATCGGCGTCACGTGCAATCGGGCATCCTTCCGCAGCGGCCTCAATCCCCAGCGGGGCAACCTTCGGCACCGGTCGATTCTCCCTTACTTCGTGCCGTCGGCGGGCTCCGGCGGTTGATTTTAGCTGGGCGCTCTTCGGTTCGGTTCGCTCAATGCCGCTGATTGTTCGACGAGCCGCGGCCGCTTGGCGCAGGCCGCAGCCAGGTACCCCGTTCGTTCAGATCAAAATTTCGAATAAAAATCCCATTCACGTCCACGCGCGTGGCGTTGATCAACTCTAAGGGCCGCGAGCGATAGCGAGCCGCCCAACGCCGGCATTCGTTTCTGATTGATATTATCTATGTGCGATAAGCCACCGTGAGCCACGAACGGTGCGAATGGACTATTGGCCGACGAGCGCCCATATGAGGCTCCGCAAAACGACTAAAGAAATCTCTACCCAACATTTGGGGGTATTTTCTCGTCAGACGACGGGTAAAATCGGATGTTGGCTCAAAGGCACGCGGGAGCTCCGATGGACAGTCAGCGATCCGATCTCGTGAGAGGCATATGGGCCGCCTTTAACTTCGAAAAGATGGCCGCGGATGCTTGGGCAGATTGCTTTCAAGGATTTACCGATCTCAGATCTGACGAATATCGCAAGATCGTCTTCATTGTTGTGTTACTTGCCGTCGAACGTCCGCACGAGTGCACTCCTTCGACCGTTCAAAAGATCATCTCGCGGCGCGACATGTTGGACGAGAAAACTGTGGCGACGCGCGTAAAGCGCTTAATCGATTGTAAGCTGTTTGAAGTGGTTCCCCATAGCAAAGATAAGCGGAAGCGGGTAATCCGCCCCACAGCCAAGTTGCTCGAACCTCTGAAGCAATACAGCCAACTTACCCTAGACATTGCGAACGAGATCGTCCGCCAGGCCATAGCCGCAGGAATTCCACGCACTGATATCGATCCCGAATTTCGGTTCAATTTGTTAGACCATTTGGACGGTTTCGAATCGCCGTCTCCAGTTTCAGATCAAGTACAAGTGCCTCCGGAACAGGAGTGACGAGGATGGATTCGAATCGAGATAAGGCAGCCGTGCTGTGGACCGAGCTCCGTAGACGGCTCGGTTCGAACAGCGGAGATGATGTTTACTCCAGTTGGTTCGCGCGAATGGAATTCGAAGGCGTTGAAGGAGATAGCGTCCGCCTCTCCGTTCCGACCCGGTTCCTGAAGACCTGGATTCAGTCGCACTACGCCGAGCGTGTGCTCTCGTGCTGGCAAGCTGAGATGCCCGAAGTGCACCGGATCGACCTCACTGTCCGCTCTGCGCCCCGCGCTACCACGCCTGCCAAGGAGGGTTCCGCGCCGGTCGATGCGCGCCACGTCGAACGCGCTAAGAACCGCCCCGTGATGGAGATGCGCTCGACCGCGACTGCACAGATCTCTGCCAATCATGACGCGCTCGGCGGCTCGCCGCTCGATCCTCGGCTGACCTTTGCGAGCTTCATCGTCGACCGCATCAATACGCTTGCGCACGCCGCCGCGCGCCAGGTCGCGGAGGGGCGTCGCGGTGATCCTCTGTTGTTCAACCCGCTCTACATTCATGCCGGCGTCGGCCTCGGCAAGACGCATCTCTTGCAGGCGGTGACCTGGGCCGGCAATTCCGGCAACGAGCGCAAGGTGCTCTATCTCACCGCGGAAAAATTCATGTACGGCTTCGTCGCCGCGCTGAAGACGCAGACGGCGCTCGCCTTCAAGGAGGCGCTGCGCGGCATCGACGTGCTCGTCATCGACGATCTGCAATTCCTTCAGGGCAAGTCGACGCAGGCCGAGTTCTGTCACACGCTGAACGCGCTGATCGATGCCGGCCGCCAGGTCGTGATCGCGGCCGACCGTCCGCCGTCCGATCTCGAGAGCCTCGACGACCGCGTTCGCTCGCGGCTTGCCGGCGGCCTCGTGGTCGAGATGGGCTCGCTGGGGGAAGAGCTGCGGCTCGGCATTCTCAAGTCGCGCGTCGCCGCGGCCCGCACTCATCATGCGACCTTCGACGTGCCGGAAGAGGTGCTGGACTATCTGTCACGCGCCATCACCCATAACGGCCGCGACCTCGAAGGCGCGATCAACCGGCTTCTTGCTCACTCGAAGCTGAACAACCAGCCGGTGACGCTGGAGATGGCCGAGCGCGAGGTGCGCGACCTGATCCGGCCGCAGGAGCCCAAGCGCATCAAGATCGAGGACATCCAGCGCGTGGTGGCACGGCAGTATAATGTCAGCCGCTCCGACCTGCTCTCCTCCCGCCGCACGGCCAACGTGGTCCGTCCGCGCCAGGTGGCGATGTACCTCGCCAAGACCCTGACGCTGCGCTCGCTGCCGGAGATCGGCCGCCGCTTCGGCGGACGCGACCACACCACGGTGCTGCACGCGGTGCGCAAGATCGAGGCATTAGCAGCAAGAGATGCTATTCTTAGCGACACCATAGAGCTACTGAAGCAGCAGCTCTATGGTGCGCTCGCCACCGTGAGAAGTTTTGAGGTTAACGCTCCGACCGCAGTGGGCAATCTTGTTCTTCTGAACCAAACGAAGGTCAAAGTACGATCAGCATTCACACAGATCATAAATGATGTCTTGAAGGGTGAGGCCGACTTATTCATTGAAGATGAAAGCCATTCGGATCCGGAAAGCAAAGCCAATCCAAGATGAGTAGCAACGGCAATTTTTACCGGAAAATCTGTCGATAGATAACAGATTCGTCTTCCTTCAAGCTGACTGCGGCACTAGCTCCGAAGAAAGCGAAAATGAAAAACTCAAGCGACAGGCTATCAATAAAGATCTTTGGAGTCGGCCATGCTGTCGCCGAAGGTGCGGGCGCCATTAGAGCCCTCATTTTCATCGCGATCTTGTTTGCTATCTGTTTGGCGGTTTGATTGTGTCTTTCTTATATGTTTCGCGCACGTCGACACGTTGATTTCTTGGTCGCTCTCAGCCGAGTTGAGCCTCAATGCAGCAGTCTCGGGCCGCGAACATCAGTCTTTTCTGGTCTTCATGAATGAGGAGACTGAGCGATTGACCGAGTCAGAAGCCTTCAAGAAGAGCCTTATAGAACTCCGATAATCCAAAGTAGGTCCGCGGTTTCGCTTTGGGGGAAGTACGCCCGCATAGACCTCCAATGCGGAAGCTGCGCGCTTCAGGCGCCGTCTCGGCCCCGTGTCGAATGATAGGCGCTCCTCTTGAGATACGCTGGAGCATTGTTGAATACGAGCCTTCGCCATTGTAAACGCTCACGGCGCGGAGTACAATTTTTCATTGCTTGAAAGACTTGTTGCACGTTAGCAGGATTTCGGATTGGTGCATAAAGCATGCTCCGCTTTGAGCTTGAGGATTTCTTCGACGAATACGAACATCAAGCCGGTCTTATCAACCTGGCATCCAGCGACGCGCTGCCGTGGAGCGCATCGGCACTGGCTAACGAAGTCCTGGCCGAAATCGCGCGCGGCTCGCTCGGCTATCCCGACCCGAAACGACTACTTAAGCCGCTCGAACGCGCTCTCATACCGCCAGCTGGTGTCGGATTGCTGCCCACGTCAGGTGCGGCCGAAGCCATCGCTCTCGCAATGCACGAAATTGCGGAATCGCGTTCGGCTGCAGAATGTCTTGTCGCGCTCCCTTCACCGAGTTATGGGGCGTTCCGGGGATTGGCCTCTCTGCTCGGTCTGAAGATGAAGCAATATGAGTATCGATCGAGCAACGATTGGCATCCGAACTTGGATGAAATGTACGCTCTTGCGAACGAATGCAGCGCATTCATTTTGAACAATCCTCACAATCCAAGCGGCTACGTCATCCCGAGGCTGCAGCTCGAGCGAATTGCCGATGTGCTCGCATCCCGCGGCGCGGTTCTTATAGTTGACGAAGTATTCAGATTTCCCGACGAGACGCGTTCGGCAATCGAACTGGGCCGCGACGTCGTCGTCCTCGGGAGCTTATCGAAGACCCACGGACTGCCCGGATTGCGACTCGGCTGGATTGCGGCGCGGCCAGAACGCCTCGCGCGATACAGGACCCTGCAACAGTATCTTTCCCTAACCTTGAACTCATTTTCTGTAGCTGTCGGTTGTTCGGTACTCGACGACTTAGCCCGATTCGATCGAGCCGAGCTCGTCAGAAGCAATCGCGGGCTAGTCATGGAATGGGCGCAGCGATTGCGCGGATTGGTCTCTCTTTCGGTCCCATCGGGCGGCACGACCGTCTGCGTAGCGACAGACCACGGGATCTCGGAGCAAGTGCTTTTCAAGGCATGTTTCGAGGCAGGCGTCCTGATCGCACCCGGCAACCGCTGCTTTGAACGGGGTCTATCGCCGACTTGGTTCCGCCTTGGCTACGGTGCCGAAACCAAGTTGCTCGAGCTAGGCCTCCAGCGTTTGGAGAACGTGATCCGCGACCAAATTGAAAAAGCATCTTAGGTGCAGACATGCTTGCTCGTAAGCCCGACCTTATTCTGATTTCCGATCTAAGGGATCACGAAGACCCCGACACAAATTGGTTTACAGAGGAGTCACCCAAAGGGCTTGCTGGACGCTGCCTCGTTGATGCGATCGAATATCTTCATTCTGCACCGAAGCTGCCCGCCAGGTTTTGGCACGTGGTGAATGCGCACGCGGTTCGACTGGTTCACCGCTGCCTCACAGATCCCCATGTCAATAGGATGGACGTTCTCGAACGTATGAAGCCGCATCTCGACGAGACTTGCCGGCAGCTTCTGAATGGACGACAGGCAAGCGTGCCGTTCTATGGCGACGACTTCTGGGATTGGGCGTCGGTGGTCAATGCATTCAACGAGGTGCGCTTCGCATCCCCTAGCGCCGAACGTGCTGCCATGCGTGAAATGGATTCATTCCGTGAAGTCGCAAGGAAACGTGCACCCGGCGGTCTATCGGTGGGAAATCCGGATCGCGAGTGGTACGGCCCCGCGACGGCGGCACTAGCGTACAGGGTCATAGGAAAGGGGCCTGACGATACGCCCGGCATGCAGCAACTTCTCGGGGAATTGAAGGCGCAGGCCTTGGAGCGTGTAGTCGATGGGAAATATCGCGATCGCGAGATGCCTTCGCGACAATTGCTTTGGCACTATGGCCAAGTCGTCGCTCTTTTCCCTGCGGAGGCAAACGAGCAGGTCGAGAAACTGACCGACTTTTCCTGGTCGAAAGATGCGATGGAAGACGACGAACGTGTGTTCGTCCTGGCTCGCGTGCTACAGGGAGCCTACGCCGCCGACAAGTCCGACACGGTCGAGAAAGCGCTCTCGCTGCTTTACAAGGCCCAAAACCTTAGTAGGCCTTTGGGCTACGGGTTGATGGGCGATGTCGTGAAGGGATCTCTGAACGTCCTCGACGCTCTGTGGCCGCACTTGAAGCCGGAGTCCAAGGCCGATATAGGCAAGATGATCGACGCACTTCTCGCCTGTTACACGAGAAACAATACCGTCGGCTTCATTGTAGCGATCGACCACGAAGTGGACGCCCTCGAGGAGGCGTTGAAAAGCGCCGGTGCGGCAATCGAGAAAAAGGGCGGGACGACAATCGTTAAGCACAAAAAATTCAGGGCTGCAATCTGCATCGGCAAATCGTTGAATGCCGCTACCACCGCTACTAGCACCCTAATAGAGAAGCACAACGCAAAATGGATCATCATGTCGGGCGTCGCGGGATCGCTCGGAAAATCAACAGCGAAGACAGGAGATGGTGCGCAGTTCAAGGGACCGGACAAAGGGGACGTCGTCGTTGCGACCTCGATGGCGCCCTTTCATATACGTGACAAGGTAAGAAAGGAGATCGAGAACGCCAAGGTGCCATTCGACGGGGATACTTGGATGGTCATTCCGACAGACCCGGAACTATTCCGGCTCGCCCACGAGGCGGCCAACGAAATGAAAGATGACCTCAGATATTTCTACGAAGGAACGATAGTAAGTGGCACCGGTATCAAGGACTCCGCGGCCGAGAAGAAGAAGATACTTGCGGAATTTCCAGGCGGACTCGCCGTGGAAGAGGAGGGCTACGCTATGGGGCTTGTGTGCCTAAGTCATCACGTGCCGTACCTCAATATTCGAGGCATTTCGGATCGCGCGGAAGGCGACAAGGCGAAACAGAAGCAGGACGTAACGGTCGAGAACAACGAACAACGCAGTGTCGCAAAACTGGCAGCGCGGCTCGCGGTGAAGGTCGCGGTGCGGCTCAGCGAACGCTGGTAATCACGGCACGTGTCGATCCCGCGTTTGCAAATTCGAGGTCTCGGGCACGACATTTCAAAAGCTAGTTGATCAGAGGAAACGATGGGGCATTCCGACTACGACAGTCTATCGTTCAAAGCCAGGCTCACAGCGTCGGAGATCGACTGGCTATGGGGACATGCGGCTTGTTTCGATCGAACCCTCAAGGTAGGGCCGCGGTCCTTTGCTCGATTGGCCGAGAAGCGCGTTCGGCCTACAACGTTTGCGCGCTCGAAGCTGTTCAACCAAATGGCGTCGAACGAACCGATTCTATTTTCGAACTTCGCGATACGCCCCTATTTCGACGGCGGTCGCCTGACTAGGGACGGCCTTCTCCGGGAACTCAAGACGGGATTTTCTGGTTCCACTCGCGCCCGCGTCAGAACGTCCGTATCCATAAACTACACCCCGATCCCTACGGTGCTCGATAGATGGTGCAGGGCCAGGTCCCGGTTCGGGGTGACAGATCTCCATTACATCGGTACGCGATTTGATAGGCGAATAGATACGTCGGGTCTGAACGACTTTAATCTTCTTCCTCGCGGGACCGACGGGTACGAGTCTCAGGATTCTCTCGTCATTAGCACAGTCGGTGGATTTACCGATTCACACTCGGACGATCATAGCGGAAGCAACCACAGCTTCATCGGCGCCAAGCTATGGCTGCTTTGGGATACGCTAGAAGGTTTCGAGCACGGTCTTGAGGACGTCGAGCGATGCACAGTCTATGATCGCGCGGCCTTCGATATGGACGCCTTTCTCGCGATGAAATCTTCGTGCTGGATATATATAGGACCGGGGCAAACGATGTTCATTCCGGCCAACCTCACTCATAAGGTGATCACTCTCGAGCAATATCTGGGTTTGGGCAGCTTTCACGCGGCGCTTCCAGGATTCCTGAATCTCCTCTCACACTGGGCAAATCTTGCGCCGTCATGGGCCGTTCCCTTCAAACCGGGAAGGCGCGGTTCAGTCGAATTCTTGGTTCGGCGCGCGATCCGAAGGGTTCGCGAACTGAGAACTCAGAGCCGAGCTGAACAGTATCGATGGGGGGTTCCGCACATGAAAGAATCGCTTCGGCGGATGCTTGTCGATCGTGCTCGAGACTCGCGTTGGACCGAAGTGGGGCGTGCCAACATCAATAAGTTCGTTGCTGCCGTTTCGCAGATATAGAGATGGAAGTAGCGTCGATACGGTTAGATAGGAGGTAAGGACCTATTTCAACTCCGGATGTGACGCGATCCAAGCTTCCAATGATTTCGTGCCCGGGTCATTCCACATCCTCAGTACGCCTGTAAAGTAGCTAGAGTGATAGTCAGCGACCGAGTTCTCAACCAGGAAGCCCGGCAGGGTTTGCGAGTTCGTTCCATTCATCTGGGGGATAAAATAGACGTAGCCTTCGTCGGCCTTAGGATCGAAGAAGTAGAGGCGCGTCTGGACCGGTTCGTCGATGATTTTCACTTGAAGCGTGCCAGGATAGTGGGATACTTTCGCTTCTTCCGAGGTCCGGTTCAGGATCCTGATGCCCGTCAGACAATCGGAGGCAAGCTCTTTTTCCGCGACGCCCAACAAGTGAGCGACTTTGCCGATTGCATCGCCATTTGGACTCAGGACAAGGAAATTGAGATCGACTCCCTCAGCTAATTTCTTCAGGATCATGTCGTGATATTGGTCGACGGAGATATAGAAGGTTGTACCCACGAACCACGCTTCTCTCTTGGCCTGCTTGAGGAGCGAAGGGAATTGTTGCTTGTCACCGGTCGCCAGAAAATCATTGGATCGCTCAAAGATTTTGGCGATGTCCTTCTTGCCCGGCGCAGGCGGAGGAGACGGCGTTTTCGATGCATCCTTGAAGACGGCGGTGATCAGTGCCGCAGCGATGCTGCCGAGCACAGGCAGGACGATAGCAAGCTTCCTCCAACGTAAGGTCAACTCTTCGGTGGAAAGAGCCTTGTCGACCTGCAAATGAACCGCAGCCTGACGAGGATGCGTCGGTTGACTCCATCTAATAAGGAGTAGGGCAGTGTTTACATCGTAAAGTTTCTCGTCGACGGCCGTGCCGTCGACGTAGACGTTTTTCACCTTGATTTCCGGGATTTGTAGCGCCGGACACCGCCAGCCGCCCTTCGAACGATCCCAGTCGTCATTAGATAAAGTGATCGTGAAATCCATTCTGGCCCCCCGGCCATCGCAATATTTGCGCAGCTCATCACGGGGGAGCGCGCAATTCAACGAAAACTTGTGGCGGGCATCGACAACGCGAATGCCAACGGAGATGCCACACTGTTACTTGGTATGTTCCGGCGAAATTTCCGAATGCCCGAAGTCAGTCCGCCTGGGACGGCAAAGTCAATACACTTGTCCGGCGGGCGACTGCCTGCGTATGTGGCGACAGGCGCGGTCCCTTTGACAAGTGGTAATCTCGAACTGTGTGCCGAACTCCAGCGTCTCGCCGCCCCGCCCAAGGACGCGGGCATCGAATGGTTCGATGTCCAGATACGAGAAATGGAGGAGCTCAATAGGCGGCTTCCCCATGGCGTCCGGCTACACACGCGGTTGTCAGAGACAATCTATGATCTCAATGGCTTCATGTTCGCACTCGACATTGCGACAGAAGCCGTGAGCGATATGCGTCTCGCTCAAATCTTCCCCGGACAGAGGTTCGTCCAATGGCTATCAGCAGATGGTCATCTCCGCGAAACAAAGGCCAAGGGTTCCATCGGCATCGACTTTATCGACGGCGTACCTGAAAAGACGCTGAAGTACGAGCTTGCAAAACCTGTCATTCAGCGGGTCGAGAACTTCACGCTGTCTCCCGGCCACTACGATACGTGGTCAGCGGACAAGCAGGCTCGAGTTCTTCAGGAGTTTGAGGTCTCGCTCAAGGAGCCGAAAGAAATTACCGTCCACCCTGATCTGAATATCTTCCTCTAAAATCAATCAAGGAACCTAACCGAGAGGCCCGTTGAGAGGCATGTATAGCCGAGACAGCGATGAATGACTGCTAGTGTCCTGAGTCACAAGTTCGCAATCTTAGATTCGCAGTAGATTCGCGTCGCTGTGCCAAGGCTGGAGGCAAACAGCGACGGAGCATCTCATGGCGGTCCAGCAACTTGCCCCCCTGACATTGAGCGAAGAAGAGCGTGCCGAACTGAAGTCGCTGACGATGCGGCGGAAGACGGCGCAGGCGCTGGCTTTGAGAGCCCGGATCGTGCTGACCTGCGCGGAAGGCGGTCAGAACAAGGAAGTGGCGGCCAAGCTGGGCCTGGACCGGGCGACGGTAGGCAAGTGGCGGCGGCGTTTTGTGGAGCGACGCGTGGCCGGGCTGCACGACGAGCCGCGCTCCGGGGCGCCACGTACGGTTGACGATGCCCGCATCGAAGCCGTGATCGTGAGGACGTTGGAGAGCTGCCCTGAGAACGCCACTCATTGGAGCTCCCGCGACATGGCGAAGACCAGCGGCCTATCGGTGTCGACGGTCCAACGCATCTGGCGGGCCTTCGGGCTCCAGCCGCACCGGATGGAGACGTTCAAGCTCTCGACCGATCCGAACTTCGTGGCCAAAGTGCGCGATGTCGTGGGCCTCTACGTCTCACCGCCGGAGCACGCCATCGTTCTGTGTGTGGATGAGAAGTCCCAAATCCAGGCGCTGGACCGCAGCCAGCCGATGCTGCCGATGCGTCCCGGCCAGGCGGCCCGAAGGAGCCATGACTACAAAAGGCATGGCACCACATCGCTGTTCGCCGCCCTCGATATTGCGACCGGACGGGTCATTGGCAAGTGCTACGGGCGCCACCGCACCGCCGAGTTCCGCAAGTTCCTTGACCAGATCGAGGCTGCCGTACCGCGCGAACTCGACGTCCATCTCGTCATGGACAATTACGTCACGCACAAGACCCCGCTGGTCCGGCGATGGCTGGCTAATCGACCGCGTTGGCGTGTGCACCTGACCCCAACCAGTTCGTCATGGCTCAACCAGGTCGAGCGCTTCTTCGCGCTCCTCACCGATAAGAAGATCAGGCGCGGCATCTATCGCAGCGTAGCCGCCCTCAGGGCCGACATCGCTTCGTTCATCGACCGACACAACGCTGATCCAAAACCGTTCCGATGGACCAAGTCCGCCGACGACATCCTTGCTTCCATCGAACGCTTCTGCCGATACAATGCCCCGCCAAAACACGATGCGATGTGGAAAACTTCTGGTTCAGGACACTAGGTCGAAAGAAGCAGTCATCCCAGGAAGCTAAGCGGATCTAGATGAGGGGCAACTGTTCTTCATCTCCAGGTTCGTTCAAGGTGAAACCGGAAACAGAGATTCCGAGCAACCGTATCGCTTTCTTTGGTGGCATCAGGGTTCAACAGGTCTAAGGCCAATCCCGAAATCGCTTGCGCTTTCGATGCTGGCGACCGACCTGTTACGGGTGATCCCGCGCGCCCGTGCTCTCGCAGTGACGCCAAACCTCTCACGTGCGGAAATCGGTTACGGCGCGGAACTCCACAACGGAGAGATACAATCGCACCGTGATGCTGAGGACCGCTAGTTGAGTGATCCGGCCGTGCGCTGGTCCTACCAGAAGCTGGCGATTACAGGACGATACCCGTACGCGCATGGCTCTCAAGATCTGCGACGTGGCATCCGGCGGCACGGTCCTCATGCTCGCATCGTCTGCACCAGCATCGGTGTTGATGAATAGTGCCCCGCCTCTGGACCCCTGCGCACAGGATCATGGGGGCCGGACAAAGAGCATTGGTGCCAAGCACGCCCTTCGGCTGCATGATGATGCTGAACGAGGTTCATGGCGACCTTTCGGACCTCGAGGCCGTCATCGTGGGCCGATCAAACATCGTCGGGAAGCCGCTGGCGCAGCTTCTTATCATGGCGGTGTGTGTGCGGTTGGCGTGGCGGACAGCCGAACACGCGATCTTCCGTCGGTGTGCCGGCGGGCCGGTATCCTGGTCGCCCCGGTCGGGCGACCTGAAATGATCCGGGGCGATTGGATAAAGCCTTGGAAGAGATGTGGAGAGCCAAGTTCTCGCACGGGCGGTCCATGCTCACATACATCGCCGAGTGCTGGTCAACGATGATAAAACAATCGTCTTTCCTGCCTCGCCGGGATCGTATGCGTCGGAACGAATGGGCTGAACGTTGAACGGTGCGTTTGGGCAAGCGCGCGTTCCTCGCTCGGCGCACCTAGGCCCATTTTCGTAAGCGCGCTGATGTTGAGTTCGCCAGCGGGATTGGGCAGCTTGCGATCTAGTAATCCGCCCACGACTTAGCCGACGCAAATCTGCAGCTCCCCTCCGCAAGCGGCCACGGCTTCGTCTCAAGGGCCACGGCAGGCCCGTATCGTAGTCGTCGGATCACGTGCATCGTCTTCTGCGGACATCGCCGTGATTGGCGCGGTTCAATCTGTAATAATTTGGAATCTTTCGACTTTCGGCGCGCGCCCCGCTGTTGGCCCGCTTCTTGCTGTCATCCTTTCTTCGTCGATAAGTCAACGTGGAGACGGGAGGATACATGGGCGCGGCGACGGAAACGTTTTACAGCGTGATCAGGCGGCAAGGGATCACGCGCCGCAGTTTTCACAAATTCTGCAGCCTGACGGCAACGAGCCTCGGGCTCGGGCCGCTGGCGGCGAGCCGCATCGCCAACGCGCTGGAAACCAAACCTCGCGTGCCGGTGATCTGGATGCACGGGCTCGAATGCACCTGCTGCTCCGAGAGTTTCATCCGTTCCGCGCACCCGCTGGTGAAGGATGCTGTTCTGTCGATGATCTCGCTCGACTACGACGACACCATCATGGCCGCAGCGGGCCATCAGGCTGAGGCAATCCTCGAGGAGACACGTGCCAAGCACAAGGGACAGTACATCCTCGCGGTCGAGGGCAATCCGCCGCTGAACGAGGGCGGCATGTTCTGCATCGACGGCGGCAAGCCGTTCGTCGACAAACTGAAGATGATGGCTGACGATGCGATGGCGATCATCGCCTGGGGCGCCTGCGCGTCCTGGGGCTGCGTGCAGGCGGCCACGCCTAATCCGACGCAGGCCACGCCGATCGACAAGGTCATCACCAACAAGCCGATCATCAAGGTGCCGGGATGCCCCCCGATCGCCGAAGTGATGACCGGGGTCGTCACCTTCATCACCACGTTCGGCAAGTTGCCGGAGATCGACCGCCAGGGGCGGCCGAAAATGTTCTATTCGCAGCGTATCCACGACAAGTGCTACCGGCGGCCGCATTTTGATGCCGGCCAGTTCGTCGAGGAGTGGGACGACGAAGCCGCGCGCAAGGGCTATTGCCTTTACAAGATGGGCTGCAAGGGGCCGACCACCTACAACGCCTGTTCGACCGTGCGCTGGAACGGCGGCGTGTCGTTCCCGATCCAGTCCGGCCATGGCTGCATTGGCTGCTCGGAGGACGGCTTCTGGGACAAAGGCTCGTTCTACGATCGCCTCACCGACATCAAGCAGTTCGGCATCGAGAAAAATGCCGACCAGATCGGCACGGCGGCGGCCGGCGCTGTCGGCGCCGCGGTGGCCGCACACGCGGCGGTGACCGCCGTGAAGCGGCGCGCGAGCAAGCGCGAACACGCAGATCACAACAGCTAAGCGCCCAATCATCTCAGGGTAGGAATAACTATGAGTGTCCAGACTCCCAACGGCTTCAATCTCGACAACTCCGGCAAGCGCATCGTCGTCGACCCGGTCACCCGTATCGAAGGGCACATGCGGGTCGAGGTCAATGTCGACGCCGACAACGTCATCCGAAACGCGGTCTCGACCGGCACGATGTGGCGCGGAATCGAAGTGATCCTGAAGAACCGCGATCCGCGCGACGCCTGGGCATTCACCGAGCGGATCTGCGGCGTCTGCACCGGCACGCACGCCTTGACGTCGGTGCGTGCGGTCGAGAACGCGCTCGGCATCACGATTCCAGAGAACGCCAACTCGATCCGCAACCTGATGCAGCTTGCGCTTCAGGTGCAAGACCATGTCGTCCATTTCTATCACTTGCATGTGCTGGACTGGGTCGACGTAGTATCTGCACTCTCAGCAGATCCGCGGGCAACCTCGACGCTCGCGCAATCGATCTCGAGCTGGCCGCTATCGTCGCCGGGCTACTTCAAGAACTTGCAGACCCGCCTGAAGAAATTCGTCGAGTCCGGACAATTGGGGCCCTTCAAGAACGGCTATTGGGGCAGCAAGGCCTATAAGCTACCGCCGGAAGCCAATCTGATGGCGGTGGCGCACTATCTTGAAGCGCTCGATTTCCAGAAGGAGATCGTCAAGATCCACACCATCTTCGGCGGCAAGAACCCGCATCCGAATTGGCTCGTCGGCGGCGTGCCGTGTCCGATCAACGTTGACGGCACCGGTGCGGTCGGCGCCATCAACATGGAGCGGTTGAACCTGATCTCCTCGATCATCGATCAGCTCATCGAGTTCAACGAGCAGGTGTACCTACCTGACGTGGCGGCGATCGGGTCGTTCTACAAGGACTGGCTCTATGGCGGCGGTCTATCAGGTCAAAGCGTGCTCTCCTACGGAGATGTCCCGGAACACGCCAACGACTCCTCCTCCGAAAGCCTGAAGCTGCCGCGCGGCGCCATCATTAACGGCAATCTCTCTGAGGTATTTCCGGTCGACCACGCCAATCCCGACGAGATCCAGGAGTTCGTGGTTCACTCCTGGTACAAGTATCCCGACGAGACCAAGGGTCTGCATCCCTGGGACGGCGTGACGGAGCCGAACTATGTGCTGGGACCGAACGCAAAAGGCACCAGGACGGCGATCGAGCAGCTCGACGAGGGCGGCAAGTATTCGTGGATCAAGGCGCCCCGCTGGCGCGGGCATGCCATGGAAGTTGGTCCGCTGGCACGCTGGGTGGTCGGTTACGCACAGAACAAGTCCGAATTCAAGGATCCGGTCGACAAGTTCCTGAAGGATCTGGACCTGCCGCTGTCGGCGCTGTTCTCGACGCTCGGCCGCACTGCGGCGCGTGCGATGGAGTCAGTCTGGGCCGGGCGCCAGATGCGCTATTTCGAGGACAAGCTCGTCGCCAACATCAAGGCTGGCGACAGCTCGACCGCGAATGTCGACAAGTGGAAGCCGGAAAGCTGGCCGAAGGAAGCCAAGGGCTTTGGCTTCACCGAGGCGCCACGTGGCGCGCTCGCGCACTGGATCAGGATCAAGGACACCAAGATCGACAACTATCAGTGCGTGGTGCCGACCACCTGGAACGGCTCGCCGCGCGATCCCAAGGGAAATATCGGCGCGTTCGAGGCGTCGTTGATGAACACGCCGATGGTCAATCCCGAGCAGCCCTTGGAGATCCTGCGCACCATCCATTCGTTCGACCCATGCCTGGCCTGCTCGACGCACGTCATGAGTCCGGACGGCCAGGAACTCGCCAAGGTCAAGGTCAGGTAGGAGGCTGCCATGATGGATGCAGTTGCGCGCCCTGCAGAGCCCGAACGGGACCTTGCCGCGATCGCGACCGATGGTTCCGGCGAGCACGCAGTGGGGCGTCCGACCGTCTATGTCTACGAAGCGCCGGTTCGCATCTGCCACTGGGTGAATGCGTTCTCGATCATCGTCCTGATGGTCTCCGGCTACTTCATCGGGACGCCGTTGCCGACGGTGGAAGGCGAGGCGTCGGCGAACTTCGTGATGGGCTATGTCCGCTTTGCCCATTTCGCGGCGGGACAGGTGCTCGCGGTGTTCTTCCTCGTCCGCATCCTGTGGGCCTTCGTCGGCAACCACCACTCCCGGCAGATATTCTACATTCCTGTGCATCGCAGGCAGTTCTGGAAGGAGGTGCTGCACGAAATCCGCTGGTACGCGTTCCTGGAGCACGAGCCGAAGATGTATGTCGGCCACAACCCTCTGGCCCAAATCGCGATGTTCGTGGGATTCACGTTGTTCGTGGCGTTCATGATCGTCACCGGATTTGCGCTTTATTCGGAGGGCACCGGCATCGACAGCTGGCAGCATAAGCTGTTCGGCTGGGTCTTTGCGATCTGGCCGAACAGCCAGGACGTGCACACGTGGCACCATATCGGCATGTGGGCGCTGGTCGTGTTCGCGACAGTGCACATCTACGCGGCGGTCCGCGAAGACATCATGTCACGCCAGAGCATCATTTCGTCGATGATCTCCGGTGAGCGGCAATTCCGGGATTGATGGTGGGAAACAAGCCGATGCCGACGTCATCGCAGGCAGACCGCATCCTGGTGCTCGGTATCGGCAATATCCTCTGGGCCGATGAAGGGTTTGGCGTGCGCGCGGTGGAGGAGTTCCACCGCCGTTACGCTGTGCCGGACAATGTCACCATCCTCGACGGCGGTACGCAGGGGCTCTACCTCGTGAACTATCTGGAGGAAGCGGAGCGCCTGATCGTGTTCGACGCCATCGATTATGGCTTGGAGCCGGGCCAGTTGAAGGTCGTTCGCGACGAGGAGGTGCCACGTTTCACTGGCGCCAAGAAGATGAGTCTGCATCAAACCGGCTTCCAGGAGGTCATCAGCGCGGCCGACCTGCTCGGGCGGTGTCCGAAGCATCTCGTGCTGATCGGCTGTCAGCCGCTCGATCTTGAAGACTGGGGCGGCCCGCTGACCACCCCAGTGCGCGACCAGATCAATCCTGCCATCGGGCTTGCCGTCGACATCCTCGCTGAGTGGGGGGTGAAGGCGGCTCCGCGAACGGCGTCGTTGCCGGAATCAGAGCGATTGCTCGCCAACGATATCGACCATCTTCATCATGAAATGAGGGCGCGTCCGGCTTGATCCGGCGCGCGCCGGAGACGCGAAATGTGCCTTGGCTTGCCGATGACGATCGTGGAGACCGAAGGAGTCTCGGCGCTCTGCGAGTTTCGCGGCGAGCAGCGGCGCGTTTCGATGCTCTTGCTTTCCAACCCGCCGGTCGGCGCCTTTGTGCTGGTCTATATCGACACCGCGATCCGGCTTCTGGATGAGGACGAGGCGCGCCTGATTGCCAGCGCGATCGCGGGCCTGGAAGCCGCGCTCGAAGGCGAGGAGTCCGGCCGCTTCTTTGCCGATCTCATCGACCGCGAGCCGCAGTTGCCGGAACACCTCCGGCTCGATTGAATGCAGCGAGGTCCGAAGCGCCCATGCCCCACGACCGGGCGCGCCCGGTGCTCGGGGCGGGCAGCTGCTAGATAGGAGGGAAAAGGTCCTATCAGATCCTGGCATGTGTCTTGCTGGCTCGTATTGCGGGCAGGATCACAAGCTTGTTAGGGGAGGTTTGATGGAATTCCAGCAGGGAAGGCATGATCTGGCACGACGAGGTTTGCCGGAGGTAGATGCTACCACCGTCGATCGTTTTCTGAACGGGACCGACGAAGCAGGCGCATTCGCGGTGCTGCTCTCAGCCGGGGACCCAGCGCGGTTTCCGGAGGCGATTGACGTTGCGGTCGTCCTGCCGGAGCTGATCGACGCATTCGCTGGAAGACTGCGTGGCGCGGTGATCGCGCACGATGCCGATAGCGAGCTCGGCAAGCGTTTCGGCGTGCGCGTTCAGCCGACACTGGTCTTTGTCGCCCGCGGCGAGACGCTGGGGCTGATCGCCAAAATTCAAGACTGGTCAGTCTATGTCGATCGTATCGGCGAGCTGATCGATCGTCCGCGTGGCGCGTGCGCTGCCGTGGCGGCGACTATCATTCCTTCCCATCGCTCGGAGGGTGTCGAACTATGAAAGCCGGTTTCTGGACCGCGCCGGAAGGCGCCGCACAGCCGATTAATGTGTTTGCGATCGGCGAGGAAAGTCTCAATGCATCGAACGGCAGCTTGGCCGCAGCCGGTGCCCTGGCAAAACTTGCAGAGCTCGACAGCGCGGAATTGGCCAAGAGCTGCCCGAACGCGATCGAATTGCTCTCGATGGTGGCGGCGGTGATCGCAAGCCAAAAGGCGGATGCGCCGACGCAACTGTTCCGGCTCGGCAACCTCAACGATCTCGAACGCAAGCTGATCGCCGACGTGCTCGGCGAGGGCGAGGTTGCAGGCGTGGTTGCGTTGCCGGACGGCTCGCTGATGCAGATCCAGGAATCGGTGCTGGCCGGGATCTGGCGCCTGCGGCTCGAGACCGGTGCCAACCACGAATATCTCGAGGTTGGTGCAGTCCCTGAGATCGTCAAGCGCGCGGCCGCCGACCTGACCGCTTCGGATTTCGAGATCGGGCAGACGCCGGAAGGCGCCATGAACGTGCTGCCGGTGCTTGCCGAACTCCGCGAACGGGCGCTCGCCTGGCGGCCGGGCATCCGCTCGCAGATCATCAATTTCACACTGCTGCCGATGAGTCCGGTCGATATGGGTTTTCTTCGGGAGACGATCGGGAACGCGCCGATCCAGCTGGTTTCGCGGGGATACGGCACCTGCCGGGTGCAATCGACGGGCATCCGCAATGTCTGGTCGGTGCAGTTCTTCAACGCCATGGACACCATCATCCTCGATACGCTGGAAGTCGGCGGCGTGCCGCGCGTTGCGCTTGCTGCAGATGAGGATTTCGAGGACTCCGCCGAGCGGCTGCAGGAAATCATCGAGGCCTATTTCAAATGAGCGGATTTGAGAATTTTGGTGTGCGCGCGAACGTTGCCGACGTCACGCGGTTGGAATGCGGGATCTGCTGGACGGTGTATGACCCGGCGGACGGCGATGAGGTGGCACAGATCGCGCCCGGCACGCCCTTCACGGCGCTGCCTGATGAGTGGCACTGTCCGAATTGCGACGCCCCGAAATCCAAGTTCATCGTGCTCGAATCATGACGGGGCGCGCGCACGGTGCTGGCGAGAACACCGACGCGGCGGCGTGGGGGAAGCTCCTTGCCGGCGCCTACCGCGAGATTGGCGAGCGCGCGATGCGCGATGTGCCGATCTACAACGATGCGCTCGGCGTCGAGGCGGTCGGTTTCCGCCCGTTCAGCGGCACGATCGTCGGCATCATGCTCACACCCTGGTTCATGAACGTGGTCATGCCGGCGAGCGCGATGGCGCAGGAAGCGCAAGCGTCGACAGTGCGTATCCACTTCTCGGCGGGTGATATCGAGTTCACGCTGAGCGAGATCGCACAGATGGGCCGCATCGCGAGCTGCTCGCTGTTTTCGCCGATGTTTCGGTTCTCGGACATGGCCGCCGCGCGGGCTACGGCCGAGGCAGCGCTCGCCGAACTGATGCTGCCGGCGGACAGCGAGGAGGCGGTCCGGCGCCGCGAGCTCGCGACAAGCCCGATCGATCGACGTAACTTCCTGCGCGGTGTTCTGACGGAGCGGCGGGAATGAGCCTGGCGTTCCGGAACGAAATCGACGTCACGGTGCTGTTGTCCGGCAGCACGATCGCCGATGTCGCGATTCTGCCGCGGAGCCGCCCGCCATTGGCGCGTCTGTTTGCCGGCAAGCCTGTCTCGTCGCTGCCCTCGGTCTTGCCGCGGCTGTTCTCGTTGTGCTCCGCGGCCCATGAGGTGGCCTTCCTGTCGGCGGTCGAAGCGGCGCGGGACGAGACCGTTGCTTCCGAGGTCCTGAAGGCGCGCATCGACGCCCTCATCGCCGAGCGCCTGACCGAATTGTTGCGCGGCTTCTTCGTCGGACGCTCGCTGGGAGGCGGCAGCGCTGCGGCCGTTCGCGCCTTGATGAGAGCAACGACCGTCCTCGGCGGCGGGCTTGCCGAGCGCCGTGAGGCGGTGTCGCAGATCAGGGAAGCGCTCACGGCGCTTGGGATCGCGGGTGGAGCGCAGCAAACCGGGCCTGGAAGCGTACTGGCGGCGCATCTTTCGGGGCTCGATGGCGATGCATTGTTGTTGCCCGCGGTCGAACAATCCTTCCTATCTGCCGCCGACGATCTCGATGTCGTCCTGCGTCTTCTGGCCGACGGTCCGGCATTCTCCGATGCGCCTGATCTCGATGGTCAAATACCCGAGACGGGCGTCTGGGCACGCCAGGGCAGGCATGCGCCGGCATCGCCGTTGGTCGCCGGGCCCGCGGACCGCTTGAAGGCGCGGAGCGCAGAGGTGGCGCTGCTCTGCACGCGGCTCGAGACGGACGAAACGGCAGCCGACGACGGCGTCGTCGCGAGCTACTGGCTTGGACGCGGCAGAGGCGCGGCCGCCGTAGAATGTGCACGCGGCCGGCTCTATCACGTCGTCGAGATCGACGGCGATCGCATCGCACGGTTCGAATTCCTCGCGCCGACGGAGTGGAACTTCCATGCGCGTGGGCCGCTCGTGCGCAGCCTGCGCGGCTCCGAACTTGGCCCCGGCCGACAGGGCCGGGATGCTGTTCGCGCGCTGGTCGATTGCTTTGATCCCTGCGTCGGCGTCAGCCTCGGCTTCCGCGAGGTTGGCCATGCATGAGATGGCGCTTTGCGAGGGCATCATCGAGATCGTCGAGGAGGAGGCGCGAAAGCGCGCATTCTCGAGGGTGCGCGCAGTGTGCCTTGAGATCGGCGCGCTGAGCCACGTTGCGCCCGAAGCGATGACGTTCTGCTTCGAAGCCGTCGCGGCGAGCACCATTGCGCGAGGCGCGAGGCTGGAGATCATCGAGACGCCGGGAACCGCCTGGTGCATGGCCTGCTCGACAAGCGCCGAGATCAAGCAGCGATATGAGCCATGTCCCGCCTGCGGCAGCTATCAATTGCAGGTCACCGGCGGGCAAGAGATGCGCGTGAGGGAATTGGAGGTCGACTGATGTGCACAGTATGCGGTTGCGGCGACGGCAAGCCCATGATCGAGCACATGCATGATCATCATCATGGGCATGATCATGCGCATCACGATCACCAACATGGCCATGGCGGGCACCATCACCACCACCATCACGATGCGCGTGACCATCGCCACGACCACGAGCCCGGGGATCTCGGGCTGGTCGATTGCAGCGCCAATCCGGCCGGGCAGGTGATCGCAGGCATGAGCAGCGATCGCATCATCCTGGTCGAGCGCGATATTCTCGGCAAGAACAACCGGCTTGCCGCCGAGAACCGCGCATGTTTTCGCGCCGACAACGTGCTCGCCCTCAATCTGGTGTCGAGCCCCGGTGCCGGGAAGACCTCGCTGCTCGTTCGCGCCGTGTCCGAGCTAAAGGACGCCTATCCGGTCGGCGTGATCGAGGGCGATCAGCAGACTTCGAACGATGCCGAGCGGATCCGCGCGACGGGCGCGCCGGCAGTCCAGATCAACACCGGCAAGGGGTGCCATCTCGACGCCGCCATGGTCGGCGAGGCCTACGAGCGGCTGCCTTGGCTCAATGGTGGCATCCTGTTCATCGAGAATGTCGGCAATCTGGTGTGTCCGGCAGCTTTCGATCTCGGCGAGGCCTGCAAGATCGTGGTGTTCTCGACCACGGAGGGTGAGGACAAGCCGCTGAAATATCCGGACATGTTTGCAGCGTCCTCGCTGATGCTGATCAACAAGATCGATCTTGCTCCCGTGCTCGATTTCGATCTTGCCAGGACGGTCGAATATGCCCGGCGAGTCAATCCGAACATCGAGGTCCTGATGGTATCGGCGCGCACTGGGGAGGGATTTGCGGCATTCTACGCCTGGATCCGCAAGCGGGCCGCGCAGAAATCGGCCGCGATAGCCGCATCGGCATGATCATGGACGGCGAAGCCACCGCACGCGAGAGACGAAGGTTGCGCCTGCACGTGCGCGGCGCCGTGCAGGGCGTGGGTTTTCGTCCCTACGTCTATGGCCTCGCCACGCGCTACCGACTCGGCGGTTTCGTTGCAAACGATCCCCATGGTGTGGTGATCGAGATCGAGGGCGACCATGCGGCCGATTTCGTTACCGCGCTACCGCTGGAAAAACCACCGCTGGCAAGGATTGACGAGATCTCGGTGCAGCCAATCGGCGCCGTCGCGAGCGCGGAATTCTGCATCCGCCCCAGCGAACAGGGCAGGGTGTCGACGCGGATCGTCGCGGATGCTGCGACCTGTCCGCAGTGCCTGAACGAATTGTTCGACCCGAACAGCCGGTTTTACCTCTATCCCTTCGTCAACTGCACCCATTGCGGTCCGCGCTACACCATCGCCGAACGGCTGCCCTATGATCGCAGCACCACGGCGATGAAGCAGTTCGCGATGTGCGCAGCCTGCGCCGCCGAATATGCCGATCCCGCAAGCCGCCGCTTCCATGCCGAGGCGATTGCCTGCCCGCAATGTGGCCCACGCCTCAGCCATCGGATGAGCGAGATCGCGGCCGCCCTTGCCGCGGGCAGGATCGTCGCGATCAAGGGGCTCGGTGGCTACCAGCTCCT
Organism: Bradyrhizobium sp. Cp5.3; assembly: GCF_000426265.1. Lineage (NCBI taxonomy): Bacteria > Pseudomonadati > Pseudomonadota > Alphaproteobacteria > Hyphomicrobiales > Nitrobacteraceae > Bradyrhizobium > Bradyrhizobium sp. Cp5.3. The sequence continues at coordinate 80,611 of NZ_AUFA01000024.1, read as the reverse complement.
GTGCGATGCCCGTGACGATGACGTCGTGCGGCGGCTGCGGCAGAGAAAGCAGCGGGATCAGAAGCCGTTCGCCGTCATGGTCGGCTCCAGGGACGTGGTCGATGAGATCGCCGCAGCCCAGGCGACCGAGTCGGCTTTGTTGGAATCGACGCCGCGGCCGATCGTGCTGATGAAGTCCCGTCAGAGTCTCGCATCCGCGATTGCGCCGGATCTGTCGCGGATCGGCGTGATGCTGCCCGTCGCGCCGCTCCATCATCTGCTGTTCCACGCACTGGCCTCGACGCATCCGCGCCCGGACGGCAGTCGCTGGGTCATTGTCGTGACGAGTGCCAATCCAGGCGGCGAGCCGCTGGTGATCGACAATGACGAGGCGGAGCGGCGGCTGGCGGGCATTGCCGACCTGATCGTGACCCATGATCGCGACATCATCACACGCGCCGATGATTCCGTGGTTTCGGTCGTCGCCGGGCATCCCCGGTTCATCCGGCGGGCCCGCGGCTACGTCCCCGACCCGATTCGGCTGCCACGGCCGGTGCCGTCCGTGCTCGCGGTCGGCGGCGCACTGAAGACAACCGTCACGCTCACGCGAGGTGACGAAGCCTTTGTCTCGCAACATATCGGGGATCTCGATACCGCCGAAGGCGTCCGCTTCTTCGAGGAGACGATCGAGCACCTGATCGCGACGCTCGATGTGGAGCCGGTCGTCGTGGCGCATGATCTCCACCCCAACATGGCTTCGACCCGCTTTGCCGATGCGACGCGCCGCAGCCTGATCGCGGTTCAACATCATCATGCGCATGCGGCGTCGGTGATGGTGGAGCACGGCATTGACCGGCCGGCGATCGCGCTGGTGCTCGATGGCTTCGGTTATGGCGACGACGGCGGCAACTGGGGGGGCGAGCTGCTGCTATGCGATGGGGGGCGCTTCCGCCGGATCGGGCACCTCACGCCCTTGAAGATGGCGGGCGGCGATCGCGCTTCGCGCGAGCCCTGGCGGATGGCGGCGAGCGCTTTGCAGGCCTTGGGTCGCAGCGAAGAGATTGGTCGTCGCTTTGCAGAGCAGCCGCGGGCTGCGGGGGTGGCGGCATTGCTTGAACGGTCCGACCTGCCCACGACCACCAGCGCCGGCCGGCTGTTCGATGCGGCCGCCGGATTGCTTGGGATCTCGACGCGCCAGAGCTACAAAGGCGAGGCTGCGATGAAACTGGAGGCGCGCGTTCGCCGCCCGCAGGTGGCCGAGGGCGGCTGGACCCTGGCGCAAGGCGTCCTGTCCCTGCTTCCGCTCTTACGGCTTCTGGCGGATGCGACTGATGCGAACGCAGGCGCGGGGTTGTTTCATGGAACGCTGGCGGCGGCCTGCATCGACTGGATCGAGCGTGCGGCGCGACAGACGGGTCACACCACAGTCGTCTTGAGCGGCGGCTGCTTCCTCAATGCCGTTCTCAGCGAAGAGGTGTTGCGCGGCTGTCGCTCGGTCGGGCTCAATGCCCTGCTGCCGCGCCAGGTGCCGCCGAACGATGGCGGCCTGAGTCTTGGCCAAGCCTGGATTGCCGCCCAGACAGTTGCGGAACAACAAGGATTTGAAGGAAACGCCTGATGTGTCTCGCCATACCTGCTGAAGTCACAAGACTTCTCGCTGATGAGATGGCCGTTGTTTCCATCGACGGGGTTAGCAAGGAGATTTCCGTGGCGCTGATCGAGAACCTCGCCGTCGGCGATTATGTGATCATCCATGTCGGCTATGCCCTCACCAAGATTGATCCCGAGGAAGCTCGACGCACGTTCGAGCTGCTACGCGAGCTCAGCATCGAAGGGCAGGGGGCCGTGCATTGAAATATGCCGACGAGTTTCGCGACAAGGAAATCGCGCTAGGGTTGGCGAAAGCGATCCGCTCCGAAGCCGATCCGCAACGGCCGTATCGTTTCATGGAGTTCTGCGGCGGTCACACCCATGCGATCTCGCGCTACGGCCTGGAAGACATGCTGCCGAAGAACGTGCGGATGATCCACGGGCCCGGCTGCCCCGTCTGCGTGCTGCCGGCGGGGCGGATCGATATGGCGATCCGGCTCGCCGAGCGACCTGACGTGATCCTTTGCGTCTACGGCGATCTGATGAGGGTACCCGGCTCGCAAGGCGCCTCGCTGTTGAAGGCGAAGGCGCGTGGCGGCGACATTCGCATGGTCTACTCCACGATCGATGCAATCCGGATCGCGGAGCAGAATTCGGAGCGGGAGGTCGTCTTCTTTGCCATCGGCTTCGAAACCACGACACCGCCGACCGCCGTCATGATCCGGCTTGCGGAGAAGAAGCGGCTCGGAAACTTCAGCGTGTTCTGCAATCACGTGCTGACGCCGCCGGCCATGCAGAACATTCTGGAGAGCCCCGACATTCGTAGCATCGGTCGTGTCGAGATCGACGGCTTCGTCGGTCCGGCCCATGTCTCGACCATCGTCGGCACCGAGCCCTACGAGTTCTTCGCCGAAGAGTTCGGCAAGCCGGTGGTGATCTCGGGCTTCGAGCCGCTCGACATGATGCAGGCAATCCTGATGCTGGTGCGGCAGGTCAACGAACACCGGCACGAGGTGGAGAACCAGTATAGCCGCGCGGTTACGCGCGAGGGCAATCTGCGCGCCAAGGAGAAAATTTCGGATATCTTCGAGTTGCGCGATCAATTCGAATGGCGCGGCCTTGGGCTCGTGCCATATAGCGCACTGAAGGTGAAGCGTGCTTACGTCGATTTTGATGCCGAGATACGTTTTGGCATGAATGAGCTTCGCGTCGCCGACAATCCAGCCTGCGAATGCGGTGCAATTCTGCGTGGGGTAAAGAAGCCGGTCGACTGCAAGCTGTTCGGTACGGTGTGCACGCCGGAGAACCCGATGGGATCCTGCATGGTCTCCTCCGAAGGCGCATGTGCCGCCCACTGGACTTACGGCCGCTTCCGCGACCATCAGCAGAGGCAGGCGTCATGAAGGCCTATCAGCACAAGCTCGACATCAGGGATGGCTGCGTCGACCTCTCCCACGGCTCCGGCGGCCGGGCGATGTCGCAGCTCATCTCCGGCCTGTTCCACGAGGCCTTCGGCAATGAATGGCTGGCGCGCGGCAACGACCAGTCGGCATTCGACGTCAACGGCGGGCGCATGGTGATGACGACCGACGGTTACGTGATCTCGCCGCTGTTCTTTCCCGGCGGCAATATCGGTTCGCTCTCGGTGCACGGCACGGTCAATGACATCGCCATGGCGGGCGCGCGGCCGCTCTATCTGTCTGCAAGCTTCATCATCGAGGAGGGCTTTCGCTTTGCCGATCTGAAGATGATAGCCGATTCCATGGGCGAGGCAGCGCGAACGGCGGGCGTTTACATCATCACGGGTGATACCAAGGTAGTCGAGCGCGGCAAGGCCGACGGCCTCTTTATCTCGACAGCCGGCGTTGGCGTCGTGCCAGACGGGTTGCACCTCTCCGCCGAGAAAGCCCGCGTCGGTGATCGCGTCCTGATCTCCGGCACGCTCGGCGATCATGGAGTCGCCATCATGTCCAAACGGCAGAATCTCGCGTTCGAAACCGCGATCGTCTCGGATTCCGCGTCCTTGCATGATCTTGTGGCGAAGATGGTGGCGGCTGGCGGCAAGGGTATCCGCCTGATGCGCGATCCCACCCGCGGAGGGCTCGCCGCGACGCTCAACGAGATCGCCTATCAGTCGGGCGTCGGCTTCCGCCTCCAGGAAGATACGATCCCGGTGAAGCCGGCCGTTGCTGCGGCCTGCGAACTGCTCGGGCTCGATCCCCTCTATGTGGCCAATGAAGGCAAGCTTGTCGCGATCGTGTCACCCGATGTCACGGAGGGAGTGCTTGCCGCCATGAAAGCGCATCCGCTTGGCCGTGATTCGGCGGATGTGGGCGAGGCAGTGGCCGACGATCATCACTTCGTGCAGATGACAACGAGTTTTGGCGGCGGACGAATTGTCGACTGGCTGTCGGGCGAGCAGCTGCCACGGATCTGTTGAGGTTCACGAAGCGCATTCTCCTCCTGGTCGCATTCCTTCAATAGCCTGACGCAGCGGCTGCATGTCGACCTTAGAGGGGGCGGCCATGAGGTCACGGTCGAGCTCGACATCCATGCCAACGTCCCCCGCGAGAGCGTGGCGTTGTACCAGCCGGACCTCATCGTCGCGCCATTCCTGAAACGGGCGATTCCGGACGATGTCTGGCGCGCAGTGCGCTGCCCTGATCGTTCATCGCGGTCCGCCCGGCGATCGCGAGCCTGCCGCGCTCGATTGGGTGATCCTTGAAGGCGTCGCGGAATGGGTGTGACGGTTGATCGGGTGTTTTGCGCCTCGAGGATGTGAACCCACTCGGGAGCCAGTTCTAAGCTGGCGACGAATTGCGTACGAACGGCGGCTTTTGGCGAACTACCAAAGATCGACGTCGCGAGTTAGGCTGCCCTCCGGCACGAAAACAGGGCTCCGGAAATAGTGGGTCTAGCGATGTAGCGGACCCCCGCTACCACCTTTCCCCACACTGCTTTGACTTGGTTTGCGTAGGCCTTTTCCCCCAGCAGGGCGTTTAGCCGGCCAGCTATCTCCACGGCTGCACCACCTGGGCGTGCTGGGTCGCGGAACACCGTGACCGTGTTTTAGCGCCCAACGTGAAGTCGACATCGCCGGGTGAGGTTGCGTGCCTCCATGGCGACGTCCTCAGCGAGCGTGCCGTCGCGATGCCAGTCCGCCAGGCCGAATACCCGCTGACCGATTGACAGCCCTGCGGTGTCGTAGCCCAGCGCGGTGACCACACCGGCCAGCTCGTGGCCGAGGATCGACGGCGTCCGGTCACGGAAGGCGCGGTCCGCCCAGGTCGAAGGCCACTCCAGTTCAGTGTTGACGAACCCCGCCGCGTGAACCCGTACGACGACGTCGTTTATCGCTGCCTGCGGCTCGGGCGACCGCTGCTCGGGCTCCTCGGAACCATCGCGCGGCGAATCTAGCATTTTTGCGAACTTCAACCGTGCGACGGCGGCGGGCGCTTCATAGTCAGAAGCTCCGTCACATCATGCAGATCATCTGCCGATGAGATGGCAACCGTCAGCCATTTTCCGTCGATGTATGTTTTGGCTTCATCGTAGAGCTTGACCAATTGCGGGCGCCAGACATAACGCCGCTCCTCAAACTTCTCTCGTTCTGCGCCACCCATGACCACCACAGCCGAAAACAGCCGATATTCCGGCACCAGGGTGCAGAACGCCCTGGTTTTCTTGTAGCGCAAGGACCAACCACGGTTCTTGCCACCGTAGAGCCAGTCCGGCGCGAAAACTCCTGGGTAGAATTCGTCGATCCAGTTCCGCAGCCTGGCCCAACGCCCGAACGCCTCTGGCCCGATCCATTCGCGGACGGCGCCGTCGTCGGGTGGTGACGATTTGTCGGTGATCCTGTCGCCGATTTGGGGAAGCGTCTCGCCATCAGCGGCTGTTGCTCTCGTACCTGAAGGTGAAATCATCAGAAGACCTCATGGTCATAGTCCGGCTGAGGCCGGAGGATTATGGTGAGGGCGTGCCAAGAGCTCGCGGCGCGCCCTTAGGGAACTCCCGGTGCGACGCTCTCCGAAGCGGGCGGTGCGCCTCGCGATGCAGTCTGCCGGTGCCTGAGAGCACTGCAGGGCGACCATCGACGCCGCGAAGCTTCCCCATCAGATCGATCGCCGCCAAAGCCTTCTCCCTCGCTAATGCAGCCTGGTCATGATCGAGGAAGGCGGTGGCTTGAATGGGAAGAAAGTGCAGGGTTTTTAGGCCAATGGAGTTCAACGCCAACGTCAGGTAGGGAGTGAGAAAGTCGGGTTGGTTGGCTCGGTCGCCGGCAAAGATGCCGCCGGAGGCGACTCCGATGAATACCGGACGGTCCCGCAGCATTCCCACCTTTCCCGTCGGCGTCGCCTTCATCGTGCGGCCGACGCGCAAGATTTGGTCGATCCACGCTTTGAGGACCGAGGGAATAGTGTAGTTGTGCATGGGCGATCCGATGACGATCACATCGGCCGCTTCGACCTCCTGGATAAGCGCTTCGGAAACATCCAGAGAAGCCTTCGGAGGGGCGGCTAACGTGGCGGGCGACGCCAACGCGGCGGCATAGTCAGCCACGGTGTGGGGTAAGGGTTCAGTCCCTAAATCACGCCGGCTGATGCGCGCCCCGGGCGCAACCTCGAGAAGCTTTTCGACGATCGCGGCCGAAAGCTCACGGCTGTGCGATTCTCGACGCGGACTGCTATCAATATGGAGAATGTGCATGTGATCGATCCCAATGACTTCGAGAGGTTGCGACGGGACAAGCTTAGATGGAGCCGGACGGCGTTACGGCGGGAAAGTCCTTCTCGGGATCAAACACGTTGTTAAGGAAGTTCGTCAGGGAGTACATGGCGACCAGCGCGACGATCTCGATGACGTTTGCATCCGTGTAGCCGACATCGCGGACGGCTTTCACATCGGCGTCGCCGACCTTGCCGCGGGTCTTGATGACTTTGCGTGCAAACTGGACGGCTGCGTCGCGTTTTGGATCGCTGGCATGGCCCTTGCGAGCGAGAATGATGTCATCTGCCGGCAACTTAGCCAAATGCTCAGCCGTAAAGCTGTGAACGGTCAGGCAGTAGTCGCACCCATTCACTTCGGAAACAGCGAGGCCGATGCTGTCACGCGTTTTCACGTCGAGCGCCTTGCTCAAGGAGCCGAGCAGGGTGGACCATGCGTTGAACGCGATCGGGCTCGCCGCGAAGGTCGCCATCATATTTGGGGTAAACCCGATGTTCTTAGTGAACGTATCGAGGGTCAGTTGCGAAGCAGCCGGCACCTGTTCCGGCTTCAGAGCTGCAACTCTTGGCATCTTACACTCCATAAGTTTGTGATTTGATTTGGAATTATGCAAAATCCAGCACATCGGCCACCGGCATGCGCGGCTTCTGCGGCCAGTTGCCATCTCGCTCCGGCCCTACGGTCAGCAGCATCACCGGGATTTCATCGTCGGCCAGGCCGAACTCGCGGTGCACGGCTTCGGCGTCGAAACCGATCATCGGCGTTGAACCCAAGCCGAGTGAGCGGGCCGTATAGATAATCGCCGCGGCGCCAAAGGTGGCGGAGCGTACCGCCTCGTCGCGCTGCCGCTGGGGTTGATCGTCATACAGGCCGCGAGCGGGCGCTTCCCATTCCGGCACCAGGTGCGCCGGCATGATGCCGGCTTCCACCACCGGCGCCAGACGCTCAGGAACGGTGCTGGCATCCGCTAACCGGCCGATGATGATGAAGGTAACGGCGGCGTCGGTGATTGCGGGCTGATTCCAGGCGATCGGACGCAATCGAGCCTTGGCCTCAGGCGTACGGACGGCGATGAACCGCCAGTTCTGCAGGTGGAAGGATGTCGGCGCGGAAGTACCGATCCGCACTAGGTCGCGGATCTGATCGTCGCTCAGGGTGGCAGCAGGGTCGTAATATTTGGCGGCACTGCGGCTCAGAATGGCTTCGATGACGACGTTCGTGGGCGCCGTCCGCGTGGGCAAATGGGAAGGCTGGGGCGCGAGAGCGATTCCGCTCGTCTCGGTCTGCGCGTGGGTTTCGGCTATTGCGCCGGTTGCCAGTTTGTCGGCGGCGATGCTGATGCAGTTCATTGGGTGGCTCCCTCATCAAGTGATTACGGAGCCCAAGTTACGGCTAGCAGTGCAATATTCGAGACTTGATTAGCTCAATATGATGCTCGAAAGGATCAAGTTGAAGCATATGAGGCCCGGGCCGCGCGTCTATTCGCTTTTGTGCGCCAGTCGGCGCCATTCCCCCGGTGTCATCCCCATCCTCTCCGCAAACACACGTCGAAATGCCGAAACGGATTGATACCCGACCGTCTCAGCCACGGCCTCAGTGCTGATCGCTGGCTTTTTCAACTCGTTGGCTGCCAGACTCATGCGCAGATCGATCAACAGATCGAGGGCGGAGCAACCTAGCCTGTCTTGAAAGTGCCTCATGAACGTAGCGCGCGACATGCCGCACAAGTCCGCCAAATCAGGCAGTTTCCAAGACCGTGTTGGATCGGCGAACAGCGCCGCAATTGCCGGAGCCAGCCGCGGATGGCCGGCCAGGGCCAACAAGCCTTCAGGTGTTCTCTCGGCTTCGCTTGCCGCACGCAATACCAGCGTGAACAGGGCCGAAGAAAGCGCGTTGAGAATGGCACGTCCTCCCGCTCTGTCACCATCGGACTCCATTCGCATCAGCCTCACTAGGCTGGCCAGTTGGCTGGAGGCGGAGCCGATTCCGTCTTCTCCATGGCCGTTCATGGCCCGCGTCACCAGATCCGCGGGCATGTAGTTGCGGATCAGCCGGTCATGGGGTGGCGCGATGAAAAATCGCCCACACATCAGATCTAGTTTTTCGCCCTCGCCATCGTTCTCGCTCAGCATCCATCCGGCCGCCCCCCGGTGTTGCCGGGTACAAATAGGTGTTTGCCCACTACCGTCGTGCAGCACATGCGCCGCACCGTGAGGCAGCAGCACAATATCTCCGCTCACCAGCTCTCGTGCTGCTCGCGTCTCCGGATCCTCGATAATGGCGCGGCCCTTGACTATGACGTGGTAAGGAATTTCGTTCGCCGCAGCCTTGCTCCAGGTAACGCGCCACGGCGCACCATAGGCGCAGCGGACCTCGAGCTGACCGGTTACGGTGACGATTTGTAGGAGACGGCTTAGCCAGTCGACTTCAGGCATTGGGCCTCGAAAACCGGAAATGGTGAAACATCTTACTGTCGCGTCGCGCGGTCCGGGCAAGCAACCTGAAGTGTAATATCCCCCGTCGGCTCCATAATATGAATTATAGGTCGGATAGCCCCAATACGAACTATAGGCGGGATAGCCCCAGTACTAAGGGTAGGGATGACCCCGCCGTACCTGATAGCGCACGTCCGTCACGGCTGGTATCGCCGCCTTGATCGACGTGCCATTGATCGGCGCAGTAGACGATTTGGCCGTGGCGGCCACTGCGATAGGAACAGCAATTGCGAGCGCAATCGCAAGGCTGCTGACTTGAATCTTCAAGGTAGCTCCTGTTCGTGTCAGAAATGACTATCCACCAACCGACGAGAATGACCTTCCAACGCCGGCGAGGGAAATCACCTCCCGCCATAGAGTCGATAGACGATCGTTATTGCCGCCGCGCCGCGTGATGCCGTAGCGAGGAATGCCACCAACCGCACCTGCAGAGACTCCCGTTGCCGCCCCTGGACCAATCGAGGTTGCGCGTGCCAGCGCGCCGACCTTGACCGTGACGCCGCTCCTACAGTGGATTTGTCGTGCGCCACGTCGCCGACCGGATGCCGGACCGAGGTAAGAGAGGGAAAGACATCGCCAAGCTGCGGATGGACAGGATGCCCACAGAAAAATTTTGGAAAGCCGGATACGTGGGTAACGACCAACATGTTACGCCTCGATGATTTGGCACCGAACCTTTGCAGACCATGACGTCGTGATTTCCTCCCTCGGTCAACGCTCCCACGTGACTGTGATCATCATGAACGATATTCATCTGGCTTGGCCCGCTCCAGAGCCGACGAGACGCATCCAAACAAAGCATCCTCATCAAACGGCTTTGTCAGGTAGCAAACGATGCCATCAGCCAACGCACGAGCCCGAACGCTGTCGTCTAGGTGAGCGCTGATCAGGATTGTTGGAATGGCATAGCCCGATTCCACCAACCGACGATGCAGCTCAATCCCGGTCATTCGCGGATACTGAAGGTCCACGATCAGGCAGGAGGTATTGCGAACATTCGGGGAGGATAAGAAAGCCAGCTCGGATGGGAAGGCCTCGACCGTGAACCCCCAATATTTCATCAGACCCACTATAGACTCGCGAAAGTCCTCATCATCATCGATGATCGAGATCAGGGTCTCCGTAGGCAATTCGGCCTCCTGCATCTTTCAAGAGTAGCACCGCGCATGCTAGTGCTCCCGGTGGGCGGGCAGCGTGAAGTGAAAAATGGCACCTTGGGGTAGATTGGCGGTCACCCACAACCGGCCCCCATGGGCCTCGATGATCGACCGGCAAATCGACAGTCCCATCCCCATCCCGTGCACCTTGGTCGTAAACTGCGGTTTGAATATCAGATCGATAGCGCGCGGCTCGACACCCTTCCCCACGTCTTCCACCGACACCATCAGACTGTCGGAGTTGTAGACTTTCGACCTTAAGGAAAGTACCCGGTCCCCATCTTCAGTGGCCATTGAATCGATCGCGTTCGTGATCAAATTCACGAGCACCTGCTGCAGCTGAACCTGGTTGCCCTCTATCGGTGGGAGCGATTGGTTGTAGTCGGCTTGAACCGCTATCCGATGCGTCTGCAGGTCGTCGCGCACGAGCGCCAGAGCTTCGCGGATCAGATTGTTGACGTCGAGCGAAGTCTGGGTTCGTGCATCATCCCTCTTGAAGAGCGTCCGAATATTCTCGATCACCGCGCCCGCCCGGTGCCCGTTGTTCACGATTCGCTGTAATGCGGCTTTGGCCTCATCGATGTTTGGCGTCGCGCGATCAAGCCAGCCCAGGCTCGTACTGGCGTTCACAGTCATCGCCGACAATGGCTGCTTGATCTCGTGCGCAACGGTGGCTGCGATCGCGTCCCCCGTCAGCAGACGCACCTCGCGCTCGCGGCGTTGGGCAAGGACTGCGCGCAGCAGTTCGCCGTATAGCATCGTCACTTCTTTCATCAGGATGAGCAGCACAAGGCTACCGGAAAGCACGCCGTAAACTCGCCCGGCATACCAGCCGACGCTAAAGCGGTACGGTATAGGAAAGGCGGTGAGGGCAATCTCGATGATGTATGCGCACAGAACCAACATCAACCAGAGATCGAGCACCGAGCGCTGCCACAGCCATAGCAAGACAAGCGCGAGGACGAATAATGCCGCCATCGGCCCGATCACGTAGTACCAGAGATAGGAAACCTCCGCCGTGTCGAGCATGATGCGCGGGAGGAGCGCATGGCCTGCTGTAACGAAAACTGTTGCACAACAGACGAGCGCAGTAACTGATCCGACAGTCGTAAGGACCCTCGCACGAATGGAGCGTGGCGACAGCCATTCCATCGGATCGGCATCCTTCAGCAGAGTATAGACGATCGCGAACAGGGCGAAGCCCACGTGCGACAGGACATAGAGCCAAACCGTACTCTGCAGGCCACCGCCAAGGCCGCCCTCCGGCGCCAATACGCCTGGAAATGTGAGCGTCCAAGGAATTGCAATGAGCGCCGTCAGGCAATAGCCATTCGCCAGCGCGAGGAGCGCAGGCGAGCGTAGGACGGAAAACTGCGCGAAGAGCAGGGCTGCGGTGATAGAGTCGATGACGAAAATCGCAGTGCCGTAGGCGGGTATAAAGGCGTCAACCCGCCTCAGTGGCAGGCCCGAGAGCGGGCCTGCCACGATGACAAAGACAACGAGCAGCACTAGCACAACGCCAAGCGCGAACCGCCTTTGAGCGACGCTGGGCGAAAGATTGGAGAGTACAAACTCCTGCGCCCGTAATCCGGCCGCTGACCTTTCCATGAACATATTCGCCTCACGTCGAAAGCCCGCGATGGGCGGCGATATCGAGATCGGCGGCCTCTAATTCGAAATCAGACTTCCAGAATGTAGTGCCTTTCCTACCCACCATTTGCTCGACGAGATCGTCCGATCTCACTAGCCCGAAGTCGCAGGGCGCCTCGATCACAGTCTAGTGCTGGCGATCACCTTTGCCAATGCCGGCACGACGCGAGTGCAATTGAGCGATATGGACGTCTCTCTGACCTGACCCAGCCGAAAGATGCGCAGCCCGCTAATGAGTGGAAGAGGCCCGGATGTGCGCGCGAGAAAGGACACGAGAGCTTCACTCAGGGCCCGCTCGCGCCGGAGGTGGGCTGACCAGGCGCGAGTCGTTAGCTAGCTCAACCGGCGACGATGGGACTCGATTCGGGCGCTGGGAGGGTTGGTTCCTCCAAACGATGCCGGCCCCTACCGTCAGTCTGCTTCGCTGCCACGAAGCGTGGCTCTAAGCACGTGACAAATTACCGGCTGCGGGCTGCATCTCAGTTCGGTCTCTGTGTAGCGGTCCAGCGTTGCCGGACGCAGTGAGATGGAGGTCGGGGCCTCCTCGAGGGCAGCCGGTTCCGCCTCGACGCGCAACCGCTCCTGCTTCAGCTCGGCGATCCGTTGCTTGGCATCCTCCTCCGTACTTGATCACGAGATCAATGTTGCGCTGACGCTCGCCTTCGATCCGGTCACGTTTGGCCTCTAATCGCAGGCGCTCCGAGGAAGCGTTCCCCGCAAGTGATCTCGCTCACTGTTCAAGTTGCGGACGTAGGTCTCGATCAGCGTCTTTCAACTAGATGATCCGGCGATTCGAGCAACTGCTGCTCTCGCGCACGGCTGAGCAACGAATCCTGGTCCTTCTGTCTTGTCGCGGTCGTGAACTGACATGCCAGATCCGCAATAACCGCACCGAAGAAGACCTGACAGGACATGCGGCGCCCCGTCGCTTCATGTGGCTGGCCTATTCCCCTTCTTCGAAGCGCGCGTGCGCACAAGAATCAGGTTACACCAGGGTAAAAGCGGACATCATTTGGCAGACAGGACTGCCTGGCTCCGTCGAGAATGACCCAAGAGCGACGTGCGCGTGACCGAGGAACGCGAAGATCTCTCAAATACATGTTGGTCTTCCTCAAACCGGAAGCATGTTGATCACTGTACCAAAAACAAAGCACAGCGATCCGATAAGGTAAAGCCAGTTCGCTAGATTGCCCATGCGACATCCCGTGGATTGACCGGCTGGAGCTCTGCAGGCTTGTTCATTTCAGCATGCATCCTCATTTGCGCCATGGCCACTTCCATCATGCAAGCGGCGGCTCGAGGAAGCCGCACGCTGCCAAGTTTTGGCGTCACCACCAGCCGTGGACACCACCGGCCGTAAGAGAAGTCGGGATAGTAATAGGTCGGCTTGCTCCAATATGATCGTCAATCCATTGGATGTCGTCGAAGGCGGTGATCTGATCGCGGATTGCCCGGAGGTCGGCGCCGACTCATTAGACGCACGCGCCAGCCATCGGGAGCGCGGAGGATATGATCAATACGGCGGACACGTCGGCGTGTCGGTCCAGGGCGCTGTCGCTAAGGCGCCGACGCGCGGTCCGGGCAGGCAACCTGTCGTGTAATATCCGTAGCCGTCGCCATAATAAGAATTATAGGTCGGATAGCCCCAATTCGAACTATAGGCGGGATAGCCCCAGTACGAATTATAGTCCCAGTACGAAGGGTAGGGATGACCCCGCCGCACCTGATAGCGCACGTCCGTCGTCACGGCTGGTATCGCCGCCTTGATCGACGTGCCATTGATCGGCGCAGCAGACGATTTGGCCGTGGCGGCCACTGCGATTGGAACAGCAATTGCGAGCGCAATCGCGAGGCTGCGGACTTGAAACTTCATGGTATCTCCTGTTTGTCTTAAACCACGCCACGAGAATGACCTTGCAACGCCGGTGAGGGAAATCACCTCTCGCCATGGAGTCGATAGACGATCATTATTGCTGCCGCGCCGCGTGAAGCCACAGCGAGGAATACCCTACAGCCGCATCCGCAGAAACTTCTAAACCCGTTATCGCCCTTGGACCAATCGAGGTTGCGCGTGCCAGCGCGCCGCCGTCCTTGACCATGACGCAAGCTCCTACGGTGGATTTGTCGCGCGCCACGTCGCCAACCGGACGCCGGACCGAGGTAAGAGAGGGAAAGATATCGCCCGTTCGCGCGAAAAAAGCCCGGAGCTCGCTTTGAGCCCCGGGTAGTCAAGGGAGGAAACGCCTGTGGCGTTGGTGCCATTCACCGGCCATCAGCCAGTCCGCCGGCACCAAGCGGGAGCTCAAGGTGGTTCAGTTCACCGTCGGGATCGAGAACTCCTTTCGCGGCTCACTCCTCGCCACATCAATTCAACGTCAAGCAGCTCCTCTCGACGCCGTCGCTGCCTTGAACTCGCCGCGCGCCTGTTCAACATCGAACCGCGATTGGCTCCTCAGACGCGTTAAGGACTGACGTCGTTAGCAGAACAGCGGCAGCGAGGATCCAGTAGTACCAGGCGTCGAGCCCGAAAAAGTTGAAGGCAAACGGGGCGACGACAAACACCACGCCGACGGCGCGATCGACCCAAAGGTGCAGCCAGTAGGGGATGATGCGGACGAGCCCGGTGGGATGGTCGGTCAGGGCGGCTAAGAGTAGTGCTGCGAGACCCACAACAACCGAGAGCCACAGTGCGACCGGTCCGCTCTGACCGAGCTTCAGCCAGAACGGCGCTGCGATCAAGACGATCGCGACTGGATAATCGATTAGGTAGGCGTGGATAGACTTAGTGATGAAGCGGAACGACATCGGCGACTCCTACGTGCTTGGTTGCTCGAGCGGGTCCTTGCGACGCGGAGACTGCTGCCACCTAAGACGACGATCACGCCGCCCTATGCTGGCTAGCACTCCGTACAACCGCGACGGGTCAGCCCAATTAGAGGCACAGAAAGGCTATGCCGATACGCCAACCATTAGAAATGCCCGGTCGTTATTGTTTCCATTCCAGTCGCGCGGTGCCATAGAGGCGGGGTAGTGTTCGTTGAGCGTCTGTCAGCCCAAGAGCGGAGCGAACTTCAGGCGCACGAGGCGACGATGCTTCAGTGTCTGGCTGTCGAGGTCGGGAAAGGCTTTGGAAGATCGCCTGGATCGTGTCATCCGCTCATTCCTGGGTATCGCGCACGGGCTCGCGACGGTCGCCGTGCGTTACGTCGCAGCTATCAGGCGACCTCCTCGATCACGAGTTCTTTTCCGTTGAATGAGATCGCGTCACTGGCGCGCTTGCCATCCAACTCAGCATAGATCGGTTCCTGGATGGAGACGCCCATCATCTCGTTGCCCTCGCACACGAACTTGCCTGTTGACACGGCAATAACGAAAGTCCGTCCGTCTAGCTTCACCACTGCGCCTTCTTCGACCTTGCTGTACGCCCCGAAGTCCATCGCCGAGAGCTTCTCGAGTTTGTCGGAGTGCGAGTGGACGGTGTCGTCAAACGGTTCGAACAGGTCGCTCGCGAGCTCTGCCTGTGCTTGCTCATCGATCTTCGATCGGCTCGCTCCTATCGAGCCGGGCGCTCCCGACGTTGCCTCATTCGCTCGCGGCGTTACGAATGATGAAGCGGCGGTTCGGGCGGCGATCACCTTGCCCTGGTCCAACGGACAAACTGAAGATCAGGTCACCCGCCTCTAGCTCGTCAGACAGCAAATGTACGGACGCGCTAAACTCGATCCGCGCCAAGCCAGACTAATCGTCGCAGAATAGAGTGGAGCTACACAAAATGCGCGTCAGAGCCAAAATTTGAAGCCGATGAGGGGCAAGTTTTGGAAGCTGATCGACACCAAAATGTCACTTCGGTCACTCGCAGCTATCAGCTCAACGATCAGTAGTTCCATCCGGTTTGGGGACCTCTTTAACAAGCCCTCGAAGTCGAAGGACGATTTCAGCTGCTCGCTTACCGCTATCTACGATGCTGACGAGCGCCTCCCGGACTTCTTCCAGAGCTAGCGGTTCCACGCGCATCCATCTTAGGCCGGCCTGCGCTTCTGCGACCACTGCCGCCATCGCGTCGATGGCCTCGTGGGCTTGCCCATCAAAGCTGCGCACGAATTCGGCCGAAGTCTGCAACGACATTTGCTCACTCGCGTAGCTTGTACTGTTTTCCTGCTGGAAGAAGTGTTGATCTGTTAGCATGACAAATCCCCTAGCGTTATAGTTGAGTCTTTCATTCGAGAATCGATCGGAGAAGAACGTTGGAAGCGGTTGGCCGTCGGCGTGCTTGTCGTGGTCATGCGGGCGCGCTCGCCATCTCCGGTAGCGTTGCGTGCGGCGGCATGCCACGGCGGGCGACCTCGACCGACCAGTCGCGAAGCCGCGCGACCTTGACGAAAGCGTCCAGCGCCGGCAAGTAGCGGCGCCCCTGCACAGCCAGCAGCCGCACCTCCCGCGAAACCGGGTCGCCTTCGAGCGGAATGGTCTTGAGCGTCGGAAGGCGCGGCATGTGCTCGGGCGCGAGTATCACGCCGAAGCCAGCCGAGGCCATGTGCTGCAGGTGCAAGTCGTGACCGCTGCAGTGGCCCAGCTGGGGCGGTTCGTCGTGGAAATACGACCGTTGGATCTTCGGGGCGACGTCGCATCCGGCGCGTTCCAGCAAGATGGTCTCGCGGAGGTCGTCGATCCCGATCGAGGGACGGTTTGCGAGCCGGTGTGTCGGCGCGAGAACCGCGACGTAGCGCTCCTCGAACAGCAACCAGTCGTCGATGCGGGCGGGCATGTCCTGCACGTCCCCGACCATTGCGGCGTTGATCTCCCCCTCCAGCAGGAGGTCGACGAGCTTCTCCGCCGCGCCCTCGCGCAGCTCGACGTGAAGCGCAGGGACGAACTTTTCGATCTCCGCGATCAGATCGAGGATAAGCGAGGCCGAGATAGAGGGGGCGAGGCCGATCTTTAGTGGCGCGACCTCCTTGCGTTGGAACTCCTTGGCTCTGCGACGCGCCGTCTCTGCGGAGGCCAGTGTGCACGCCAGCATCGGAAGGACTTCCTTCCCAAGGTCGGTAAGTTGTGTCAGCTGGCGCTCGCGGTAGATCAACTGGCCGCCGAGCTCCTGCTCGAGCTTCTGCACGCCCTTGGTCAGGGCGGGCTGCGTGACATTGCATTGCTTGGCCGCGCGGGTGAAGTTGAGTGTGGACGCGACGGCGAGGAAGTAGCGAACTTGATGAAGCTCCATGGGGTGCTCTCCGTTAAGTTGCTCCTGTCGATACTGATGAGCCTTTGCACTCGACGACGTGCTGGAGCACGCCGCGATCATCGCGCATGGATGCCACCTGCAGGCACACGTCGGAACGGACCGGTCTTTCGGTTTGGACGCATGGATACGGTTTCTGGAGCCTCTGAGAGCCAAGCTAAGGGCTTCATGTCTCAGTCCTCCACATCTTGATCGCGACATCCTTGATCGCCGCGACGATGCCGACATAGGCGCCGCACCGGCAGATATTGCCGCTTACGTATTCGCGGGTCTGTTCGGGCGAGCCGGCATGCCATTCTCGACGCACGCCACAGCCGCTATGATCCGACCCAGAGTGCAGTAGCCGCACTGCCTCAAAATTACAGGCGGTTTGCGGGTTTGCCACCGCGGTCATGCTCCATATTGCCGACTGCCAGGCCGTCGGTATGGTACTGGAAGTCCCGCTGCGCGCTTCGGGCCCGATCTGTCCATTCCTGCAGCACATGATATCCTCTCACCGGGGAGCGGGTGTCCATTGCAGGACTCGATTACATGAGGAAGCGTCGCGCAGTATTCGCGGAGAGGCGAGTTTATTGTCGTAAGTTAGAGTAAATCCTCGCTCCGGCGGCTGATTGCGAGGGGACGGCGTGCCGCGGCGGCCGATGATCGCCGCGCGGCGTGAGGCCCGAGCCGCAACCCGGAACGCTGTTTTCAGATGCCGTAGCGATTACAAAGAATGTTCAGCTGAGTGATCTGGCCGCTATGGGCCCTAAAAGTCGAAGTCGTTGAGCTCAGGGTGGCCGTCAGGCCGTGGTCCCAACGGCCATAAAAACATCCGATCTGCTTCGGCGATCGGATGTTCATTGATGCTGGCCATGCGCCGCTGCATTAGGCCATCCGGATCGAACTCCCAGTCCTCGTTTCCATAGGCTCTAAACCAATTGCCGCCGTCGTCGCGATATTCGCAGGCGAATCGCGCCGCTATCCGATTGTCGGTGAAGGCCCAGAGCTCTGCCATAAGACGATAGTCAAGTTCCTTCGCCCATTTGCGTGCGAGAAACACCTCGATGGCGGCGCGACCGGACAGAAACTCAACGCAATTCCGCCAGAAGCAGTCGATTGTGTAGTCACGGGCCACCCGGGCAGGGTCGCGGCTATTCCAACTATCCTCGATGACGCGAACCTTTCTCATTGCAGTTCCCTGGGTGAAGGGCGGTAGAGGATCGCGTGACATGGCCATTGCTCCCACGGACAGCAAGGAATCCGTCAGAGACTGAGGCAACGCCGGACTCGCCGCGAGTTGATTGGTGTTAAGAAGTGTAAATACTCGCTTCAGAGCGCCAAATGTGCCGCGTTCAGCGCGGCCGCCTGTTTCCTGTGATGGTTATTGTCCGGCTGCCACTAGCTGAACACGGTTGACGGCACTGCCAAGACAAAGGCCCTCAGCAAAGCGGCAGCTGCACCTCTAATGCGCGAAGTTGCCGTTGCGCCTCAATCAGATCAGCGGTCTCGAATCCTTCCGTGAAGCGCTCGTAAATATCTATGAGCAGACGACGCGCGTCGTCTACGCGCCCATGGTCCACCCACAAGCGACACAAGGCGATTGCTGAACGCAATTCCCAGCCGAGCGCGGACTGCTCACGGGCGCTGCCAAGTGAACTTATAAGCGAGGCCTCGGCCGCCGGCCAATTCGTCGGTGCCGCCGCCAACAGCACCTCCGCTTGGGTTCGCAGCAAGTTCGGTAGCTCAAACGTCCCGGAGCCGCGCGTAGCGTCGGTGACGAGCGAATCGATGATAGTGATCGCCTCTGCCGGGTGTCCGCTACGAGCGAGACCCTCGGCCAGCGCGCGAGAAGATGCGAATGAGAGGATATACTGCCGCTCATCTTGCAAGGTGGACAGCGCGGTACGCAGGGTCTCGACCCCAAGCGTTGTCTTTCCTCTCGCAAGCATAAGCTCGCCTCGCAAGCCCAGGCCACCGGCATGGTACGGCGCGAGCGAGTGCTTGCCAGCACAAGCGATCAGCCGTTCGATGAGATCCTCTCCTATCAGCAGATCTCCCCTCCACAGGAACACCGATGCGGCATAGAGAAGGCAGATGCAAAGAGAGACAGGGTGGTTCTCTCTCTCCGCCAGCTCGATCGCTTGTTGTGCACGTCGGGCCGCCTGGTCAGCGAAACCTCGGTCCCACAATGTGCGCGCTTCGCCGATCAATGCCCTCACGTGGTGATTGTAACCATAGGAGTGCATCTGCGTTATGCCGGCAGCCGCGGCTCGCTCGAACCCAATCCTATAATTGTGCTGCGCAGAGACTTGATCTCCTATCAGATGATAGCTTGCACCCAGCATCCACTCAGCGGCCACCATCTCTCTCGGGCGACCGAGTTTCTTGGCCACGGCAACGTAGCGTTCTGCGGCCGCTAGCGCACCGCCAAAATCAGCAAGGCGAGTGCGGAAGAGATTGAGGCCGGCCAGCAAGTGCAATTGGTACTCGGTGTCTTCCAGGGAATCGGCGAGGGTGAGCCCGCGCTCCAGCGCAGTTCCTACCTCGTCGCTGTTGCCGTGGACATAGATCGACGATATTGCCAATGATAGTTGCAGAGCCAGCTCGAGTTTCGTTCCGCGGTCTTCCTCGCCCAATGTACGTATCGTCTGCTGGCACCAGAACCGACACTCGCTCAGCATCGACAGCCCGAGGAACAGAGGCACTGCCCCGGCGCCTAATGCCACGCCGACCGAGGCATCGCCCGACGTCGAAAAGCTCCATTCGAGTGCTGCTCTGATGTCACCTACGTGGCGTGAGTATGAGGTGAGAGTTCGATCCTGCAAGATGTTGGATCGGATGGGCGCGAGGCGCTCCGCATAGTAGAGGGCATGTCGTCTCGCGATTGCATTCTCGTCTGCCCGCCGTGCCAGCTTGAACGCCGCATAGGCTCGTGTCGTATCAAGAAGTCGGTACGAGCTTGCGTCTCCAGTCTGAGAGACCGAGATAAGCGACTTTTCGACCAGACTTGCGATCACATTCGCGACTTCCGGCACTTCCAGCTCGCCAATGACGGCTTGCGCCATCTCCAATGTGAACGAGCCGACAAACACGGACAGCGTGGTGAAAATCGCCTGCTCAGACCCCGACAGTAAATTGTAGCTCCAGTCGAGCGCCACCTGGAGAGTCTGATGTCGCGGATGGCTGCGCTGTCCCCGCCAATGGAGTATCAGGCGATCGTTGATCAGCTGCGCCAATCCGCTGACGCCATATGCGCTCGCCCGGCTGGCCACGACTTCGATGGCCAGCGGATTCCCGTCGAGTTGGCGGCAAATGCCCGCTACGATCGGTGCCTCCTCGTCGGAAAGGTCGCGCCGGTATCCGCCGGCCGCTGCTCGATCCATAAAGAGCTGCACTGCAGGAGAGGCCAGCGCTTCGACCACCGTCAGGCCGACCTCGCTTCGCGGGCTGTCGAGAGGCTGAAGCATATGGATGTTCTCGCCCTCGACCCGCAGCGCTTCGCGCGTCGTCGCGATAATGTGTACGAACGCCCCTTCGCGGAAGAGACGTTCCGTCATCAAGGCGACGGGCTCCATCACGTGCTCGCAGCTGTCGAGAATCAGAAGGATTCGCTTGTCAGCAAGGAACGCCGACAGTCGCGGCAACGAGTCTTGCGTCTGACTGATGCATCCGACCGACGATGCGACGGCCGGAACAACGAGCGTTCCATCGTGGAGAGCGCTGAGGTCCACGAAGCAGACCGCGTCGCCGAAATCACTCGCCATCGCGTGCGCGACGGCGAGCGCCACGGTTGTCTTGCCGACGCCGCCGGGCCCAACGATGCTGACGAACCGCCGGGAAGCCACTTCAGCGAACACGGTTTTGACGGTTTCGTCGCGGCCAATCATCCGCTCCAAGCGCGCGGGCAGCATCTGGGTCCTGACCAACCTAACCACGGCAGCCGAAGACACGCCGCCTTGCGCCCAGGGCTGGACGGGTGCGACAAAGCAATAGCCGCGGCCCGGCACGTTAGCGATATAGCGGGCTCCGTCTCGACCATCACCGAGTGCTTTTCGAAGGTTGGCGATATGGACACGGAGGTTGGCCTCCTCCACTGTCACATCCGGCCACACGCGCGACATCAATTCCTCCCGGCTGACGACGTCTCCGGCCCGGTCAATCAGCGTGATCAGGATATCGAGTGCGCGGCCGCCCAGCTGAACCGGCTCGCCCGCCTTCTTCAGTAGTCTTTCGGCCGCAATCAGACGGAAGGGCCCAAACGAAAAGATGTCGGCAGCGTGCTGGTTGTCGCGATCATCCATGGACGCTCGTCCGCTCGCTTTCGATCACACGCCGTAGTGCAGTCTTCACCTTGATCTCTCTGACCTGTATCACCCTTGCGGCCCTAACAGCACGCAATTGAAACGCGCTGACCTCGAAGTGTAACGAGCATCCGGATCGCAGAGGCGGGCCGCCGCCTTTCAAGACGCGATCGAGAGCATACGCTGTCTACTTGAACTCGACGCCCCAGGTCGAAAGTCGTAGGAACCCGGCCTGCAGCCGTCGTACTCAGTGCGGGCTGAATACGAACTCCTGTTTGAGCCGGTGACGCTGTCCGGAACCGCGATGGTCATCCGGGGCTCGTCGGCGCAGCCGGTAAAGCTCACACTGACGCCATATATGTCCAAAAAGAGCGATAGCGAGCCGCCGGCTCATCGCCGCCACCGCGCCCGACCGGAAGGAACAAGTGAACCGCGACCCGCATTGGTCAGCGGCTTGATGGAACAAGTCCGCGAACGCGACCGCCGCACGATCGGTGGCCCCCATAGACACGCCACACCGGACGCTGAGTTTCGTGCTGGGCGTTAGGAAATGTGGTGCTGTTATCGTTTCCATTCCCGCAGTTGGGACGGATGAGACCCGGTTGCCCTCTAGTCGGTCACGGGGTAGTTCGACGGGAAGAGCGCACGCTTCGTTGCCTCGTCGTTCACCTTCTTGAACTCGTGATCCTTTCCGACAGCGCGCGCCCTCACGACCGCGGGGCGCCCGTCGATCGCGGTGAACCACCGCTTGACGTTCGGGAACGGCGCCAAGGGATCGTGTGCGCCCTTCATCACACGGGAGGCGCGATCGATCCAACCCCAGGCGGACATGTCGACGATCGTGTAGTCAGACCCGACGATGTAGTCGCGGCCGGTGAGTTGGCTGTCGAGTACGGCATAGTGGCGCTCCGCTTCGCGGCGGTATCTATTGACGGCGTAGTCGAGGCCGTCGGGGGCCGCAAACTGGAAATGCACGGCCTGTCCCGAGAAGGGCCCAAGGCCTGTTCCGAGGAAGAAAAGCCACGACAAGAGTTCACCCCGCTTGGAAGGCTGTCCAAGGAATCGGCCTGTTTTCTCGGCGAGATACAGCAGAATGGCGCTCGAGTCGAAAACCCGCACCTCTTGGCCGCCCGGACCTTCGGTGTCGACGATGGCGGGCACCTTGCCGTTGGGATTGACGGCGCGATATGAGGGCTGGTGTTGCTCGCCCTTGCTCGTGTCGACCGGCACCAGCTCATACGTTAGCCCGGACTCCTCCAAGAACAGGGCGACCTTGGCTGGATTGGGCGTCGGGTGGAAATAGAAGCGGATCATCGCGCTCACCTTCAGGATCTCAGACTGTTCGCACGCAAGGACGGCACGCGCCGGGTCGACGAACGGTTGGTTCAGGCGGCCAGCGCGACACTGCTAGCGCTCTCGCCGCTACGGAAGTGGCGTGGCGTTATCGATTTCATTCCCGGCAGCTTGAGGCCTGCAGCATCTAGTGAGCTGCTCGACGGCCGCGGCTTTCCGAGTGGGCCCTTCCGAGCACGTGCCGGCCGCGTCAAACGGCGGCGCTTGGGACGAGCGGTGTCGAGACGTCGCGCCGGTCGTAACGCACAGTCGGCGTCTGCATTGCGACGATCTCCTCGCCGACTGACGGGTGCACGGCCGTGACCGACATGAGCCAGCGAACTCCATCGCGATGTATCCGGCGCCGCCGATGACAAGCTTCCCGGGGAACGTCTTCAAGTCGAAGATGTCATCCGAGGTGGCGCCGAGCTCAATCCCGTCGAAGGGAGGCAGTTCGGGCCGTGCGCCTGTCGCGATCAGGATCGTGCGCGCCCGCACGCGACGGCCGTCTTTGAGGAGGCGCACCGTATGCGCGTCCTCGAGCACAGCGCGAGACCTCACGACCTCGACGCCCGCACTTTCTTGACCGGCGCCGTAGAGCCCCTCCAGGCGTGTGATCTCGCGGTCCTTCGCGGCGACCAATGACGACCAGTCGAAATGCGGGACCGACAAGCGCCAGCCGAATTCTGCAGCCTCGTCGAACGAGTCGCTGAAACGGCTCGCGTAGACAAACAGCTTCTTCGGCACGCAGCCGCGGATGACACACGTCCCTCCAAGCCGGTACTCCTCCGCGAGCATCACTTTCGCGCCATGCCCCGACGCCACGCGCGCAGCCCGGACGCCTCCTGACCCGCCCCCGATCACGAACAGGTCGACGTCGAATTCCGCTTCGCGGGAACGCGCTGAAGCCTCGGCCGCCGGTCTCGACACGCCTGGCGGTCCCTGCAATGCGTTTGAGTCGCTCAAGTCAGGCATCCAATCCATTCTCTGAGGGTGGTCGAAATGCGTGCGCTGATCGCATTGTCCGTGCAGGCGCGTCGGCAAACGTCGGCCTAGACCGGCGCTCACTCTGGATTCGAATAGCCGTGACTCCTAGCGCACACGCGCCACTTCGGACTCGCGGCATCGTGTTTTGGACTTTCGGCGCAGCGCATCCGTCGACGATCAGCCGTGCGCCTTCGCTCAGGAACCACGCCCGCTTCTCGACCGCGTCTATGTACATGGCAGGCCCAAATCGCGCGAGATGCGTATCGTGCTGGACGGCCGCGTATCGATGGAGAGGACGTTCTGTAGCGCCAACAAAATGCCATCCAAGCGAAGGAGTCTGACGTCAAAGCCCAAGAGGGAATTTTTGCGGGAGCGTATGCAGTCACCCGAACTTCGCGGGTGGGCGTGCGCTCGAGGTTAAGCTCTCCTGGTCGCCTCGAACAGGAACCATGTGCGATGATCCGCCTCGTCGATCCAGTTTTCGATCAGGCTGGCCATGGCGACATCGCAATGCTCTTCGCAGACATTGCGTGTCTGCCGCATGCGCTGGGTGAGCGCCAGGTTGTCTTCCTTCAGTTCGGCCAGCATGTCTTCGGGCGTGACGAAATCGGCATCATCGTCCTCGATATGCTTCACCCTGGCGATGTGGCCGATCGAGCGGATCGTTGTGCCGCCGATCTTGCGGGCTCTTTCCGCGATGTCGTCCGTCATCATGAAAATCTGCGCGGCCTGCTCATCCGCAGTTTGCAAGGACTCAGCCCTTTGACGTTGACGCGACTTGGTCGGTTCCGTACTTGATGACGATCTATGTCGGTTCGCGCCAGAGCTCCTTATGTCCGCTTCAGATCCTCGACCAGCATCACCGTGGCGTGGCGCGCGAGCGCCTGGGTCGGGGCGTTCGTATTGCCGCTGGTGATGTTCGGCATGATCGAGGCGTCGATCACCCGGAGGCCGTCGACCCCGCGGACCCTGAGCCTTGCGTCAACCACCGCTCGCGCATCCCGGCCCATCCGGCACGTGCCGACCGGGTGCCACATCGTCGTCACAGCGCGCTTTGCCCATTCGCCGATCTCGGTGTCCGACTGGATGCGCGGCCCGGGCTCCATCTCTTCCTCGATCACCGGCGCCAGCGACGGCTGCGCCAAAACCTTGCGGATCGCGCGCACTGACTCCACCACGGCCCTCAAGTCTTGCTCCTCGCCGATGAAGTTCGGGTTGATGAGGGGCATCGACGTCGGGTCGCTGTCGGTCAACCGCACCCAGCCACGGCTCTTGGGCTGAAGCACTACGAGCTCGAAGGTGATGCCGGAGCGGTCGCCCGTCGGGCTCAGTTCCTGGTTTGCGATGATAGGGGCGTGATAGCATTGGATTGTCGGTTCGGCGGTGAAGTCGGACGGATTCCAGTGGGAAACCGTCTCGATGCCGTTGCCCGACGCCGGGCCATCCTTGGTCACGAAATAGCGCAGGCCCGCCTTCACGCTACCGAGGCCATGCGCGGCAGCTTGATAGCCAAGATCGCCCTTCACATAGACACGGACCGGTACCATCGGGTGGTCTTGAAGATTTTCGCCCACCTCGGGAGAATCGACGATCACGGCGATGCCGTGCTGGCGAAGCTGCTCGGCTGGCCCGATGCCAGAGTGCATGAGGATCTTCGGGCTATGGACGCTGCCGGCCGACAGCACAACCTCGCCGGCCGTGATTCTCACCAGGCCCCTGTCCATGAGCTCGACGCCGACGGCCCGCTTGTTCTCGACGAGAATGCGGACGACGGTCTTGCCGGTGAGAAGAGTCACGCGGCCCGAGGCGAGGTGCGGGCGCAGATAAGCGTCGACCGCGCTGCACCGCCGCTGATCCCCGACCGTCGACTGCACCGGTGAGACGCCGATCTGGCTCTTTCCGTTATAGTCGGGATTATAGGGAATCCCATATTCCTGAAAGGCCTTGAGGCAATATTGGTTCAGCTTGTTGATGCCCTTGGGCAACTGAACAGCCAGACCACCATCGATGCCGTGATATTTGTCGTGGAAGGTGTCGTTGTCTTCCTGCGCCATGAAGACGGGAAGCAGGTCTTCATACGACCATTTGCCGGTATCGCCGACCGCGTCCTGCCACGCGACGTAATCGCGTATCTGACCGCGGACGTAAGCCATCGCGTTGATCGAGGAGCCGCCGCCGAGCACCTTGCCTGAGCGATATGCTCGCTTGGTGCCGTGCTGGGGAACCGTCTCGTATTTCCAGACATGCCGGTCTTGGGCCAGTATCTTGGCGAAGCCGGCGGGAATGTGAATGAACGGATCGCGATCCGTATCGCCCGCTTCGATCAGCACGATCGAAGCATCGGTGTGTTCGGCGAGATAACTCGCAACGACGCAGCCGGCCGCGCCCGCGCCAACAATGACAATGTCGTACGCTTCCGCTTCTTGGGACATCAGCGTCGTTCTCTTTCGCGCCATTTGTAGTTCAATCAACACTCGCAGCTGGCGAGTCGCCATCGCGGTGCCTGATCCTGAGATTGATTGGACCGAGCTTTGGGAGAGTGACCTTGCAACGCCGACGACGGAAATCACCTCTCGCCATAGAGTCGATAGACGATTGTTATTGCGCATAACTGGTGCCGCGAAATTCGCGCAGTGAACCCCGACCGAGGATCGTTGAGGGCGCACGAGAACGGCAAAAAGCGTACGGGGCACTGTGGGCATTCATGATCCGCGTCAATAAATCGAACGCGTTTCTACGATCTAGGGCCTCGTGGACGGATTGATCATTTGCGCGCCAACGCATTCGAAGGTCACTCAGGAGACGGCCAGACTCTGCGGAAGCGTGGCGAGTGAGCGCTTAAAGCAGCTTGCCTAACAGGAGCCGCTTTGGGAAATGATTATCATCACTATGTGAACTGCCTTCTCTTTCACGCGGTAACCACACTACTTGTCAAAGTTACAGTCGGATGGCTACGCCCTGCGTGCTGGTCATGTCATTCTGGGCCGTGGCGCCATGGCTCTCGTTCCGTACGGAACCAGAGTCGTCAGATCACTCCGCCGCAATAAGAAGTTTCAATCGACAGCCAACGATTCAGTCTCAAACCTCTCAGTTGAACCGACGGATGACTTCAAACAGCCGATCGCAAGATCGAGCCAAGTGTTTCGTCGGCGCGGTCGCTACGCCAAGCAGAAGCCCGGACTCGGCGTTGTCAGCCGATACATACCAGGCTGAAAGCGGCGACGGAGCCATGCCGAACGCCGAGACTTCGCGAGCCACGGCTATGTCCGAAGTTCCCTTGGGTAATTTCAGCAGTACGGCCAGGCCGGGCGCAGCAACCTGATCGGCGGCCATGGCTGTCTGAAGGCAGTCCAACAACGCCTTCCGCTTGGCGGCATAGGCGCGTTTCGTGCGGCGGAGATGGCGCATGTAGTGGCCTTCGCGCATGAACTCGGCGGTCGCGAGTTGCACCGCCGGGCACGGTGCCGGCGCGAGACACGCCGTCACGTCGGCGAACCGGGAGGCGAGTTCGAGCGGCGCGATCAGAAAGCCCAGCCGAATGGTCGGGCTGATCGTCTTGCTGAAGGAGCCAATGTGGATGACCCGTCCATCGCGGTCGAGCGACGCGAGCGCCGGCGCGGCCCTGCCAGACAGCTGTAGCTCGCTCAAATAGTCGTCCTCGATCACCCAAACCTCTTGTGCGGCTGCCCATTCGAGCAGGCGAAGGCGCCGTTCAAGCGACAAGGTGGAACCGAGAGGCGCCTGCTGACCGGGTGTCACGAGTATGAGCTTGGCGTCAGGATGGTGGCGCAAGCCATGATCGATATTGATACCGTCGGCATCAACCGGGATCGGAGCGAGGGACAGGCGGGCGAGCTCAAGTCCCTTTCTGCTCCAGGGGAAGCCGGGGTTTTCGATCCAGGCCGTTTGCCCAGCCAAGCCCAGAACGCTGAGCGCCAGGCCGAGCCCTGCGCCGAAGCCCCCGGTGACTACGACCTGCGATGGCATGCAGATGATGCCCCGAGCGACGGCAAGATAGCCCGCGATTTCCTGCCTCAGTTCGAGCTCGCCGCGCGGATCGGGGTAGAGGAGGGGAACACTCGCCTCGGCACGAACTGCGTGCGCCCGAATTCGCGCAAACAGCGTAGCTGGAAAGCTCTCGGTCGCCGGCACGCCCATCTGGAAGAGCGCAGGACCCTGCGTCATCTCCCGATAGATCTCCATGAACGAGCCTGCGTCCGGCGGCTGCTCGCTCCTGACGAGAATCCGAGGCCGCTGGGCGACGCGCGTGCCAGCGGTTCGCGAGGCCTCGATCAATTGGGCGGCGGCCAACTTCTCGTACGCGGTTCGCACCGTACCTCGCGCGACTCCGAGCTGGGCGGCGAGGTCCTGCCATGACGGCAAGCGTGCGCCAGCCTCCAGTACTCCACCCTCGATGGCCGCGGTCAGCCCCCTTCGGATCTGCTCCGCTAGAGGTAGCTTTGCCGCACGGTCGACCTTCAGCTGAAGCGGCTTGTTCATCGTTCATAGTACACGATTTATTTGCATTCTTGGTACTTTTTTCTGGCCCAACATGGGACATCTATGGGCGGACGGAAGGAGAAGCCTATGAGCGTCGGCACCATAACCATTGTTGCCAGCGCGGCCTTCGCCTTTGCTATTGCCAGGCCCGCTTTGGCACATAACGGCAAGGCCGAAACGGTCACGCCCAAATCGAGCGATTCCTAACATTCCTGGCAAATCGCTCGTCACCCTGGAAGCCGACTAAGCGCCGCGCGCGGCCTCCTTGCCGAACACACGTGCAAAGTCCGCTTTCATCTACGCCTATGTGATTTCGGGCGAGATCGAATCGAAGGCGAATGACGGCGGGACCCGCATCTACAAGGCCGGCGAGAGCTGGTCCGAATCGCCGAATTCAACCCATTCGATCAGCCGCAACGAGAGCAAGACCAAGCCGGCGAAGTCTCTCGCAGTCTCCGTCGTCGACTCCGACGACAAGGCGCTCGCCCCCTGTGAAGTAAGACCGAACGGATCAGAATTATGACCAAGAGGCTCGATTGCAACCAGATGGTTCCCGACGGGGCCAAGGCGTTCGACGGCGTCTATGGCTATGTCATGCAGAGCGGTCTGCCGAGTGAACTGGTGGACGCAATCTGTTTGCGGATCTCGCAGATCAACAACTGTGCCTATTGTCACGACATGTACACCCACGACCTCACCGAGAAGGGGGTGGAGGTCGAGAAGCCTACTCTGGTGCAGGCCTGGCGGGAGGGCGGCGGTCTTTTCAGCGCTGCCGAACGCGCTGCGCATTCCTGGGCCGAGAGCGTGACGCGCGTCGCCGAGACCGGCGCGTCGGGCAGCGCCCGCTGATGAACGACCGACTTACAGCGTTGAAACTGTTTGCCCGCGCAGGTCGCGTCGGGAGCTTTTCGAGTGCCGGTCGTGAGCTCGGTCTCTCTCAGCCCTCGGCGTCACGCCTTATCGCCGCGTTGGAAGCCGACGTCGGCGCGACACTCTTCAGTCGGACAACCCGAGCGGTCACGCTGACGGACGCTGGAGCAGCCTACTTGATGCGTGTAGAGGCGATCCTGGCCTCGCTTGAGGAGGCCGACCATGAGGCTCGCGGCACCGGAGAACTGCGAGGGGTACTTCGTGTCGGAACCTCGTCGAGTTTCGTGCTCCGGGAGATCACTCCGAGGCTGTCGAGATTCTTGTCAGCGCATCCGGCGCTTCGTGTCGAATTACTGTCTAACGATCGATATCAGGATCTGGTCGCCGAGGGCATCGACGTCGCCTTCCGGTTTGGAAGCCTGGCTGACTCAAGCGCCACTGTAAGAAAGGTGATCGACGTTCCGCGCATTCTTGCAGCCGCGCCCCTCTACCTCGAAGAG
The DNA here is from genome assembly GCF_000426265.1 of Bradyrhizobium sp. Cp5.3. Lineage (NCBI taxonomy): Bacteria > Pseudomonadati > Pseudomonadota > Alphaproteobacteria > Hyphomicrobiales > Nitrobacteraceae > Bradyrhizobium > Bradyrhizobium sp. Cp5.3. The sequence continues at coordinate 51,304 of NZ_AUFA01000024.1, read as the reverse complement.
CACGGCACGCCGCTGATGCCGTCGGATCTTGCAAACCATGCGATGATCATCGGCCCTGCCCATCTCTCACCGACCTTCTCGTTCCGCAAGGACGGGCGTGTCGCGTCCGTCCGTGTGCAAAGTCAGTTGGCAGTGACAATCGTCGAAGGCGCCATCGCCGGCGCGAAGGCTGGACTGGGTATCGTCGCCTCTAGCCTCATCAGTGCGAAGGCAGAGTTGGAAAGCGGTGCGCTCGTTCGTATTCTGTCCGACTGGGATTTCGGCTCGATGGAAGTCAATGCACTGTTCGTGAGCGGAAAGACCATTAAGCCAGCCGCGCGCGCGTTCACGGATTTCCTTATCGGGGAGCTTCGACGCTGACTTCACGAAGCATTCCTACCGGTTATGGATATGATAGCTTTACCCGAGTGGTCGCCGAATTTAACTGCCGAACGCACTGAGTGAAGTAGATGCGGCGCCGAGATCTCCCTTGAATTACAAGACTTACTCTGCACTGCTATCGACCTGCGCGCGCACATGCTGGTTGGGTCAATAACTCGGACGATCTGGCGTTGCCTCAACGCGGTTGATTGGAAATATGCGCGACGCGCCCGCCGTACGGATGAGGAGCAGGGCCATCAAATCCGTAGAACCGGAAATCGACAGCATGGAGCCCACTGAGCGCGAACTGCTCGCCGAATTGCGGCGGCTGCGCCGCTCACTGCGCTTTCGTCCAACTGACACGTGCGATCCGATCGAGTCGCTCTCAGTCGGTCAACGTGTGGCAGACAAGGTCGCGAGCGTCATGGGCTCCTGGAAGTTTATCATCGTCCAGACCATCCTTCTCGCTGCATGGGTTTCGATCAATCTTGTCGCCGCGGCGAGGAGTTGGGACCCGTTTCCATTCATCCTGTTGAACCTCGCTCTCTCGGTCCAAGCTGGCTATGCAGCGCCGATCATCATCATGAGTCAGAACAGGCAGCAAGATATCGATCGAAGAGCGGCAGAAAACGATTATAGGGTCAACGTCAAGGCCGAACTAGAAATCGAGCTCTTGCACGAAAAGATAGACGAACTTCGAGCGCGGGAGGTCCTCGGACTGACCGAGGCCGTCAAATGTCTGACTGATCTACTTCTGCAAACGAGGCAGTCTGCTCGAGCGGACTTTGTCGGCCCCGTTGAACAAGAGGTTTCCGCTCCCTAACCCGGGCTAACGACGCCGCTTTGCATGACGCGCTCACTCCAATGGAAGGACACTCCATGATACCACAGGACAAGGCACCCAAGATCCGCGAAGTTGTCGTCGCAAACGACCCCGGCAATCAGGGCGCGCTGGTTGGCCATGTCGGCGCATCTCAGTTTCCTATCGGCGGTCCGGATGGCGTCGGCCAAATATCACCCGGTCCCAATCCTTACGACCTTCTCAGCGCATCTCTCGCGGCGTGCACCGCTATGACCGTTCGTTTTCGGGCTCGGCGCCGGAAACTTCCGTTGGAGAGGGTGGAAGTGCGCGTCAGCTTCCATCACAGCGCCCAGGGCGAAAGAGGTTCGTTCGAGCGCATTCTCGTGCTGGAGGGAGAACTCGATGCGCAACAGCGCGCATTCTTGTTGGAGGCCGCAAACCTCTGCCCCGTTGGCGAAATTCTCGGCATTAGTGCCGATATTCGTACACGCGCGGACGCCACTACTTCCGGCCGCAGCGCAGGCACTCAGGCCAGCTATGAAGATGATCTGGCTGAACTCCGGATCCCTTATATCGATCCGGATTGAGCGTCTCTCGGCAGTCGATCACTGCAGTTGGGGCGCGGCAGCCTATCAAACCCGCAGGGACTCAGGTTCCGTGCAATCCGTGGCTGGCACGAGACTTAGACCGAAGCTGTGGCATGGAGGCTCGCTCATGTCGAGCGAGAATATGTCAGATTTGCGTTTCGGCACTACCGCCAGACTGGCACCACCCCCAAGGTCAATAGTGAGGGCGGCCGAATACGGTGAGGATGACCGCAATGCGACTCCAAGATGAGCTCGATGTGCTTAGGGACAAGTGTTATGAAAACACCCCTGCGCATAGTAGGCGTGTCCGCCAGGAAGCCATCGACGACTTGGTCTCCTCGGGCATCGCCGAAAGAGCCATTCATGCGGGAGACTATGCTCCCGAATTCCGGCTGCGCGATCCCGATGGCAAAACGATTTCATCCTACTCCGTTTTAAACGGTGGCCCAGTTCTCATTGTCTTCTATAGGGGGGGATGGTGCCCCTATTGCAAGCTCGATTTGCACGCGATCCAGGCTGTCGCACGGGAACTTCGCTCATCGGGAGCGTCGATCATCGCGGTTTCCCAGCAGTCCGCGGACGAGAGCCGCTCCACTGAGCGAGTGAACGGCTTATCGTTCCCCAGCCTCGTCGACCGCGGCGGAAAGGTCGCTCGGGCGTTCGGCCTGCGCTGGAAGCTATCCTGGGAGTTGCGCGCAGCTGAAATAGAATGTGGTCTCGACCTCGCCGCCGTGAATGGCGAGTCGAGTTGGACACTGACGATGCCAGCTCTGTATGTAATAGGCCCCGAAGGGATCGTCGAGTACGCCGATATCAGCGCCGACTACACCCGACGCTGCGACCCAACCGAGCTCTTTCCCGTCCTTAGCCATATTCGCGCACGACTTGCACACTGATCCTCAGCAGTGGCCGGCTTTGGATTCCACAATGCGTGTCCGCTAGTCCAGGGACGTCCGACACGGGTTTCATCGTGCCAGCGCTAGTGGCAACGTGGCTTTAGGATATAGCGCCTCTGCGCGCCGCGTGTTGCTGCATTGCCATCACACGTGCTCAAGAGTGACCAGAATAGTTTGCGGTGAACGTCCAATGGAGCTCCACCAGGTTCGGTACTTTCTAGCTGTTGCGAGCGCGCTGAACTTCACGCGTGCTGCGCAGATGTGCAACGTCACGCAACCGGCGTTGACCAAGGGCGTGCAGAAGCTCGAGCAGGAGCTCGGGGGGCAGCTTATCTACCGAGAGCGTCAATTCACCCATCTCACTGATTTGGGGAAAGCGGTCCTTCCTATGCTCGAGCGCGCGCTTGCATCCACGGATGCTGTTCGACGCCGAGCGCGTGAGCTTCGGCAAAAGGAAGTAGCTCCATTAACCATCGGTCTCGCCCCGTCCATTTCCGCTTCGCTCGTTCTTGAGCCTATCGCTGAGATTCGCAAAGTCGTCCCTGGCCTCCATGTCGAGCTTCGAGAAGAACCGCCAAGCCGCCTAGTTGAGCTTCTGTTGGAGGGCGAAGTAAATCTCGCCTTGGTCGGTGATCTCGACGATAAGCCAGAACGAATCGACGATTGGGCGCTGTTCGAAGAGCGTTATGTCGCAGTGCTCGCCCCGTCGCATGAACTCGCGGGCCTTCCGGTGATCGGAATGGAAGCGCTTCGCCAAGCCACTATTTTGGATCGCTTCAACTGTGACGTAGCTCCGAAATTTCACCGTCTCTGCTTTCCCGACGCGCTGCCGCATTACAATCATCGCAGCAGCCGGGACCTGCACCTACAACATTTGGCGGCCGCGGGGTTCGGAATAGTCCTCGCCCCGGAGCATATGCCCCGGTTACCCTCCCTAAAGGCTCTTCCGATCGAGGGGGATCCGGTATGGCGAGAGGTCCGGCTTCTCGCCGTGCAGGGCCGCCGCTACTCACCGGCGCTTGACGCCTTCGTAAAGGTTGCGCGGCTGCGCGACTGGTCTCTTCACGCGGGATCGCCTCTCCAAACCGAGCATCGTGGCCACCTCGAAGCGAGCGGTATGTCCGCACGACTCGCATCGCCCATTTCTTGAGATGCCCGGTGTGCAGATGAACATCGAATTGAATTTAACCAAGACCCTCAATCAGGTGCGTAGCAAGCTTTTGGCCGGGTTCAGTGACACGGACCGGGAGGCGTACACCCATCTCGTCGAATTTCTTCGCAAGACTGATGTCGCGTCGGGCGCATTGCAGGTTGGTGATACGGCGCCAGACTTTCTCCTGCCCGATGTGCATGGGCGACTTCATTCGTCCGAACATCTTCGTGGTAAAGGGCCGCTCGTAGTTAGCTTTTATCGAGGTGGATGGTGCCCATTCTGCAATGCAGAGCTTCGCGCTCTTCAGGCGATTAAGGCCGAATTTGACAGTCTAAAGGCGAACCTTGTTGTGCTGTCGCCCGAGACCCGTGATCTGCCGAGGCAGCTCAAACGGCAGTTGAACCTCGACCTGACGATGCTCGCGGACGTCGACCATGCCGTGGCAATATCCTACGGCGTCCTATTTCGTATCCCTGACGAAACCAAGGCGTACTACGCGTGGCAAGGTTACGACTTCGGGCGCCGTCACGGGTCGACCGAGTGGATGCTGCCAATCCCGGCGACTTTCGTGATAGATCAAGGCGGCGTCGTCAGAAGCGCCTTCGCCGAGCCCGATTTTACGATCCGCCAAGAACCATCCGATATCCTCAACAAGGTTCGCCAACTTGCGAGATCTCAGGCTGGGGATGCCTCCGCATCCGACGAATGATGTCGGCCAGAGGACTCCGCTACCAGAGTGATCCTGCGAACCGGACTCACAATTTTGTTTCTGACAGGCTCCGTCGAGATAAAGATCAAAAGTTGCGTAGTCGTGCACTGCTGCGCTTGACGCGCTCAATCGAAACCCCAAGACGAAGTCACTCACTTTCTCCGCAGACATCTCGCGTGATTTGAGAGATGCGTTGCCCGATCCCGAGCGGCAGAGGTTGAAACTGATCGAGTGCCCCAGGTTGAAGCCGACCATGTCTGCTCCTGCCAATCCTCGCGCAAACGGGCGGTTGCGTCGTCCATCGTCGGATCGGCGAAAGCTCGCACCACATCGCCGTCCCACGGAGAGCACTTCGCTGTAGCCCTCTGTGATGGCTGCCGGCGCCGCCTTGAAATCGACTCTCTACATTCACGAGCGCTCCCTTTCGGCGTGAGGAGTAGATGTTTGTACCGCCGCGTTGATTTTGCGAGCCACGTCGATGGCATCGATTCCATAACCAAAGGTCATTGGTCCATCGAGTTTGGCCGCAATATTTTCGTTCGTGTGCAAAGGAATTCGGGAAGACGACGACCCGCCGTACAAAAACAGGGGGACGATGAAGGCAATCGTTGTGAAGAGCCGGCGGCGAGCGCGGGTGGCCGGCGCCATCCGGATCGTCCGACCACGTTCTATCAGACTCGCCGGGGTAATCTGGGAAACTACCCATGCCTCCGGCATGAGGTGTCGAACGGACTACATCGCCACAACATTTCCAGCGCATAGGAATCACCATGACTAACGGAATCACTAAGAATAACGGAATCGCAATGACCAACGGAATGACCAACGCCGTCATTGAATGTATCCTGAGCCGAAGCGCCGCCAAGTATTACGACCCCGCCGCCACCTTGAGCGACGACCAGATCCGCGAGCTGGTGCGAATCGGCACCACCGCGCCGACATCCTTCCACTTGCAGAACTGGCGCTTCATTGCCGTGCGCACGCCAGAAGCCAAGGCTCGGCTGAGTCCGATCGCTTGGAGTCAGCCCGCGATCACCGAAGCGGCCGTTACCTTCATCGTCTGCGGCCAGTTGGCCGATTCCAGCGTAGTACCAGAACGTCTAGCACCGCTGGTGGAAACAGGCATCATGCCGGCAGAGATGGTGGCGGAATGGGAAATCCCGGCGCGCGATCTGTACATGGAGTACCCGCAGCGCCAGCGCGACGAAGCAGTACGCACCGGCACCTTCGGCGCGGCGGCGATGATCTATGCGGCCCGTTCGCTGGGCTTGGGTTCGACGCCGATGATCGGTTTTGATGCCGACGCGGTGCACCGCGAGTTCGGGCTGACCAAGGACGAAGTCCCGGTCATGCTGTTGTCCGTAGGGGCGGAGCGTCCGGGAAATTGGCCGCAGAAGCCGCGCCGTCCGGTGGCCGATGTGCTGGATCTCGTGTAGTTATTGGTTACGGAGACTACGATGCCAAGAACAGCAGCTCTAAAGTCGGAACAGGTGCCGGCCGATTGCAAACCCACTCTCGATGCGTTCACCAAGAACATCGGGTTCACCCCAAATATGATGGCGACCTTCGCGCAGAGCCCGATCGCGTTCAACGCCTGGGCCACGCTGCTCGGCTCGTTGAGCAAGGCGCTCGACGTGAAGACCCGTGACAGCATCGGCCTTGCTGTCTCCGAAGTGAATGGCTGCAACTACTGCCTGACGGTTCACAGCTTTACGGCTGAGCATATGGCAAAGCTGCCGGCGGATGAAATCATTCTCGCTCGGAAGGGCCATGCCACCGACCCGAAGCGGGACGCCGCCGTCCGGTTTGCGCGCAAAGTCATCGAGACCCGAGGACATGTCAGCGACGCCGATCTGAAAGCCGTCCGCCATGCCGGCTACACGGATGCGAACGTCATGGAGATCGTCGCGCTGGTGGCCATGTACTCTCTGACGAACTTTTTCAATAACGTGTTCGATCCCGAGAAGGACTTTCCTGTCGTTACGCCAGCCGGGTCGCTCTAAACTTTACGGTCGCGTCGATCATCTCCGAGGTACCCTTGGGGGGTGTCGTGTGATGCGAGCGTGACGGCAAAACCCAGATGCACCCAGGAGAGATTCAAGGGAACGCGTCTGGGCTTTTCGGATGTGCCGACGGCCGCTCGCTGGGGCCGCGCTTCGGGTTCCTGGACGGAGCGGTGTCAGGCGTGGAGGGTCTCGCCGCCCTTGGCGTCTGCGTAATACTGAGGCGCTTCGCGACGGTCGTATTTCCCGTAGTCGCGCACGATGCGCACTCTCCGGACCCGCGCCTTGTCATTCGGCGCGGTAGTGTCCTCGTAGCCCTGCGCCGCAGCTGCGTTCTTCCAGGATATGAGCAGAATCAGATCGCCGGGCGTGAGCAAGGCCTCGAAGATGTCCCAGGACGTGCTGTCGGCGGCCCACGGATTCAGCCCGAGCCACTCGGCGCAATCGTACGGGTTGTTGGTCTGCTTCCACTCCGCGGGGCGAGTCGCGTTAATCAGCGTGACCGTCGTTCCCTCCCCGACTTCGGTCTCCTCGAGCCTCTGCTCCGCGAGGGCGTAGCCTGGCGGCACTTGATTGTCAGCAGTGATCTGGCCGACGCGCAGGTGGTAGTCAGCGAGGATTTCGTCGCGGCCCTTCTGCTGGACCTGGTGATGGCGCATGTGGGTGCGCCAGCGCACGAGCGACTTCTCGTCCCGCCAGTTCGAATGCGAAAGGGTCCAGCCCTCGCGGGTCAGGCTCTTGTAGCGGATGTTCTCGACGAAGCCCTCGACCTGCTCCAGCTCAGGGCGCAGTATCCTGGCGTAGTGGAGGTAGTCATCGAAGTTCCATTTATTGGGGAGCGTCTCGAAAATCACTGAAAACATGGTCGTGTCTCCCACCTAGAGTGCTTCGACGTAATCGATCTCGATGTCGAGGTGCCCGGGCCATGAATGTACTCGCAATTCCAATTGCAGCGAGCTGTACGCCGTCGGCCGCAGCCTCACGACCGCGCTCACCGCGACAGCGTTATTGGCAAGGAATCGACCCGTAAAGCTATGATTTCGATAACCGCGTGTAATGCGGGCGTGCCCAGAGGATAGGCACGTGCAACACCATCGCGGTCGCACGATACCTTTCGAAGGAGCAGATGTTTGTACCGCACGTTTGACTTTCGCGCGCTGTGTCGATGGCATCGATTCCATAGCTACCGGTCATTGGACCATCGAGCTTTGCGTCGTATTTTCCGTGGTCTGCGAAGGAATTCGAAAGATGACGACATAAGAGGTGGACGATGAAAGCGATCGCGGTAACGGCCCAGGCTGCGGGGACGGCCGGAATGAAGCTGGTGGAGCGGCCCGAGCCGCAGGCGGCGATAAACGACGTCGTCGTTCAGGTTCATGCGTCGGGATTCGTCGGAACTGAGCTGACGTGGCCCTCGACCTGGACAGATCGCCTCGATCGTGACCGAACACCGTCGATCCCTGGGCACGACCTGGCCGGAGTGGTCACCGCTCTCGGCTATGGCACGACAGGGCTGTCGGTCGGACAGCGAGTGTTCGGCCTCGCCGACTGGTATCGCGACGGCACCCTGGCGGAGTACGTAGCAGTCGAGGCACGCAACCTCGCGCCGCTGCCGGGCGACGTCGACTTCACAGTCGGCGCGAGCCTGCCGATCTCGGGCCTGACCGCGTGGCAGGGACTGTTCGTGCACGGCCGCCTTCAGGCGGGGCAGAGCGTCCTCGCGCACGGTGCGGCCGGCGCGGTCGGGTCGATGGTAACGCAGCTCGCACGCGAGGCCGGCGCTTACGTCATCGGCACCGGACGCGCCGCCGACCGTCAGAAGACGCTCGACTTCGGCGCGCAAGAGTTCGTCGACCTCGAGAACGACGCCCTGGAAGACGTCGGCGGCGTCGATTTGGTGTTCGATGTCATCGGCGGCGACATCGGGAAGCGGTCCGCAGCCCTGATTCGAGCCGGAGGAACCCTGGTGTCCATCGTCGGGCCGAGCGAGGCACGGCCCGACGACGGTCTGGCGGTCGACTTCGTTGTCGAGTCCGATCGCGCCCAACTGGGTGAGATCGTCCAGAGGGTACGAGACGGACGACTGCGGACGAACATCGGCACCGTCTCGACCTTCGATGACGCCGTCGCAGCCTTCAACCAGAAGAAGCGGATCAACGGGAAGACGATCATCCGCGTCCGTCCGTGAGCGACACGTGCCTATTGATGCACGCGGCTGAGCGGCGCTGCCCAGATCGGCACGTCACCTTCGAGGAAGAGGAAGTACGTAAGCCGGGTTTGCCCCCGCATTTGCGGACCACGCTATCTGGCGCCGACCGAGCGCATCGAGCCCAGGTTGTATCGGCTCGAGCTTATAGCATGGAAGGGAATGTGAAATGGCAGTCGCGACATGGAACGGGACAACGATAGCGGAATCGGACAAGACCGTTGTCGTTGAAGGCAACCACTACTTCCCGCCCGATTCGGTCAGTACACAATATCTTAGGAAAAGCATGACGACCAGCCGGTGTCCATGGAAGGGTCTTGCGAATTACTATTCGGTCATCGTCGACGGCAAAACTAATGAAGATGCGGCATGGTATTACGCCGCGCCCTCCGATGCAGCCGCGGCCATTAAAGGCTACATCGCATTCTGGAAAGGTGTGGATGTAAGGTAATGGACTGACCACCGTCCTGACGGCGGCTAAGGTCGGACCAGCGGACTGGACGTCAATTCGGTGGTACAGGAATTCAGTGTAACCTCTAGCCGCCCACTTGCCTGAGCGGCGCGAGCGACGTTTCGACGCTCGGCCTCTTGGGGCAAGGCCCCGCCGCGCAGGATGTAGGCGCCGCTTATCTCCGCCGACTCACGCCGCTGTCTTGCTCTGATCGAAGAGGTAGGTGGCCATACGTCGCTTCGATCGTGTCACTGGCTACGGTCTATTCAACCCCGATCGGCGCAACACACTTTTCTCGCGATCAAATCTGAAACGGGATACCGCGCCGAAATCGAATCGATCCTCACATCATAGTCCGCGTGTCGAGGTTCGCTCGCTGGGCGGCGCTCAGCTCGGGCGGACTGAGACTAAGGTCGTCGGCAAGATCGCAGCGGCGAGAACCCAGTAGGACCAGCCGTCAAGCCCAGTAAAATGGAAAGCGGAGGGGGCCGTGAGGGAGATCACAACCAATGCGCCGTGCAGCCAGAGATGCAGCCAGTAATGGATGACCCGGATGAGCTCCGTCGCGTGGTTCGTGAAAGCCGGCAGCAGTAGCGCAGTGACGCGGGTCACCACCGAAAACCACAGCGCGACAGGACTGCTCTCGCCCAGTTTCAGCCGGAATGGCGCGACCATCAAGACGATGGCAACAGGATAGTCGATTAGGTAGGTGTGGAGAGACTTTGTGATGAAGCGAAAGGACACGGCGCAACTCCTGCATGCTGGGCTGCTCGATCGAGTTCTTGGGACATCGAGAGTAGGGGGCCAGCGCACACGAACGGTGGATCGATCGTGGGCCACCCGTGCTGCCACCAAGTATCGATGAGGTGTGTGAGGAGGGTATTCCCGTCTGCGCACTGTTAGAAATGCCGGATCGCTATCGTTTTCATTCTCTCCGGCGCCAGGGTCTAAAGCTTTCAGACACAAACGACCCCCACGCAGGAGGTCAGACAAGCGCTCGATTAGAAACCTCTTTCATTGGTTCATTGGGACGCTCCCGGTTTGTCCATCGTAACTGATGTCAACCTAGCGCCGGCGGAGCGAGAGTCTTCCATAACATCGATTCTGAGAAAATCCTGTTCTGACCCCGTGTTCACAGGTCGTCCAAAGTAGCGTGAATCGACGCATTGTTTTCGTCATGGCCCCAATCACTCGGGGCGCCGTGCTCTTCGATCTGATATGCTTCGGTTGAGCCAAGCATCAGACAACGTAGTCGAGGTGCTTTTCGCGGGCGATTTGGCGGGCCGCCCGCTCGAATGAAAGCATGTTCTTGTCATCGTTACCCCCTCGAGGACCCTCGTTCCTCTCAATGCGTCCGAAGGTCTATTTGATGGGCGTGGTAAGAGGATTGTCATTGGTGTCGAGGACGAAAACAGCGAGCAGCTTCGCTGGCTCGGTCTTACTCGCGTTGCGGCTGATCGGATGGATCGCACCCGGTGATTCGGACCAGCTCTCGCCGGCCCGATAGATACGCGTCTCGCCGTCGTTCACTTTCGACTCGATCGCGCCCGAGATTACATAGGCGTAGATGAAAGCCGACTTCGCGTGGGTGTGGGACGGAGAAGCCGCGCCCGGCGCGTATTCGACCTCCACCGCGAGCAGCGACTTTCCTGGGATATTGGGAATGGCCGCCTCGAAGTTCTTCGTGACGGTTTCCGTTTTGCCATCATGGGCCGAGATGGGGCCGACTATCGAGATGACGAGGGGCGTGCAGGCGGCTGCGATGATGGTTCGGATCTTCATTGGCTTTCTCCTTCTTCCGATAGGTCGGTCTTGTTCTTCATTGTTTCCTCCCGGCCTTACCGACCTGCGCCGAACGGGTCAGTCATCGCGGGATGAAGTCGACGTGGGCCCCGGCTCGATAATGAACACCGCGAGCGTTGCGAGAACGCAGGCGAGCGCTGCGACAGCCTTCGCCATGTGGAACCCCAAGAATAGCTGAGGACCGCCCTGCTGCAGGACGCCGCGAGCAGGGTGATAGTGAAGAGCGCCCCGGTGCGCGAGACCGCGCTATTGACGCCAGACGCAGTTCTCGCGCGATCGGATTCGACGGACGTGAGAACGAGAGTTGTCAACGGCGCGATCGCCAGGCTCATGCCCAGCGCCAGCAACAGGAAGGGGGAAGATGTTCGCCCAATAGGTCGTGTTCGGACCGACGCCGACCGCGATGGCGTATCCCAAGGCGACGACGGCACCGCCGGCGAACAATGGCAAGCGCCGGCCGAACCGGCGGCAAAGTATACCAGCGAGCGGCGAGACGGCAGTAATCAGCACCTGCAGGAGAATGAAGGCCAGGCCCGCCACCAACGTCGGCAGGTGCGCGCCCCGGATCATCTCGAACGGGATCAAGGTTAGCATGACCGTGAACGGCCCGTAGAGGAGCGCGGTGAACAGGTTCGCGCCGACGACCGACCGCGAGGTGAAGAGGGCCGTAGGCTCGGAGAGCGCCTGGCTGCGGTCGGTCAGGATTAGGGACGCGCTGCTCACGACGTAATCCCTCGGTTTAGGTCGCGCGATTTGCGGCGCGCGAGCTCATTGACCGGCAGCTTGAAGCCGCGCAATCCGTCTCCACCAGCCGCTTGGCTAACTTGCGGACGTAGGTCTCAACGAAAATGTCGAATGCGTCGATCAGCAATCCTTTGTTGTGCGTCTTTTTATCCGAAATGAAATAATCAGGTCCGTTCTCCAAACGGAGGGCGGTGTCGACGTGGATGTGCCTCGGGTGTAGCGGGGTATTGAGCGCCAGGTCGAAGGGATCGTCATCCTTGCTACGATACTTACGGTCGTATCCCTTGTTAACGAGTCGCGAAACCGCCCACACGACACCAGCTACTTTTAATCTCATCCAAAACTCCTGGCGACACTCCTGGCGCCTGTCGGGCGATGCTAAGCCGGTGGTTTTCCCTGGGGAAATATCCGACTGTTATGGTTTCCATTCCGACGCGCTCACGGCGGCGATAAGGTGTCGACGGCGTAGTAGAGACGGCCGCTGCTCTGGTCTCCAGCCGGCGAAGTGCGTTCGCTTCTCCGTCGCACCTGGAAGATCAGCCGGGCCAACCGTACCGGCGTCGAGCGACACCAGTGACACATCATCGGCGCCATGCCCGCTTATCAGTTCAGGAGCGGATAGCCGCGCGTCTGCGCGCAGGCCGCGACGAGATTGATTGCCGGCACAGCGACTGAACGGGTGGAAGTCTCTGCAGATGCGGCTAGTAGCGTCTCTCGCTACGGCATCACGCCAGCTCGGCTAGCGGCAATAACGATCGTCTATCGACTCTATGGCGAATGGTGATTTCCTTTCGCCGGCGTTCCGGGGTCATTCTCCAAACCATCGTCGTAGACTTTCGGTGCCGCGACCGACACGCGATGCCGGATTGAGAAGCCAGGAGGCTCGATATGCAAAGCTACGACGTAATTGACGTCGTCACGCCTGTCGGAGGTAGGATCAGCGAAGTTACCTTATTCCAGGATGCGACGGCCGTTCTGCGGGAACTGCGAGCGGTTTTGGGCGACTGGCAGTTCAAACAACGAGACCAACTGTGATGCTGCAAAATGGCGACGTCTTTCCCTCTCTTACCTTTGCTCGCGTCGGTGGCGGCGAAATCCGTTTGCCTGCCGATCTGGCCGGTTGGTTCGGCGTGGTCCTATTCCACCGCGGTTCCTGGTGCCCGTACTGCAATGCCCAACTTGCCGCTTTCGCGCGAGCGGCGGACAAATTCGCTGGGGAGGGCATCAAGGTCGTCTCGGTATCGGTAGACGATCGGGAAAAGTCGGAGATGCTCGTCGAAAAGCACAAACTCGGTTTCCCGGTTGCTTACGGCGCCAACGCGCGAGCCGTTTCCGCAGTCACCGGCGCATTCGTCAATGACGATCCCGTCTGTCTCCAGGCAACCGGCTTCGTCCTTAATCCCGAAGGCCGGGTGGTGACGGCCGTCTATTCGACCCGCGCGATCGGCCGTCTGATGCCCGACGATGTGCTCGGTTTTGTCCGCCATCTCAAATCTTTGGCAAAGAACTGAAGAGCGGCGGCAGATTAGCGGGGGAGGTCGATGAATGGCGCAGCCGTTTGTAGAGCCGTGCAGCCGCGGCGTTATCGATGCGGAATTGTGCCCGGCAGAGCTCGGGCGGGGAGAGCCGGGTCGGCATCGGGGCATGGTGCTGGCCGCCTGCGTGCTCGCATCCTCGATGGCGTTCATCGATGGGACGGCGCTGCCCGTCGCGTTGCCGACATTGCGTGCTGATCTCGGTGCCGACCTCGCCTCCGTACAATGGGTTCTCAATGGGTATATGCTGGCGCTTGCCTCGCTGACATTGATCGGCGGCGCGCTCGCCGATGTTTACGGCAAGGCGCGCATGCTCGCGCTCGGTTGCGTCCTGTTCGGTCTGGCGTCCGCGGCTTGCGCGCTGGCGCCGTCGCCCGCTTGGTTGATCGCTGCGCGCGTCGTTCAGGGAGCGGCCGCTGCAATCGTCACCCCTGCCAGTCTCGCCCTGATCGGGGCCACCTATCCGCGCGCGGAGCGAAATCGAGCGATCGGCGTATGGGCTGCGACATCGGCTCTCACCACCGCCGGAGGTCCTGTCCTGGGCGGCTGGCTGACCGAGACCCTGGGCTGGCCATCCGTGTTCTGGATCAACCCGCCGCTCGCGCTCGTAGCAGTGGGAGTTCTGCTGGTCTTCGCGCCCGAAGATGGCCGCATCCAGCGCCGCTTCGACGTGATCGGCGCCACGATCCTGGCTTCGGCGCTCGGGGCGCTCGCCTGGGCGCTCAGCCAGATCGGACCTAGTGAAGCTCAGGGCGCCGCGGACGCTCCGGCCCGGACAGGCACGGCGCTCGCGATCGTCGCCGGCCTCGGCATTGTCGGGCTCGCGGTCTACGCGTTCTGGGAGCGCAGAAGCGAACACCCGATGACGCCACCCCGCCTTGTTGAGAACCACGCCTTCCTCGGGCTGAACGTCGCGACCCTGATGATCTATACGGGGATTTCGATCATGTTCTTCCTGCTACCTTTTGATCTCGTCGATCGCCGTGCCCTGTCGTCGACCGATGCCGGGCTGGTATTTCTGCCCTTCACGCTCGGCGTGGGACTCCTGTCGAATGTCTTCGGCGGGTTGGCGGACAAGATTGGCGCGCGGACCATGCTCATCGCGGGACCGGCAGGTGCCGCACTGGCATATGTTTGGATGGCGCTCGGTCAGAAGGAATCCTTGATGCTTGGCGTTATCGCACCCATGACGCTGCTTGGACTGTCCTTCGCAGTGCTTGTGGCACCGCTCACCGCGTCCGTCATGTCGAGCGTTGACCAGACGAACGAAGGGCTCGCCTCCGGCATCAACAATGCGGCGAGCCGGATTGCGCAGCTTGTCGGCGTGGCACTGGCCGCCGGTGTCGCGTCTTTCGAATCTGGCTACGAGATCGGTCTCGCCGTAGCCGCCGCGACCTCGATTGGCGGCGCCTTTACGGCCGCAATAACCCCGACGCCGGCTGCCATCAGCTAAGGCGTATACGTGAGAAAGCGATAGCGCGCTTTAGGTGGCTATAACGTAGGCGTAGTACCCCCATCGTGCCGTAGACATACGAAGCGGCGGAGCATGAAGCGGATCGGGTCAGGATTTCCCTGCTAACTCTCCATCGTCGGTCGCCCGACGCTGGTCATCGCTTGGCTGCGCCACAAGACGAGACGCACGGTTCTTTCCCGGCGCGTCAACATGAAACCAAGTAAGAATAATTCTCAGACCGCGCGCCATCCAGGTCGGGGATTCCCGCGCATTGCGCAGAACGGAGTAAGCGACTGCGATAATCACGTTCGCAAGTCACGAAACCAATGCACCGATCCTGACGCCGGACATTCCCGCGATGATCGCGGCCGCGACGATGGCGCTCATCGCGACGCTGACACCCCAAAGGCGATCGGCATTGCGTTGATCGACACCGTGTGCGATCAGCACCACTCTCAGCCCGGAAGCAAGGTGGCTCAGGACGAAGAAGGCGCCGAGCGCGTAGTGAGGCAGCAGACGGATATTCCATGCGTCATGAATGAGCCCAGTCGGGGCTCCGATCGCGAAATTCCAATCCGTCGGTATGCCGAGAACGCCTCGCGCGTAGACGAAGACCGAATCCATGTGGCCGAGAATGAACAGTGAGAGATAAGTTCCCGAAGCGACCTGATAGGTCCGCTGGAAGTCATGCGCCGCGGCGCTCCAGCGCCATGCCAGAAAGAGGCCGGTGCCGATCTGGAAAAGCATGGCCGCCACCAACAACGGTTCACCTACGGCAGAGCGATAGACCACGCGTCCGACCTTCATAACGGCCGCATGCGCATCCGGCCCTATCAAGCCGAACAGATGATTGGTGAGATGAAACACCACATACAGGGACAGGACCGCGGCCGTTACCCCGTGGACAACCCGCCAACCCCCGACTGCAGGCACAGCTGCAGCGATCGGATATCGAGCGGACTGCGACCAGATCGCGCTCGCGAGCCAAATCGCGCACCAGACGACCTCGTCGGGAATAGGGCTCTTGATCATGGTCTGGAAAACGCCGAGAAAGACATAGAGCGTTGGCGACACAACGCTGGCATAGGCGAGGCGTCTTGAACTGAGATCGGACGTGGGTCGACAAGCCAGTGCTATCCCAAGAAACGGCACGACGAACGCAACGATCAGGATGAAGATCGCGCTGGCGAGTGCGAGCGGTGGCAGGCTTGCGGCTTGCGTGCCGACGATGGCATGAAAAGCATTGAGGAGAAATGGATAACAAATCGCCGCCGCTGCGGGAAGCAGAGCCAAATAGTCAAAGCGCTTCCCAAGAAATCCTCTGCGATTCTGCGGGCGAACGAATGCTTCCATCATCAACCTATAGAGTCACAACAAAGAAGCCGTTGTGCGAGACGACTTCCAGGACAGGTTTGAGAACCCACCTTCACGTACTGCGTTGCGACCGTGCATGGACTCCCTATTGTTTCGATGACCACATAAACTCACACATTGTCAAAGAACGTTCACGAAAAGGAAGGCAGAGTCGTTCATCGCTTCTCAATTGTCGTCCCATTTCTCAGCCGGGTTCTGTGGCCGAAATGCCACCTCTCGCTTACAAAGATAATTCGTGAGATGTCTCTTTTGGCGATCACCGTCGTCGTTGAGCCAGTGAACGCTCCGATCGGTGTCAAAGCAAGGGGCGAAGGTAGCTTCAGCCGAAGCTGGTGGTCTCCTGAGTGATCTTCGAATGCGTTGGCACGCAAAATGACCAATTCGTCCAAGAGGCGCTAGATCGTGAAAATGCATTTGAGTTATTTATGCGAAGCATGACTGACCCACAGTGCCCTGCGCGCTTCTTGCTGTTCTCGCGCGCCATTTGCGAACTTCTCTCGGGGCTCACGGCTCAATTTCGCGGCACCAGTTGTGCAAACCGCGACGGCAATGATTGCTGATAGGCGACTGAATGCGGCTTAGACGTCGCTGCAGAATATGGCCGTCGGTTTCAAGGTGCGATGTGGCTCGTTGCATGCCTCGCTACGGCATCACGCCGCGCGGCAAGCGGCAATAACGATTGTCTATCGACTCCATGGCGAGAGGTGATTTCCCTCGCCCACGTTGCAAGGTCACTCTCCGAAGCATCGCCGTACCGAAACATTCAGTGCCAAAACCGACACGCGGAACACGATGCCAGATTGAGAAGCCAGGAGGCTCGTGATGCAAAGCAACGACGCAATTGAAGTCGTCGCGCCTCTTGGCGGTGGGGTCAGCCAAGTAACCCTTTTCCCAAATGCGGCTGCCAAATCAAGTCGGAGGTCGGTGTCGGAACAGTGGCGCGAGTGATGCTGCCGGCTGTATCGAGACCGGCCGACGGTAACGGTGTCGACCTGTCCAATTCAATTGCAACATTCTAGGTCCTTGGAGACGGAAGTGAGTGCGACTGACAGAACGGAGTATCCGGCTCCGGCGACGCGGCTCGATCGCGGTCCGTTCCGCCGACTTCCACGATACGCCGGCGCACCGATCGGTATGCTGTTCGCGCTGGCGCTCGCCGGCTGCCACGGGAAGGCGCAATCGCAAGCGGCCGCGCCTCCGCCGCCGGTGACGGTGGCCCAACCGATCAAACGGACCGTCATCGACTGGGACGAGTTCACCGGCCGCTTCGAGGCGGTCGAGGAGGTCCAGGTCCGCGCCCGCGTCGGCGGCTTTGTCACCAATGTCGAGTTCAAGGACGGCGACATGGTGCATGCCGGCGACCTGCTTTACATCATCGACCCGCGGCCGTTCGAGGCGGTGGCCGAGCAAGCCAATGGCCAGCTTGCCGACGCCCGGGCAAAGACCGAGCTTGCCAAGCGCGAGCTCGATCGCGGCCTGACCCTTGTCCAGACCAGCGCAGTCTCCGAACAGGTCGTCGACCAGCGCCGCGAGGCACTGCAGGCCGCGCACGCCGCCGAGATCCGGGCGGAGGGCGCGCTGAAGGCGGCCCAGCTCAACGTCGAATTCACCCATGTGGTGGCGCCAATTAGCGGCCGTATCAGCCGCCATCTCGTCAGTGTCGGCAATCTCGTCAGCGGCAGTGACAATGGCGCATCCACATTGCTGACCACCATCGTGTCAATGGATCCCATCTACATTTATTTCGATGTCGACGAGGCGACCTACCTGAAGAACAACAAGCTGTGGTTCGAGGGCAAGCGGCCGAGTTCACGCGATACGCCCAATCCGATGCAAGTAGCGCTGACCGGCGAAACCAAGCCTTCGCACGAGGGCCACATGGATTTCATCGACAACCGGCTCGATGTCTCCACCGGCACGCTGCGCAGCCGCGCGATCATCCCAAACCACGATCTGTCCATCCTGCCCGGCCAGTTCGGCCGCGTCCGGCTGATTGGCTCCTCGCCCTATGAGTCGCTGCTTTTGCCGGATACCGCTATAGCCACCGACCAGTCGCGCAAGATCGTATTCGTGGTCAAGGACGACAACACGGTGGAGGCAAGGCCGGTGGTGCTCGGGCCGCTCGATGAGGGGCTGCGCGTGATTCGCGAGGGCCTCAGGGCGGAGGATCACGTCATCGTCAGCGGGCTGCAGCGTGCCCGCGTCGGCGCCAAGGTGACGCCGAAAATGGCGCAGTCGCCGGCAGGCGAGAAGGCTCCGGCAGGTGCCAAGCCATGAATCTCGGAAGGCTCTCCATCAACCAGCCCATCCTGGCGATGGTGCTGTCGATCGTGCTCGTGATTGTCGGCGCGATCGCCTACCAGACGCTGCCGGTCTCGGAATATCCGCAAGTGGTGCCGCCGACCGTCACGGTCACCACGCAATATCCGGGCGCTTCGGCGCAGACCGTGTCCGACACCGTTGCCGCGCCGATCGAGCAGGAGATCAACGGCGTTGAGGACATGCTGTATCTCTACAGTCAGGCGACCTCGAACGGCCAGCTCACCATTACCGTCACCTTCAAGCTCGGCACCGACCTCGACAAGGCCCAGGTGTTGGTGCAGAACCGCGTCGCGATCGCGCAGCCGCGGCTGCCCGCAGAGGTGCAGCGCAATGGCGTCACCACGCGCAAGAACTCGCCCGACATCCTGATGGTTGTGTTCATGCTGTCGCCTGACGACACTTTCGACCAGCTCTACATCTCCAACTATGCGCTGCTCCAGGTTCGCGACCAGTTGCTGCGGATCGACGGCGTCGGCGACATCCAGATGTTCGGCGCGCGCGATTACTCGATGCGGCTGTGGCTCGATCCCGACCGGATCGCCAATCTCGGTCTGACCTCGACCGAGGTGCTGGCAGCGATCCGCGCGCAGAACTTGCAGATCGCGGGCGGACAGATCGCGGAGCCGCCGATTGCCGATCGCGCATTCCAGCCGAACCTGGTCTTCACCGGCCGCCTCAAGGATATCAGGCAGTTTGAGGACATCGTGGTGAAGGCCGGCTCGGACGGCCGTACCGTGCGGCTGCGCGACGTTGCCCGCGTCGAACTCGGTGCGCTGTCCTACGCCACCAACAGCTTAATCTTGCGCAAGACGGCCGTCGCAATGGTGGTGACGCAACGGCCCGGATCGAACGCGCTCTCGACCGCCAAGCATATCTCCGACACGATGGCGCAGCTCAAGACGAGCTTCCAGAAGGGCCTCGACTACAATATCGGCTACAACCCCACCGAATTCATCGCTCAGTCTATCCGTGAGCTGATCAAGACGATCTATGAGGCGATGGCGCTCGTCGTCATCGTGGTGCTCGTGTTTCTGCAGGGCTGGCGACCGGCGATCATTCCGATCATCGCGATCCCGGTGTCGCTGGTCGGCACCTTTGCGGTGATGGCGGCGCTCGGATTCTCCATCAACAATCTCACTCTGTTCGGTCTGGTTCTCGCGGTCGGCATCGTGGTCGACGACGCCATCGTGGTGGTCGAGAATGTCGAGCGGCATCTCGAGCACGGTATGAGCCGGCGGGAGGCAGCGCTCAAGACGATGGAGGAGGTGGGTGGCGCGCTGGTCTCGATCGCGCTGGTGCTGTGCGCGGTGTTCGTGCCGACGGCGTTCCTGGGCGGCATTTCCGGGCAGTTCTTCCAGCAATTCGCGGTCACCATTGCGGTCGCGACCGCGATCTCCTGCTTCTGCTCGCTGACGCTGTCGCCGGCGCTTGCCTCGCAGATCCTGGTGCCGCACGAGGAGAAGCGTCCGCCGGCGCGCTGGAACATCATCGCGCGCGGCTGGGAGAGCTTCACCGCGCTGTTCAACCGCATCTTCGACGGCCTAGCGCACGGCTATGCGGCGGCCGCCGACTTCGTGATCCGGCATTCGGCGGTGATGCTCCTGATCTATGTGGCGCTGATCGGCAGCGCGGGCTGGCTGATCGTGACCACGCCGCAGGGCTTCATTCCCGCGCAGGATCGCGGTTACCTCATCATCTCGGTGCAATTGCCGGGCGCCGCGTCGTTGGCGCGGACCACCGCGGTGGTCCGCGAGATCGAGCGGATTGCGCTGGACACGCCCGGCATCGTCCGCGTCGGGGCATTTGCCGGGTTTTCCGGCGCGACGCGCACGCAGGCAGGCAACGCCGCGGCATTGTTCCCGGTGTTCGACGAGCCGGAGGCGCGGGTGAAGAAGGGGCTGACGGCAACCGCGATCACCGCCGAACTGCGCAAGCGGTTGTCGGTGATTCAGGGCGCTTTCATCATCGTCATTCCGCCGCCCGCGGTGCCGGGCATCGGCACCGGCGGCGGCTTCACCATCCGTATCCAGGATCGGCAAGGGCGCGGCCCTGAGCTGCTGGCGGCCGCGACCGACGAACTCGTCGCCGCCGCGCGGAAGTCGCCAAACCTGACTTCCGTCTTCTCGCCGTACTCTGCAAACACGCCGCAGTTATTCGTCGACATCGATCGCGTCAAGGCGCAGAAGCTCGGCGTTCCCATCGCCAATATCAATGACACGATCCAGACCTATTTCGGCTCGACCTACGTCAACGACTTCAATTTGTTCGGTCGCACCTATCACGTGACCGCGCAGGCCGACCTGCCATTCCGCAAGGAGACCACCGATCTTACGCGGCTGCGGACCCGTAACGCCGCAGGCGATATGGTGATGCTCGGTAGCGTCGTGGACTTTAAGAACATCTCGGGCCCCGATCGTGTCGCGCGCTACAATCTCTACTCGGCGTCCGAACTGCAGGGTGAGCCGGCGCCGGGCGTAAGCTCGACGACGGCGCTCAACACCATCAAGAAGCTCGCCGACGAAACATTGCCGAGCGGCTTTTCCCTCGAATGGACCGATCTGTCCTATCAACAGGTGACGGGTGGCAATGCCGGCCTCTATGTGTTCCCGATCTGTGTGCTGTTCGTCTATCTGGTGCTGGCGGCGCAATATGGCAGCTGGACGCTGCCGTTCGCGGTGATCTTGATCGTGCCGATGTGCCTGTTTGCGGCCACCATCGGCGTGCGCATCATGGGCCAGGACGTCAACATCCTGACCCAGATCGGTTTCGTGGTGCTGGTGGGACTTGCCGCCAAGAACGCGATCCTGATCGTCGAGTTCGCGCGCGACATCGAGCGCGAGGGCAGGCCGCGGCTGGAGGCCGTCATCGAGGCCTGCCGGCTCCGCCTGCGGCCGATCCTGATGACGTCGTTCGCGTTCATCCTTGGCGTGCTGCCGCTAGTGCTGTCGACCGGTTCCGGCTCCGAGATGCGCCAGGCGGTCGGAGTAGCCGTGTTCTTCGGCATGCTCGGCGTTACGCTGTTCGGCCTGATCTTCACGCCGATCTTCTACATGGTGGTGCGCAACCTCGCGGAAGGCAAGAACGAGGGCAAGCCCACCCAAACGATGGCGGCCGCGGCGGAGTGAGTTGCGGTGACGCCGATGCGCGACGGGTTTTCCATCCTTGCAGCATTCCACCAGAGACAAATGACCGAGGAGATAATTCCCATGAAGGCAATCGTTGTGACGGACCAGGCGTCGGGAACGGCCGGGATGAAGCTGGTGGAGCGGCCAGAGCCGCAGGCAGCGATAAACGACGTCGTCGTTCAGGTTCATGCGTCGGGATTCACCTGGGATGAGTTGACGTGGCCCCCGACCTGGACCGATCGCCTCGACCGCGACCGAACACCGTCGATCCCCGGTCACGAACTGGCTGGAGTGGTCACCGCACTCGGCTATGGCACGACGGGGCTGTCGGTGGGACAACGGGTGTTCGGCCTCACGGACTGGACTCGCGACGGCACCCTGGCCGAGTATGTGGCAGTCGAGGCGCGCAACCTCGCGCCGCTGCCAGGCGACGTCGACTTCACCGTGGGCGCGAGCCTGCCGATGCCGGGCCTGACCGCATGGCAGGGACTGTTCGAGCACGGTCGCCTTCGGGCAGGGCAGCGCGTCCTCGCGCACGGCGCGGCCGGCGTAGTCGGTTCGATGGTAACCCAGCTCGCACGTGAGGCCGGAGCCTACGTCATCGGCACCGGACGCGCCGCCGACCGTCAGGCGGTACTCGACTTCGGCGCGCAGGAGTTCACCGACCTCGAGAACGACGCCCTGGAAGACGTCGGCTCAGTCGATCTGGTTTTCGATGTCTTCGGCGGTGCCATCGGGAAGCGGTCCGCAGCCCTGATTCGAGCCGGAGGAACGTTGGTGACCATCGCCGGCCCGACCGAGGCGCGGCCCGCCGACGGCTTGGCGGTCGACTTCGTTGTCGAGTCCGATCGTGCCCAACTGGGTGAGATCGTCCAGCGGGTGCGGGACGAGCGACTGCGGACGAACGTCGGCACCATCGCGACCCTCGACGATGCCGTCGCCGCCTTCAACCGGACCGAGCGACGCAAGGGAAAGACCATCATCCGCGTTCGTCCGTAGGGACACGTGCCCATTGATGCATGCAGTCGGCCGGCGCGGTCCGGGTCGACCGGCTGCGTCCTGTCAGCCCTAGCCACCGAGAGGCATCCATGGCTTTCACGTTAAAGATCAACGGCACACCCCATGAGGTCGATGTCGACGGCGACACCCCGCTGCTGTGGGTGCTGCGCGATGTGCTCGGTATGACCGGGACCAAGTTCGGCTGCGGCCAGGCGCTGTGCGGCGCCTGCACCGTGCATGTCGACAGCCAGGCGGTCCGCTCCTGCCAGACACCGGTCGACAGCGTCGGCGAAAGCGCAGTCACCACGATCGAGGCGATCGGCCAGGCGCCGCAGGGCGCAGCCTTGCAGAAGGCGTGGCTGGAGCTGGAGGTGGTGCAGTGCGGCTACTGCCAGTCCGGCCAGATCATGTCGGCGGCGGCGCTGCTGAAGGACACGCCGAAGCCGACGGATAACGACATCGACGCCGCCATGTCGGGGAATGTCTGCCGATGCGGAACCTATCAGCGCATCCGCGCTGCGATCAAGCGCGCTGCGGGAGTTTGAGATCATGGATGAGCTTATTCTGAGAGAGCAGATCGCCGATGAAGCAGCGATGTCACGGCGCGCCTTTCTACAGGGCGCAGGCTTGCTGCTTGGTTTTGCGCTGACCGGTGCAAGCACCGAATCCGTCTTCGCGGCGCCTGCTTCGCGGGTGGTCGAAAACGAGGTCACGGGTACTTTCGCGCCGAACGGATTTATACGGATCAATCCAACCGGCGCCGTGACACTGGTCATGCCGATGGCCGAGATCGGACAGGGGGTTTACACGGCGCTCTCAATGCTTCTCGCTGAAGAACTGGAAGTGAAGCTTGACCAGATTGAGGTTCAGCATGCGCCGGCAAATGATGCGCTTTACGCCAACCCGTTCCTGCACATTCAAACTACAGGTGCTTCCTCCTCTGTTCGCGCCTTCTGGACGCCGCTGCGTCAGGCAGGCGCAGTGGGTCGTAATCTGCTGATTGCGGCTGCTGCCAAGCGCTGGAATGTCGATCCAGCGACTTGCCATGCCAAGAACGGCGTCGTGTTCGATGCGTCAGGCTCGAAGCATCTGAGCTACGGCGAACTTGCGAAGGCTGCGGCGAAATTGCCTGTGCCGCCTGCAGCAAACGTGAAATTGAAGGATCCAAAGGATTTCGCCCTGATCGGCACGCGTGCCAAGCGCGTGGATTCATCGATAAAGGTCGATGGGCGCGCGCTCTACGGCATCGACACGCGATTGCCGGGAATGAAGGTCGCCGCGGTTGCTATTTCGCCTGTGCTCGGTGGCAAGGCGAAAACGGTGGACGAGAAGGCCGCGCTGGCAGTGAAGGGCGTCCGGCAGGTGGTCAATATCGATGAAGCTGTTGCCGTGGTGGCGGATCACATGGGTGCGGCGAAGAAGGGGTTGGAGGTTGCCGCCATCACGTGGGACGACGGGCCGAATGGCAAGGTCAGAAACGCCGATATCGTCAAGCAATTGGAGGAAGAATCCAAAAAGTCGGGCGCGGTTGCCCGTAACGATGGCGATGCAGGGAAGGCTCTTGCGGAGGCGGCGCAACGACTCGAAGCCGTCTATCAGGTGCCTTTCCTGGCCCATGCGACGATGGAGCCGATGAACTGTACTGTTCATCTTCAGAAGGATCGCTGCGACATCTGGGTCGGGACGCAGGCGATGGCGCTCACGCAGTCTCAGGTGGTCGAACTCACCGGCCTGCCAAAGGATGCGATCAAAATTCATAATCATCTGATTGGCGGTGGCTTCGGCCGAAGGCTGGAGGCCGATGGCACGGTGCTTGCCGTCAAGATCGCCAAGCACGTCGATGGCCCGGTGAAGGTGATCTGGAGCCGCGAGGAAGACATCCAGCACGATATGTATCGGCCGTACTACTTCGATCGGCTGTCGGCCGGACTTGATGCGGTCGGCAAGCCGGTTGCCTGGACGCATCGGATCGCCGGCTCCTCAATCGCCGCTCGCTATATTCCCTATTGGTTCAAGGACGGATTGGACCTCGATGCCGTAGAAGCCGCGGCCGAGCCGCCCTATGCGCTGCCCAATATCCACGTCGACTATGTCCGGGTCGAGCCCCCTGGTGTCCGCACGGCTTTCTGGCGCGGCGTCGGACCGACTCACAATGTTTTTGTGGTCGAAAGCTTCATGGATGAACTCGCGCATGCTGCGAAGCAGGATCCTGTCGCTTATCGCAAGGGATTGCTTGGTCACAATCCGCGAGCGCTTGCTGTTCTGTCCCTTGCTGCCGAAAAAGCAGGCTGGGGATCACAACTTCCCACCCGGCATGGCCACGGAATCTCGGTACAATTCGCATTCGGAAGTTACTTGTCGGCAGTCGCTGAGGTCGAAGTGGCGGCCGACGGCTCTGTCAAAGTCAAGCGGATCGTCTGTGCGGTTGATTGCGGCATGTACGTCAATCCCGATACGATCGAAGCACAGGTTCAGGGTGGAACGCTTTTCGGGCTGACCGCCGCGCTCCATGGCTCGATCACCTTCAAGGATGGACGGGTCGAGCAGAGCAATTTCGACAGCTATCTGCCGATGCGTATCAACGAGGTGCCGGTGGTGGAGACGCACTTGATTAAGAACGCAGAGGCTCCGGGTGGCATTGGTGAGGCTCCGACGGCCATTGTCGGTGCTGCAGTGACCAATGCGATCTTCGCCGCGACCGGCAAGCGCGTGCGCAGCCTGCCGGTCGATACGGATTCGCTGAAGTCGTCGTCTTAGTCCTTGCCCGTCATCCAGTGTGCGTGTCAGCGCGCACGGAATGACGCTCCGGAGCCGAGTGGCCCGAATGGGAAGACTCCGTGAGATAAACCCTTCCAGGGATTGGTCTCAGATAGTGCGGCGCTGCGAGGGTAGCAAGGAGTTGCTCCAGGAGTGATAGATGGCCGACGGTGCGGTCCGAAACATCCTGGAGCGGTCGATAGATGAGTTGCCCGATGAGCTGCGCACCGTGTTCGTGGCCCGCGTTGTCGACGGCATGACGCCGGGGCAGTGTGACGAGTTGTCTGCACTCACATCGGAGACGGTAGAGGCACGTCTGCACAACGCCCGAAGCTTGCTGGATGAAGTGCTTGTACGCCAGTTCAGTCCCGCCTTCGGTGGCGTCCATCAGCTTGACGATAGCCGTTCCGAGCGCACTACGAACGCAGTAATGGACCAGCTTTTCCCTCGCCGGTGAAGCGCCGCAACATGAAGGCGGCCAAGCTGGCTCGTCGGTTCTGTCGCAAACCCTTCAAAGGCTGCAGCGGTTCACCGCCCTTTCTGCCCATTGGGCGCGCGTCGGTCGCATGGGCGGTTGGGTGCACCTAAGCAACGACGGAATTAGCGCCCGGCGACGCCTCGAGCCCGCGGAACCGGTAGATCACGTCACTGGCTAGATAGGCGTTCCTCACGATGCAATCGACCGCTTGTCGTACCTCGTCCAGGTCCAGCGGTCGATGATCCAGAAAGCGCCGAAGGGTCTGTGCGCTGGCGACTATCGTCGCAATGCGTTGCGTTGCTTCAGCAATATTGTCTGATGCGGCGCCCAAATGTCCAGTGTCGATCATACTGCTCTCCATTGCATTTCAGAGCGAAGCACAAGACCGCGAAGGTCGGTCTGAAGGTGAGCATCCCACGAATGATCTAGCTCCTCTTGGAGGGATTTGATCCGGCCCGGAGGCTCTTGCTTTTTTACCGGGAGGTTTGATCAATTGTTGCGTCGGGATCAGCACTGCCAATAGGCGAAAAGAGTTCCGTCAGTTGCGGTGATTGCGTGGGTACTCCGCGCGGTGTACGCTGAAGCGCTTCAACAATGCTTTTTTGGTATCCGCGGTGCTTTGATGCGCGCCGTTCGCCACGACAGCGCGTTTCGCCATAGTAGCAAACTGGACGGCGCGCCATTGCTATAGCTACCATCGTCAACCAGGTGCGGAGATGGAACTCTCGGAGCACTCTGTAAGGTCGCTCGGCACTATCGTGGGGCACGTTGAACACGTTTGCTCGGTTGCCGAGGGGGCGACGCCTCCGCCGGGGATAGAATCGGTATCAAGTTCCTGGCAAAGATCAGCAAAAAAATACGGACTCGATCCAATCGATAGCAAGGCGCCACGTATCCTCACGCCTGCTGAGCTGAAAAATTTTCGCGAACCGCTCGATAGGCTCATCTTCAGCGCCCAAGAAGAGATAGATCAATTATACGAGGTTGTTCGCGAAGCTGGATATACTGTCTTGTTCTGTGATAGCTCGGGCGTCGCAGTTGCGCATCGCGGCGAACTTACCCGGGCAAGGGAGTTCCAATATTGGGGAACCTGGCTCGGCGGGGTATGGTCCGAGGAGGTGGAGGGCACAAACGGCATCGGCACCTGCATCGTCGATGAGCAGCCTGTTACTGTTCACAAAAGCCAGCATTTTAGGTCCAGACACATTAACTTGAGCTGCTCAGGCGCGCCGGTGTTCGGGGTCGATGGGCAACTGATAGCAGTCTTGGACGTCTCCGCCATCGATCCCGAACTCTCCGAACGAGCGCACGCGCTGACTGGCGCGCTAACAGTACGATCAGCGCGCGCGATAGAAGAGCGATTTTTTCGTGAGCAGTTCCGTCGAGAGTGGATCGTCGCGATAGCGCCGCCGCAGGGAGGGGGGGCAGGCATGCTGCTGGCGATTGACGGCAACCAGCGCATTGTCGGCGCAAACCGGGTCGCGCGCACGTCCCTCATGCTCGATGATCGCGGGCTCCGGGCGGGTATCAGCTTGTGGTCGATCTTCGAGCGAGACGTCGAGCTCTTCCGGCGTCAGGACCGGACCGATATCACCGCGCAATTGCTGATCGCCGGCAGCAATGACAGTCGGTCCGCGCTTGTGACCCGACCCGATCACCCTATGCGTGCCTCGAGCAATCCAACGAACTGCAACCTGCACACACGCCCGCGCCTGGGCTCTATTGATA
Organism: Bradyrhizobium sp. Cp5.3; assembly: GCF_000426265.1. Classification (NCBI taxonomy): domain Bacteria; kingdom Pseudomonadati; phylum Pseudomonadota; class Alphaproteobacteria; order Hyphomicrobiales; family Nitrobacteraceae; genus Bradyrhizobium; species Bradyrhizobium sp. Cp5.3. The sequence goes on along the minus strand of NZ_AUFA01000024.1, from coordinate 23,819 downwards.
TTTCGACGCTGCCGCAAGCACAGCAAGCACACGGCGGATTGTCGCCCCGCGCGATGCGTCGGGTGCGGGAATACGTGGAAGTGCATTTGGGCGAAAGTATCGATCTGTCGATTCTGGCTGGAGTCGTCGGACTATCAGTGCATCATTTTGCGCGACAATTTAAGCAATCCGTCGGGGTGACCCCGCATGTCTACCTCATACAAAAGCGAATCGAGCGCGCCCAGGAGATGCTGGTTCAGACGGATCTCTCGTTGGCGGAAATTGCGATAGCCGTGGGCTTTTTCGACCAAGGTCATCTAGCGCGCCATTTCCGTTATGTGCTCGGTACCACTCCTCGAGACTTTCGGTGGTCGCAACGCTAGAAACAAACGACGCTTTGGATCGCTTTGCCGAGATTTCGCTGAGGAGACGCGCCTGCGATCGTGATCCTGCAACTCGAACGTTAAAGTCTCTTTTGGGTCATTCTCGACGGAGCCAGGCGGTCCTGCCTGCCAATTGATGTCCGCTTTTACCCTGAAGCAATCTGATTATTGCGCGCACGCGAAATAACGCCAAGGGCCAAAACCCGAAATTAGCGTCTTGATTTGTCGCTTCGCTCCACCCCTGCGACCTCGGAAGCGCATCCGGTGAAGAGCAGTGTCACCTTGCTGATGGACCGATAACCAGGTAGCTGCCGGGCGAGGCGCGACATTCCCATCACTGGGAGGGGCCCGGGTGGTAGTAAACTTAGGTATGGTCGTCTCAGACAAATGCACTGCACAGATCAACCTCCGTGCAATGGCCCGGTCCATCGTTCCTGACTACGCTTGCATAACGACGGGACAGTCGTCTGGAACCGCCATACGGGAAAGCGCCAAAAAGCAAGGAACGAGTGATGGGCTGGATGTTCGACAACGTCGAACGTTTGATTGCCCGGCTGCAGAAGCCGGCCAATCACCGTGAGCCGCTCATCTCGGATGATGCAGCGAGGGCCTTACGCGATACGCTTCGACCCGGTGACGTTCTGCTGGTCGAAGGCAAAGGTCGTATTTCCGGCGGCATCAAATATCTCACTCAATCGACCTGGTCGCATTCTGCGTTGTACGTCGGGTCGATAGCGAGCGCCACAACCGGCGGCGAGCCCCACGTCCTGATTGAAGCCAATGTCGACGAAGGTGTCGTGTCGGCGCCTCTGTCGAAGTATTTGCATTGTCAAACCCGCATCTGCCGGCCAGTTGGCCTGAGCGAAGCGGACTGCGAACAGGTCTGCCGCTATGCATTCGAACGCATTGGTCTCGGATACGATTTCAAGAACATCATCGACCTCATGCGCTATCTATTCCCATGTCCGCTGACGCAGCGTTGGCGTCGCCGAACCATCGCGCTCGGCTCCGGCGATGCGAGCCGCATCATCTGTTCGTCGCTGATTGCGCAGGCATTCGAGGCCGTGCGTTATCCGGTCCTGCCCAAGATCACGTACATCGAGAATCAGTCCGCGCGGCGCGAAGTCGCCGCGATCCGTCACTCATCACTCTACGCGCCGCGCGACTTCGATTTATCGCCCTACTTCATGGTGGTGAAGCCCACGCTCGCGCGCAGCTTTAACTATAAAGACATGCAGTGGGACGATCTTCTCCAGGTTCACGCCGAGCCAGCCACACCTACGCCGGAGATAGAACGCGCGATCGCGGCAGTGGCTTAGCCCGAATTTCCGGTGAGGTGAGGCCAGACTATTGAATGCGAAACCAGTCGTGCTGACGTCCGTTGAGGGGCGAAATGCGAAGAACTCAACGTGAGCAAATCTCGTCCGCTGTGCCTCGCTAAGCAGACCGCGATAAGGCGTCCCGCCACTTCGCTGAGACGCCGATGGCGTCGAAGGCCGCATTGATCGTCGCCTGATTGCTGGTGACGACTGGGACGCCGAAGCGCTGCGTCAACAACCGACGGGCCTCGACGGCCCGGAAGTTCGTGCAGGAAACGAACAGCATATCAAATTCCCGGCCTGCCAACTCCCGTTCAGCGAAGGCAACGATCTCGGCCGGTGTGACGTTGCAGATGACGAATTGTCCGTGATCCCCAATCCGGCCATATGCACTACGGTCAGGTCGCGCGACTCCAACCCGGCGCGAATGGCTTGGTTGAGTAACTCAGGACGAGGGGTCCGTTGCAGCTACTGCTCGGAGGAGTGGATGGCCGTCGGCGTCTGAAGGAAGTCTGGAGAGGTCCGGCCCTCAACGAGCGCTGAACGTCGTCAACAGCTCGGTGCGAACCTGGGCGAGTGTCTTGTCGGTCTTGTTTGGCATCGGGAAGGTGTCAGGCCGCGGATCGATTGGCTGGAAGCGGTTGGCCGCCGGCGTGCGTGTCGTGGTCATGCGGGCGCGCTCGTCACCTCCGGTAGCGTTGCGTGCGGCGTGCCCCAGCGGGGGACTTCGACCGACCAGTCGCGAAGCCGCGCGACCTTGACGAAAGCGTCCAGCGCCGGCGAGTAGCGGCGCCCCTGCACAGCCAGCAGCCGCACCTCCCGCGAAACCGGGTCGCCTTCGAGCGGAATGGTCTTGAGCGTCGGAAGGCGCGGCATGTGCTCGGGCGCGAGTATCACGCCGAAGCCAGCCGCGGCCATGTGCTGCAGGTGCAAGTCGTGGCCGCTGCAGTGGCCCAGCTGGAGCGGTTCGTCGTGGAAATACGATCGTTGGATCTTCGAGGCGACGTCGCATCCGGCGCGTTCCAGCAAGACGGTCTCGCGGAGGTCGTCGATGCCGATCGAGGGGCGGTTTGCGAGCCGGTGTGTCGGCGCGAGAACCGCGACGTAGCGCTCCTCGAACAGCAACCAGTCGTCGATGCGGGCGGGCATGTCCTGTACGTCCCCGACCATTGCGGCGTTGATCTCCCCCTCAAGCAGGAGGTCGACGAGCGTCTCCGCCGCGCCCTCGCGCAGCTCGACGTGAAGTCCAGGGACGAACTTTTCGATCTCCGCGATCAGATCGAGGATGAGCGACGCCGAGATGGAGGGGGCTAGGCCGATCCTCAGTGGCGCGACCTCCTTGCGTTGGAATTCCTTGGCTCTGCGACGCGCCGTCTCCGCCGAGGCCAGTGTGCGCGCCAGAATCGGAAGGACTTCCTTCCCAAGGTCGGTGAGCTGCGTCAGCTGGCGCTCGCGGTAGATCAACTGGCCGCCGAGCTCCTGCTCGAGCTTCTGCACCCCCTTGGTCAGGGCGGGCTGCGTGACATTGCATTGCTCGGCCGCGCGGGTGAAGTTGAGTGTGGACGCGACGGCGAGGAAATAGCGAACTTGATGAAGCTCCATGGGTTTTTCTCCGTTAAGTTGCTCCTGTCTATACTGCCGAGCCTTTGCACTCGACGACGTGACGGGGCGCACCGCAATCATGGCGCATGGATGCCACTTGCATGCACACGTTGGCACGGCTCGGTCTATTGGTTTGGACGCACGGACACGCTTTCTGGAGCCTCTGAGAGCCGGGCTAGTGCGCGGCGAGGTGGGCGAGGACCAGGATCAGTTCGGAGCTCCCTGAGTAGGAAGTCGGCAAATGCGCGTGCGGCAGGCTTTATGGTCTTTCCGCTGACGAAGAGCGCATTCACTTCCATCGAGCCGAAATCCCAGTCAGGCAGCACCCGCACGAGCTGCCCGATCTCGAGCTCTGCCCGCGCGCTGTTTTCGCTCGACGCGACAATCCCCAGCCCGGCGACGGCGCTTGCCGTGGCTCCTTCGTTGATGGTGATAGCGAGCTGGCTGTCAACGCGCACGGAGGTGACGCGGCCGTCCTTGCGGAAGGAGAAGGTCGGCGAGGGGTGCGCCGGACCGATGATCACCGAGTGGTGCGCGAGGTCCGACGGCATCGTCGGCGTGCCGCGATCTCGTAGGTAGTCTGGGGAGGCCATGAGTATCCTCGGCAGGTGGATGATTTTGCGCACCATCGCGCTCGAGTCGGGCAGGGCGCCGAACCGGAACGCGACGTCGATGCCCTCGGTCACGAGGTCTTGGTAGCGGTCGTTCGCCACGAGTTCGATCTTCAGCGCTGCGTGCTGCTTCAAAAACGCGGGAAGCCGCGGGATGATTTCCCTGAGCACGAAACTTGACGACGTGCCAACGCGGAGCGCGCCGCGCAACTCTCCCGTTCCGCGTGCCTCGTGGTCGGCCTCGTCGAGCGCCGCCAGGATCGCCTCGACGCGCATCAGGTACGTTGCGCCGGCCTCGGTCAGCGTCACCGCTCGCGTGGTACGGCTGAAGAGCGTGGCGCCGACCTCCTCCTCGAGCGCGGCGATCAGCCGGGATGCAGACGGCTGCGACAGGCCGAGCTCGCGTCCAGCACCGGAGAAGTTGCCGAGGCGCGCGGCGCGGACAAACAGTTTGAGTGTTGAGAGTCGATCGTTCATCGCTCAGCGCGCTCTAGGCGGGCTACACGGAGGGGCGCCAGCGCGAAGGCTGACAGGATCGAATCGAGCGCGGCGGCGACCGCCACCACAGCGCAGACGGCGGCGATCCCAAGCCCCCCGTGCTCGTCTGAAGCGGAGAAAGGTAGACACGGGCTCGAGCCATCTAGCAAAAGAAACCGTCTCGGAAGCAGGCGAAACGGTCCGAATGAAACTTTGGTTGGCGGAAGAACGAATGCCTTGTCCGTATCCGAACTTTGAGCGGCGTGATTTACGTCAAATCCCGGTTCGGCATGCGCCAAATGTCCGATAAATGCGCGCATCATAACCTCGTGTGCTTGGTACATGCGGTCTTCCGAAAAGAGCGTTATGACGTGTAACTAAGCGGCTTCAAGCGCTGCGGTCGATTCCGCGGGAGGTACTGTGAGGTCGGCTTGTGGTTGCTTGCGCTAAACGATCGCTTAGAAGCGAACGGGCGAACCACGCTCTGGGTCCGTTAGCCGGAGGGACCCTTAAGGGAGGGGGGCAGCGGCGCAGCAAAATGCGCAGATAGCAGTCTGCGCGGATGGATAGCGCCCTCGCGAGCATGCTCTCCGCAGAGGACTCTACGGCTGCGGTCGCCTCACGTTGAGGGTGTCCGCCATCCGGCTGAGCTCGGGAAGCGAACGCGCCTTCATCTTCCGCATCAGGTTGGTGCGATGCACCTTCACCGTGGATTCGGCGATGCCGATATCGTTGGCAATCTGCTTGTTCAGGCGACCGGCCACGACTTGGAGCATGACTTCACGCTCGCGGGAACTGAGCATTTCGAAACGCTCTTTGAGCGCAGCCAATGCGCTATCACTCTCTCGACGGGCACGATCGCGAGCTAGGCCGGCCTCGATGGCGTCAAGCAGATCCTGATCGCGGAATGGCTTTGTAAGGAACTCTATCGCACCGCCCTTCATCGCTTGCACGGTCATCGGCACGTCGGCGTGCGCTGTGATGAAGATAATCGGCACTTGCCTGTTTGCGGCAACAAGGTCGCGCTGAAGCTCAAGACCGCTTCGCCCCGGCATTCTCACGTCGAGCACCAGGCAAGAGGGACCGTCCGGCTGATCGGCCTTGAGAAAATCGGGAACAGACGAAAATTGTCGGGCAGGTAGGCCGACTGTTCGCAATAGCCGCACGACCGAGTCGCGAAACTCGGGATCGTCATCGATAACCAAGACACAGGGATTTGCCTCACCCATTCTCGGTATCCTGGGCGGAAAGCGCCTTTTTCCCCTATTTCAGTGTCATTCTATGCACAATCAGTCGAGATGAACAGGTATCTTTTTGCCTAAGCGGATAGCCGGAAACCTAAGCCATCGCTTACGGGCGTGGTCATTGCATTATCGGGGAATGTACCGGACACTAGAGATTGCATGCAGGCGCGAGGCATGCCGCTGGTGTGGTGGAGCGAAGAAGTTGCCTGGATCCGGCAATGTTGAACCGAACACTAATATCCATCGTCGACGATGATGAGCTCTATCGCGAGTCAATGCGAAGGCTCGTAGTGTTAATGGGCTACAATGTCGAGGCGTTTCCCTCAGCAGCCGATCTCCTGGCGTCACGCTTTTTGCCGGAAATCACCTGCTTGATCGCCGACGTCCACATGCCCGGAATGACTGGAGTTGAGCTGCACAGGCATTTGGTCGATGCAGGGTACGCAATCCCGACGATCCTCGTTACCGCCTACCCCGATGATGTCGTTAAGGATCAGGCTCTAAAAGACGGGGTTGTTTGCTACCTCAGCAAACCGGCGGACGACAGCGATCTCGAACGCTGCCTGCGTTCGGCTCTGCAGCCGGGCACGCCGGCCAAAGGGAATTCATAAGTCCTCTTGCGCCGTCGGCACGGTGAACTGAAATACGGCTCCCCGAGGCTCGTTCGCTTCCACCCACAGCTTGCCCCCATGAGCGTGGATGGCCCACTTATGAATTATCCGTTTCCTCGAGCATCGTATCGCCCTCGGTTGTCGTCGGGTCGATCATCGCGCGCACGCGCGCGATGCTGTTAGCCGGAAAGCCGCCCAGTTGTGCATGCGCGCGCACCGCGGCTTCGTCTGTCGCGATATAGACGCAATAGATTTTGTCGTCGGTAACGAAACTCTGAAGCCACTGGATCTCCCGCCCCATGTTCTGCAGGACGCCACAGGCCTTCTGTGAGATCGCTTGCAGCTCCTGCTTTGGCCACTTGCCGGCACCGGCGAACTAACGCTCGATCACGAACTTTGGCATCATCGCCTCCTCTTGCTCGTGAGGGCGCACGGTTGCGCCACTCGCGCCCCAAGGGCACTATAGTCCCATTGACACTGCCGCGCATCTCAATTGGCCGCGAAGATCCGGAAAGCTTTGCTTGCTTCGCGTGCCCGGAAAGGAACAAGCGGCCACGACATTTCATGCAATTTTGATACGAAAAGCAGGCTCGTGCGCGGCAAGGCGGCGTCTGGAGGTTAAGCCCCGTGATGCGGCCTCGCGGGTGAGCGAGGCTTGTGGCGAATCCTTGTTGCACCGGGTCCTCGATCGTCGCAATGACAATGGGAGGTGTCTTGGTCGCGTTCTTGGCGGCCGAGCCCGCTGGACTGTTCCCGGCCACGACGAACATCCGTGTTCAAACCCGCGACTTCGGCCGCGTACCAGGGGAACTGTTCCGTTGAGCCGCGGCCCCATCGCCACTCAATGGCAATGTTGTGACCTTCGACGAGGCCCAGGTCGGCAAGTCCTCGAATAATTGTATGTGTGTATTGCGATCCGAGAGGCGAGGCCGTCGTGAGAAAGGCTATTCTCGGCGCCTTGTGTGGCTGCGCGCCGATTTCCTAAGATTGCGCCACTTTCCTGATACCGCCTGCCTGGTCGCCGACGTTCACATGCCCGGAATGACCGGTGTCGAACTGCACTGGCATTTGGTCGATGCAGGGTACGCGATCTCGACGATCCTCGTTACCGCCAACCCCGATGAGGTCGTCAGGGATCAGGCTCTTAAGGACTGGGTTGTCTGCTACCTTCAGCAAGCCAGTGGACGACAACTATCTTGAGCGATGCCTGCGTTCGGCTTTGCCGCCGGGTTCGCCTCTCGAAGAGAATTCATGAGTCCTCTTAGGCTGCCGGCAGGGTGAAGCGGAATACAGCGCCGCGAGGCTCATTTGGTTCCGCCCACAGCTTGCCGCCATGAGCATCGATAATGGACCGGCATATCGTCAGCCCCATGCCGGTCCCACTGGACTTCGTGGTGTAGAAGGCGTCGAAGACGCGATCGAGATGCTCCGGATCAATACCAGGCCCGGAATCGCGCACCGTCACGAGAACGTCTGGCCGGTCTTGTTGGGTGCTGATCGACAAATCTCTTGCCCTCTCCTCGGCCGAACCCATTGCTTCAGCTGCATTCAGAATCAGGTTCAGCAAGACCTGCTGCAGCTGTATCCGATCCCCCAGAACCGGAAGCAATCCATCCGCAAGCCGAGTCTGAACCGAAACGCCGTTCTTCTGGATCACGCTTTGCGCCAATACGAGCACTTCGCTAAGCGCCGCATTGAGATCAAGGCGTTCCTTTCGCGGTGGCGCTTTCTTCATGTGATCGCGCATCCGTCCAACGATATCCCTGGCTCGGTCCGCGTCCCTGACCACACAACCGAACGCTTCCCTGGCCTCACCCAGATTCGGCGGATTCATTTCCAAAAAGCGCATTCCCGCGCGGGCGTTGTTGCGAGCGGTCGCTATCGGATGCAAAATTTCATGGGCCAGCGAGGCAGCAAACTCTCCCATCGTGCTCACGCGGTTCATGTGGGCGAGATTCGCCTCGCTTTCCCGCAATGATTCCTCAGCTTGTTTGCGCTTTGTCACATCTACAGCGGTACCGACAAACTGGATGAGCTCGCCGTCTTCGTTGAGAACCGGATGACCCGAGGCACTGATGTGCCTAACTGTTCCGTCTCGCAGAACAACCCTGTACTCGGCATAGGTGTCAATTTTTTTGCGAAGCGACTCCTCAAATCTCTCCTTTACCCAATCGCGATCCTCGGGGTGGATTTGCTGTCGAAAATTTTCTCGAGAGGGCAGGCTCGACCGTGGATCCAATCCGTAAATATGGAACATTTCCTCGGAACAAAACAGCACTTGTTCCGTGCGGGGATCCCAAGCCCAACTGCCTGTATGCGTCAGCTTCTGCGCTTCGGCCAAATAATCCTTACTTCGCATCAGAGCGTCCTCGGCGCGCTTGCGTTCAATGAACTGACCGATCTGGCTGCCGATGGTGGCCACCATGTCGAGCAGCTCCTGATCGGGTTGCTTGATCTCGCGGCTGAAAAACTCGATCACGCCCAAGACTTCGCTCCCGAGCAGGATAGGAAAGCCGATTGCCGCGTGTAGTCCTTCGCGTTCGGCGATGGGGCCGCGCGGCAAGTTTTTATCAGGAACGACATCCGGAATGTATGCGGGCTTAAGGCTGGACCACACCCGGCCCGGTAGCCCCACCCCCGGATCGAAGGTGAACTGCCAATCGGCTCTTTCAAATTCGGGGATTTCTATTGACTCTTTATGCCAAAGCTCGACGCAGCGCAGCGTCTCGGCCTTCCGGTCCACGCGCCAGAGCGCGCCTACGTCCCATCCCAGACACTCGCCCATGGCCCGCAGTATTCTCGGAGTGACCTCCTCGATCGTGGCCGCTTCCGCCAAGACCTGCGCGACGGTGTGCTGCACGCGGAGGCGGTCCTCTGCGCGTTTGCGCTCTGTCAAATCGAGCACGAATGCAAGGCCCTCGTCGCCTCCTTCTTTGAACAGAGCGGCGCCAATAAGCACCGGAACGCGGCTGCCGTCTTTCCGAACATACTCCTTCTCGAAGGGCTGAACTATCCCGGTTGAGCTCAGTTCTGCCTGAGTCAATATGTCGCGCTCGCGCCATTCGGGCGGGGACAGCTCAGTCCAGCGCACGCGGCCCGAAACCAAGTCCTCACGGTCATATCCTACGAGACGTAGAAACGCGTCATTGGCTTCAAGAATTCGACCTTCGCGGTCGGCAATGATGATCCCGATGATGTTGGCGTCGACCAAACGCCGAATCTTCCCTTCGCGATCTGCGACGTCGCGATAAAGCCGCGAATTTTCGAGCGAGCTCGCCGCCTGCGACGCAAGCACCTTCAACAAAGCGACGCGATCGGGCGTAAAGACTCTGGGCGCCAGATTGTTCTCGAGGTAGAGAATGCCTGTAAGCTTTCCCTGGTTGATTAACGGCAAACAGAGAATAGAACGGAGATAACTCTCAACGATGTAGGGATCGGCGGAAAATGGATTGTGAGCTGACGCATCGTCGAGAATCACGATTTCCTGGGTGCGCGTTGCATAACGAACCAGCGACTCCGGCAACACGGCTGCAATATGCCGCCCGTCCCGCAGATGCACGGTTACATCCTCTCCACTAGTGGTCGCTTCCGCCTCTATCTCCAGCTCCTCGCCTCGCGGGATAATCAAGAGACCTCGTTCGGCGCCTGCATGCTCGAGGGCTGCGCGCATGAGTTTGTCGATGAGCTTTTCCAGCACCATCTCGCCAGAGAGTGCTTGCGAGACTTCGATCATTGTTACGAGATCGAGATGTTCGGCCGGTGCTTCGATTGTACCCGCTAGCGCCGGCGCACGCTCGTCCTGCCTTAACCGCGGATGGAGCTTATCGAGCTGCCGCACCTTTCCGTTGGCTCCCCATCGAAGGTAGCCCCGCCGTGCGTTCCCCAGGTAGAGATGCGCGAACTCTTTGGAGCCTCGCACCTCGTAGAAGCGGGCAGCTAATTCGTAGGCGAGCGCCTCGTTATGGACAAAGCCGTTTGCGCGTGCCGACGCGATGGCGCGCTCGTAGAGGTCCATGGCCTCGAGCGGGCGTCCCTCGATACGGGCAATCTCGGCCCCGACCAGCGCGGCGCGATCCTCGAAGTTCTGCGGACAATTCGTCGCCCAGGCCCGAAGCTTTCGCTCGTGCCGCCCAAGCGCTTCGCGATGCCTGGCATACGGGTCAGGGCCGATCGGCTCGCAGCATGCAGCGCGAGCCAGTGCGGCATAGAAGTTATACTCCTCCTCCTCCAGCATGAAGAGCGACAGCGAGGGGGACATAGCGTACCATGTCTCCACTTTATCGGCGGCGTTGATCGCCGACACGTAATCGCCGGCGAAGAAGCGCGCCTGGAGCTTTCGGATCCAGTAATAGCATTCCAGGAAGGCCTGGGTGGGCTGACCTGTCGCGCGCTCCTCGAAGGCGCGCTCCGTGAAGCGACCATCGTCGAGGGAGCCGAACTTTGTGGTCCTTCCACGCAGCATCCGGGCGAGCGCGAGCGGCGCTGAAATTCTGTCTAGGAAGAATCCGAACCGCCTCACGAACTCCAGTCCGTGCTCGGCCTCACGTTCGAGTTGATCGAGTGGATGGCCTAGGGCAAGAAGAATGGAACTGAGAGCGCGGAGGGCGAATGAAGCAAATGACGGGTCGCCGTGCTCTTTCGCCATCTGGAAGGCACGATGCGCCGGATCGATCCCCTCCCCGAGCGGTCGTGTCCATGGAAGCGCGCCCGCGAAGAGGAAATAGGTACGTCCCCCTAAATGATTCAATCCGCGGCGTTCAAGCAGATCGCAAGCCATCTTTCCGAATCGATAACCTTCTTCGTAGTGGCCGAAACGGGCGCCTGCGATAAGGGCCAATGCCTGGTAGTTCGGTGGTGCGGCGTCGCTGTTGCCGCGCTCCAGGCTGAGATTGGCGGCCCTACAGATGGTGAGCGCGAACAAATTTTCGTCGATGTACATGGCCGAAGCCGGCAGGCCGTTGAGCACGTCGAGCGTCGCCAGAGACTCAGGGTCCTGCATCAGCGGCAAATCCACGACATCCTCGATTGCGCGACTTCCGAGACGCGACCAGATGCGCTCGTACTCGCGGCGCGCTTCCACCTCAGTGGGATGCGCCGACCAATTGACCCCGACATGCCGCAAGCATTCCAAAGCCACCGCCACTGCGCGCTCGCCCGCCCCGAGCATCGTGTACAGATCAGTGCGCCGACGTGCCACGGCGCATCGTTGGACCGCGCCGAGAACGCGCATTGCGAGTGCCTCCAGACGCCACTCGGCGGCCTGCAGCGCGCCCGTGCAGACCTCGCAGTCGGCCGCGTGCAGCTCCAACGCAAAGGCCAGCTCCTGCCGCCGTTCCCACGCGTTCTGCGGCAATAGCGCCGCACCGATGGTGAAATAGGTCAGCGCCGAGGCATAGGCTGATGAAGCCTTAGCACGTTTACCTGCGGCCAGATTAAGGTCCGCGAGCCGCTCGCGCTCCTCCTGCGACGTGATCTGAGGCGCGCCGCGGTTGAGCTGGTTGACGATCTCGAAGATCGCTTCATCGCGTTTTTCCGGAGGCGTCTGTGCCACGAGCAGGCGGCCGATCATCAAATGCGCTTGTGCGCGCGACGCCTCCGGGATCAGCGCATAGGCCGCTTCCTGCACCCGGTCATGGACGAACTTATAGGAGCGCTCGACGCGATCGATCAGTTGTTGGCGCTGCGCCTCCCAAAGAGCCGCGTGCACCTTTTCCTCCGGCGTTCCGAGAACGATCGAAAGGATCTTGAAATTGGCAATGTTGCCGAGGCACGCGAGCTGCCGCAACGCGTCCTGCGTGTCGAGCGGTAGCCGCGTCAGCTTCCCGGCCAGAAGGTCCACCACATTGTCTGCATACCCTTTGGCTTGGATGCCACCGAGATCCCAGCACCATCTCCCCCGTTCGTGATCAAAGGTCAGGAGATTCTCGTCAGCGAGTGCGTTAAGAAATTGGATCACAAAGAACGGATTGCCGTCGGTCCTCGCGTGCACCAGCCCTGCGAGCGGGGCGGCCTGCTCCGCGTTGCAGCGGAGCGAGTCCGCGACCAGTTCTCCCAGGTCTTCGGCTCTCAGCGGGGCAAGTCTGACGTCCTGCACCCTTCCGGTTGCCCGGATCGCCTCCAGCTTGCGCGTGAGCGGATGCGTTGCCGTTACTTCGTTATCGCGGAAGGCGCCGATGAGGAGAAGATTGCGGAGATCGGACCGGCTCAACAGGTCTTCCAAAAGGTCGAGCGTCGCCGCATCTAGCCACTGCAAGTCATCGAGGAACAGTGCCAGGGGATGTTCCGGCCGAGCAAAGATACCGATCAATTGCCGAAGTACCATCTGGAACCGCCGCTGCGCGTCCTGGGGCGGAAGCTCAGGGACCGGCGGCGGCTTTCCGATGAGGACCGTCAGCTCAGGAACGAGATCCACCATCAATCCTGCGTTAGATCCCAGCGTCTCCTGCAAGGCATCGCGCCATGGCGCAAGGTCGGCATCGCTCTTGCCGAGCAGCGGCCGGATCAGGCTCTGAAGCGCCTGCGCCAGCGTCGCGTAGGGAATATCACGCTTGAGCTGATCGAATTTGCCGGAAGCGAACAGGCCACGCGGCGGCACCAGCACCGGCTGCAGCTCGTTGACGACCGAGGATTTGCCAATGCCGGAATAGCCCGAGACCAGGACCAGTTCCGGGGCGCCACCGTTGACGACGCGATCGAAGGAGGCGAGCAAGGTCTCGACCTCGCGCTGCCGCCCATAGAGCTTCTCGGGGATCATGAACCGGTCGGACGTGTCATGTGAGCCGAGTGGAAAGTCGTCAATATGGCGCCGCGCCTCCCATTCGGTCTGGCAGCGGCGAAGGTCGCTTTCGAGACCAGCCGCCGTTTGATAGCGATCTTCGGCGCGCTTCGCGAGCAGCTTCATGACGATCGCGGAGACGGCGTCAGGGATCTCTTTCAGCCGCTCGGCAGGCGGCAACGGCCGCTTAGCGAGGTGGCAGTGCACACATTCCATCGGCTCCGCGGCGGTGAACGGCAAAACACCGGTGATCATTTGATAGAAGGAGACACCGAGCGCGTAGAGGTCGCTCCGGGAATCGATCGACCGATTCATCCGTCCGGTCTGTTCGGGCGCCATGTAGGCAAGCGTGCCGGCGATGGTCTCGGGCGGCTCGGAAGCCTGCCGCTCGCGGGACAGGCGCGATGCGATACCAAACCCGGTGAGCCGCACGTGTCCATCCGCGCAGTCCACCACAATATTAGTTGGCTTGATGTCTTTGTGGATGAGCCCACGTTGATGAAGCTTGCCCAGAGCCGAGGTAACAGCGATAGCCAGGCGCAAGAAGCGTCCTACCTCCATGGGCCTATCGAGTAAACGGTCGAGCGGCTTGCCGCCCAGATCGTCGAGCACCAGCACGGTCCGACCGGCGTCGCGCATGAGGGCCAGCGGCAGCGCTGCCCATGCCCTGTCGAGCTCATCTTTCAGCTCGTATTCGTGCGTGAGGCGATCGATTCTTGAGCGGGACGGGTGGTCGGCGGCAGGGGCAACAAGCAGCACGGCGAGCCGGTTACCATTGTCGTCCAGTCGCCAGCCGCGGCTGAACACGCGCTCGCCGTCCTCCCACAACACCTGAGAGCTACCATCCGAGTACGCGACGTTCGACGACTGCTGCGCCATCTGTCAGACTCCGGCGTCGGGCTTCGGCTTGAAGTCGGCTGATCAAGCTCTTCGTGCGCCACACGCGCGGCCTCTGTCCGCCCTGGAGAAATCGTACTCCGTCGCCCGAGAAATGCCAGCCGTCCCTTGGTCTTGCTGGATGCGGCGGACGCGGAACCTCCTTCATTTTTGTAGCAATTTGACGCGAGTTGCCCGGCTCTACTCGTTGCAGCGGCCGCCGCTCGAGCGTAGCTGGACGCGAAGTTCCGCGCGAGAAACAGCACAAAAGTGATGTGTGGATCGCGGCAAATCCGACGTTTCTTGGTGCGGGGGTTTGAACCAGTGCTTTAGGAGTTGGAAATCCGCGCCAATGGCGGCCCCGGCGCACCAATCTCGATCGAAAAACAGAAGTCTATGGCGCGCACCGAGCTCCTTCTGGGTGAGAGGCGGGCGCTCCTTTCGGTCAGCATCGATCGATTACGGGACCGGGAGTTCGGGGGTAGGTTGTCCTTCGATGCTCTGGGTCATGTCTATGCTCGCAATCCTCATTGCCGCGAGGTGCAGGCCGTCGGCCGCGGTCTCGCACCCCCTCACGACGGCAGCCAGTGTAATTGCCGCGAAATTCGCTGGTGAGGCTATGATTTCAATAACCGCTTGTAATACAGAAGCCCGGACGATTGGAGCGTGAAGACCTCTTCGTGGCGGCCGAGAGTTCCGCTTCAAGCAAATCCTCATGGAACGAGCACCGCACTCTCGCCGCACGACCCCAAGCGTGCCTCAGCCGTTCCGATAACGGTCGGCTATCAACTCCATGGCGAGAGATGATTTTCCTTCAACCGGCTTGAACTCAATCTGCAACTCATCGTCGCCACGCTCGCGTGTACGGCCCGAAGTCGGCGTTCCGTTGAGCGATCGCAGGCCAGGAGGCCCGACATGCAGATCAGAGAGACAATCGACTACCCCTCCACAGCCTCAACCGAGAGCCCGGCCGGAGGATGTTATCATGCTCGTGGACAGCGCCGGGGTCGCCCTCGGAGTGCAGCACGAGTTCAGCGCGAAAGTGCGAGCCTAATTGCGAAGCCAATCCGGCATGGCTTGTAATCGAGGCTTGCGCCGGACGAAAGCAGTCGCGGGATCGCAGCGGGCGAACTCCAATTAGGACTCGTCTGAGCCTTCGTATCATCGTCCCGCTCCCTTTGGATACCCGAGCTCAACCCGCGCCCAATTGAGCCGTTGGTGACAATCCCCTTAGTCTTAGTGCATCCGAAATGCACACAGGCCAAGAGGAGAAAGCAATGCCTTACCGCTTGGAAAGTCACGGGTCTGACAAGGCCATGCGATGCGCAATCTGTGAGGGCAAGTTTGGTCTGGTCCGGCATTATTCGTGGCGAACGCCGCTTTGCTCCAGGAGGTGCGTCGATCGCTTCAAGGCGCGTCGCCAAAGTGTCCACAGTTGGATGGGCTGGTTCCAAATCGCTTTCGACCAGTCGCCCGAAAATCGCGCGAGGGCATCATGACGCTTCAGTTCTCACAGCGAGGCAAGGAATATTTGAAGACCGCGCAGACTTTGCGTCGCACGGCCAAAACCATGACGGACCAAGCGATTGCGGCTCAGCTTAAGGCTCTTGCCGACGACTACGAGCGGCGAGCCGAGAAGCCGTACCCTGAACAACCCACGTGCAATAGAGGATAGACCGGCGGAAATGTAAGTCTCCTCGCAACAACCCGCATTCTGGAGTCCGCTCATGAGGAGAATCACTATTCTCATCGCTTCTGCTCTGATCAATGCATCTACAATTCCCGGGCTCGCGGCGGAGTCCACGTTAAAGGATGTTAACGCCGCTCGCGTGGTCTCGGCGACTGTACACAGCGAACCCGGCAATGCCGCCGACAACGAGAAGACTTGTCGCGCCTTCGCCGCCTCATTTTATGAGTCCGCGATGCGGCAGGCCGCTGCGGGCCGCGTCGACGGCGCGCGGGTGCTAACTGCGCTCGATTCCGTGATCAACGCTTTCAAAGGCCTGTTGGCGACGAAATGCGGCGGCTGACCCTCACTATTCTCTGACAATGACAATGGTCGAGGTCCGCAGATGATCGTCTTCCCGCTTATGACCGCCTGGATGTGGTTTGAGGCCGCCATGGCAGTTCAGTCACTCTCCAACAATGCACTCCGCAAGCTGTTCGCGGGGCCGACTGTCTTCGTCCGCGGCGAATGCGTCGAACTTTGCATGGACATCATCCGCGAGGAGAAGAAGTCCTCGCTGGTCAAGTCGCGCGACGGCATTCCGACGCCGAAGGAAATCTGCAAGGTGCTGGACGATTACGTGATCGGCCAGAGCCATGCGAAGAAGGTGCTGTCGGTCGCGGTGCACAATCACTACAAGCGCCTCAACCACCAGACCAAGCACAACGACGTCGAGCTTGCGAAGTCGAACATCCTGCTGATCGGTCCGACCGGCTCGGGCAAGACGCTGCTCGCGCGGACGCTCGCCCGTATCCTGGACGTGCCGTTCACGATGGCGGATGCGACGACGCTGACCGAAGCCGGCTATGTCGGCGAGGACGTCGAGAACATCATCCTGAAGCTGCTCCAGGCCGCTGACTACAACGTCGAGCGCGCCCAGCGCGGCATCGTCTACATCGACGAAATCGACAAGATCAGCCGCAAGTCCGACAACCCCTCGATCACGCGCGACGTGTCGGGTGAGGGCGTGCAGCAGGCGCTGCTCAAGATCATGGAAGGCACGGTGGCTTCGGTCCCGCCGCAGGGCGGCCGCAAGCATCCGCAGCAGGAGTTCCTGCAGGTGGATACCACCAACATCCTGTTCATCTGCGGCGGCGCGTTCGCCGGCCTGGAAAAGATCACCTCGGCGCGCGGCCGGTCGACCTCGATCGGCTTCGGCGCCCAGGTGCTCGCGCCGGAAGATCGCCGCACCGGCGAGATCTTCCGTCACGTCGAGCCCGAAGACCTCCTGAAGTACGGCCTCATCCCCGAGTTCGTCGGCCGTCTGCCCATCGTGGCGACGCTGGAGGACCTCGACGAGACCTCGCTGAAGAAGATCCTCACCGAGCCGAAGAACGCGCTGGTGAAACAGTACCAGCGGCTGTTCGAGATGGAGAACATCGAGCTGACCTTCACCGACGAGGCGCTTGGCGCGGTCGCCCGCAAGGCGATCGAGCGCAAGACCGGCGCGCGTGGGTTGCGCTCGATCCTCGAGGCGATCCTGCTCGAGACCATGTTCGATCTTCCCGAACTCGAAGGCGTCGAAGAAGTCGTGATCTCCCGCGAAGTGTTCGGGGGGACGGCGGGTCCGCTCTACATCTACGCTGAAAGCTCCGATCGCGCGATGGAAAGCAGCGCCACGGCGTACTAACTCGACCGAACTAAACGACCGCCGCCTTACAACATCCGACCCCGGCGTCAACGGACCTGCACGACCAGATGGAATGATTATTGTAAATAAAAGGAGTGAAATATGGGCGAGGTTATTCGATTTGTCCCAGAGTCCGAGCGGGAGCGCGCTCGCCTTATTCGAGAAGCCCGAGCGATCTACGACAGCGTCTTTCCGCCGTCTGATCCCGTCCGCGCGCAGCGGGGCAATGTATCCGCAAGCCATATGCGTGTCGACGCGGACGACCATCGCGGCGAGGGAGGCCTATCATGATCGCGATCATCGCCGTGCTCTGCAGTTTGTCTTCTCCAGCAAATTGCCACGAGCAGACCGTCACCACCTCGGACTTCGCTGACGTCTCGATGCTGTCCTGCCTAATGGGCGCACCGCAGCTCGCCGACTGGATGAATCAGCATCCGACCGAGCGCCTTGCGGCATGGCGCTGCGTGTTCGGTAAAAAGGATGGCAGGGGAGCTTAGGGGCCCGAGGTCGATTTGCTCCTGAAACAGACTCTGCACGCGATCTGCAAGGAGCAAACTTGCCTTGATCCGGGTAGGCCTTGAGGAAATCCGCCAGGATCGAGACGGTTATGCGCGCGCTGATCCTTCGCCGAGTCGGCCTGATCGAGGAAGGCGCACCGAGCACGACCGTGAGGATAAGCTCGGAGACGGTCGGATGGATGGGCACAGCCCCGCGCGGCGCGCAGACGGGCCCACGGGGAAGGCGCCGACAATCCATGCGGGAGAGGAGAACCGCTCGCCTTCGCTGTTTCCTCACGGACGAACTCGGATGATCGTCTTCCCGCTGATTCGCTTGGTCGGATTGAAAGCGGCGACGGCATCGTCGAGGGGCGCGATGTTGCCGATGTTTGTACGCAGTCGTCCGTCCCGCACCCGCCGGGCGATCTCACTCAATTGGGCGCGATCGGACACGAGAACAAAGTCGATCGCCAAGCCGTCGGCCGGCCGCGCCTCGGTCGGCCCGGCGATTTTTACCAGCGTTCCTCCGGCTCGAATCAGGCCTGCGGACCGCTTCCCGATGTCGCCGCCAATGACATCGAAAACCAGATGGACTCCGCCGACGTCTTCGAGAACGTCGTTCTCGAGGTCGACGAACTCCTGCGCGCCAAAGTCGAGCGCCTTCTGACGGTCGGCAGCGCGTCCGGTGCCGATGACGTAGGCGCCGGCCTCTCGCGCGAGCTGCGTTACCATCGAACCGACTGCGCCGGCCGCGCCGTGCACGAGGACACTCTGCCCCGCCTGAAGGCGGCCGTGCACGAACAGTCCCTGCCAGGCGGTCAGGCCCGGCATCGCCACGGCCGCACCCGCCGTGAAGTCGACGTCGCCCGGAAGCGGCGCGAGGTTGCGTGCCTCCACGGCCACATACTCCGCCAGGGTGCCGCCGCGATACGAGTCCGAGAGACCGAACACCCGCTGTCCTACCAACAGCCCGGTCGTGCCGTAGCCGAGACCGGTGACCACACCCGCCAGCTCCTGGCCAGGAATCGTCGGCGTCCGGTCACGGTCGAGGCGATCGGTCCAGGTCGAGGGCCACGTCAGCTCACCCGAGGTGAATCCCGACGCATGAACCTGAACGACGACGTCGTTTATCGCTGCCTCCGGCTCGGGCCACTCCACCAGCTTCATCCCGGCCGTTCCCGCAGCCTGGTCCGTCACAACGATCGCCTTCATGATAGTTTTCTCCTCCGTCATTTGTCTCTTTGCTGGATATGTTCCGGCGATAATCTGCGCTTCTGCGAGGCAGCACTACTGGCGCTCGGCGCCGGCGCGCCCGAATTGCTGGCCGATTACGGCCCATCCCGCTACGCCGCCTTCCTTGTCCACCCGGACGGCAAAGACAGCGACGATTCTCATGACACTGTTCCCTGCATTGGTGAACCGGTAGCGTTCGAGCTGTCGCAGCTGCAGTTCTCCGTCGTGTCGGTATGCGGATTGCGTGCACCGAAGACAGTGAACAGGGTGGCGACGACGGCAAGTCCGCTGTATCCGAGCGCGATCTGCGGTAGCGAGAACGCGTTGGAAAGTTGGCCGGAGATGAGGCTGGGGAGGGCGGCGCCGCTGTAGCAGAGAAGGTAGATCGTGCTGAAGATCGGTGCCCGTTCGGCCAGGGTGCTGCCGTGCAGCAGGCCGCGGGTGGTGGCGCTGATGGCGATGCCTTGGCCGGCGCCGGCGACGATGGTTGCGATGATGAACAACCCCAGTGTGCCGGCGGCGATCGCTGTGCTGATGCCGATCATTCCGGCAAGGAAAGTGATCATCCCGACGCGTTGGGCTACCGCGGATGTGAACCGGCCGCCGATGGGAGCGCCGAAGACGCTGAGGGTCATATAGGTGGCGAACACCAGTCCGAGGATCAGCGGGCTGCGGGTGTGGAGTTGATCTTCGACAAGCGCGGGCACGAACGCTTGGTAGAAGCCCCCGCTCGCCCAGGTGGCCAGGAACACTGCCGCCGCGACAGGGAGCAAATGTCTGACCCGGACCGGTACGCTGACCCTGGGTAACAGCGATCGCCAAGCGCCCGGAGTCGGAGTTGCTGTTTCCGGGCTGATGACGATGAGTGCAGCAGACAGTAATTGGAAGCCGATGCAAGCCAGGTAGATGAGGTCGCGTGGCCAGGGGCCGAACTGGACCAAGGCGCCGGAGGCGATGGCGCCGACAGTGAGGCCGAGCATTGGTCCTTGGCTGGAGGCGACGGACGCCAACCATTTCGGTCTGCTGGGTGCGGCATCGACGATGTAGGAGGTCAGGCTGCTGCTGGCCAACCCGGTACCGACGCCCACGAGGAGCCGACCGGCCAGCAGGGTGTCGATGTCGTGCACATTCAGCAATAGCAGACAGCCCACCAGGAGCAGGCTGAGGCTAGTGATCGCAGTGAGCCGCCGGCCCAGATGATTGGACAGTCGTCCCAGCACCAACAGCGCGGCGATGGTGCCGACGGCGTAGGCGACGATGGCCATCGAGATGCCGGCGTTAGTGAACCCGTCCTCCGCCCGGTAGATGTTGTAAAGGGGGATCGGAGCGGCCGCCGCGGCAAACGAGACCACCAGGGAGACTAGCGCAGATAAGAATGCCAGGCGAAGCGTTCCGCCCCGGTGAGCCTGGTTGATCACTGGTGCCACGTTTTGCATCGAGCCGTGTATCCGTCGTCTCCCGGAGAATTCGGACGCACAGGTCCAAAATCTCCGACTAGGTAGTTTCACCAAAGGGCGGTGATCGTCGACGCCAGGCTGAAGAGTGACTCCATCGCTGAGAGCTGCCGTGGCGTACATATGTCAGGCGGGCCGTCGCACTGCCGTCCCTTGATTGTTGTCGATCAGATACCGCCATCGTCCATCTGCGCCGCGGCGCACGACGTCGCTCGCCGAGCCTCCAAGGTGCACGTGCTTGCCGTCGGGACCTGTGCCATCAATTGACCAGCTCAGCACGACTAGGCGATATCGCCAGTAACGAACACATGGCGCGCCTTGGCCTTCAGCGGTAGACCGAGCCTGAGATCGCGCTTGAGTCGGGCGGCGATCTCGGTGTGATCGGTGATGGTTCGCCCGTCATTCGCGATGAACACGGCCTCTGGGTCGCACAAGGCCATCATCGCGCCGACCTTGCCGGAGTGAAATCGCTCGAGTAGCGACGCGACAATGCCTTCGGGTTCAGTAGGGAGTGGATAGGAGTCGGACATCAGGGGTCTCCTGTTCGTGTTGGCTGAAACGGTTGCCCTGGGCGTTATTCGATGAAATCTGCGACAGTGATCGTCATTGGTCGCAGCGCGGGACGAAAGTTTCCAATGGCTGGTACTTATAATTTCCATAGCGGCGGGGAATTGTGCTGCGACAGTCCTCACTTCCATTCATAAATCAAGGCAAGTTGCGCAGGCCGCGAGGTCGTCACGCCGTGCGGTGAGCGGCAACAACGATTGTCTATCGATTCGATGGCAAGTGGTGATTTCCGTCGGCGGGGGGCGACCGCCACGGTGTGAGCCCGCACCCGTCCCGAGCCGGTAGGCATATCGATGGCTTTAACGTCCGAATGGATGGTGTCTTGCTGACGATCCGCTCAACGGGCCGCTACTTCAACGTAGCAAGATAGGCAACGAGGTCGGCCCGGTCCGTCGGGTTCTTCAGCCCAGCGTAGGGCATAATGTTTCCGGGAACCACCTTCTGTGGCGATTCCAGATACGCATCGAGGCTCTTCGCATTCCAGACAATATCGGACGTCTTCATCGCGCTACTGTAGCTGAACCCGGGAATCGTACCCGCCTTCCTGCCGGTTATTCCTCCCAGGCCGGGCCCGACGCGATCGGTCTGATCCGTAGCGTGGCACGTTGCGCAAGCTTTGAAGATGTTTTTTCCGTGCTCAGCGTCCTGCGCGTAGCCTGGATTCGCGGTCGCTCCTGCAAATATGAGCGCCGCGATAATCGCGCCGATCTTTCCTGCGCTTTTCATTGGGAACATCCTTTTTGGATCGGGATCAGAGGTGGCGCGGCCGCGCAGCGTAATTGTTGAGATCGTCGCCGAGTGGAAGCGCGAGTGCCCCCAGCGGGCCTGTCGGGTTGTAGCCCGCATTGAAGGGATAGATGGATGCACCGGCGACAGACAGGTTCAGCGATAATACTCGCGGAAGCATCCACGGATTCGGAGGGGGCAGGTTCGGATGCTTCCGCGAGAGCCGCGGTTGTCGCGGCGGTTCCTATCAGGACACCCGGAGCCAGCGAAGCAGCGCCCGTGGCGGCGGCGCCGGGAAAGCCTCGACGGTTCGAATGGAAGGTTTTGTCGCTTTGGTCATTGGTCATCGGAGTTGCAGTCCACTTTTTGATCGCGGCGTAATCGCGTGTTCATCCATGTGCGAGGCGTCCCCCTCTGTGCGGCAGAAGCGTAGATGGCCTCATGCGGAGCTCAGTCTGCCTGACGCGGGCTCGCGCTCGGGCCGGCCGGAGCCGCTCCGCAGATCTACGCGAACGTCGTCACTGTGGCGGCGAGCAGGGAGACGGCGACAGCCGGTCCGACAGTCCTCGGTAATCTCATCGGGGCTCCTTTGCTGCCCGCACGCGTCACGGCGGCTCGGCGCAACAGTTTCAATTCTTGTCGAGGCGGCCGCGCGTGTTCGGCGGGCCCGGCAGACCCAAAGATCGGATACAGCGGACGAAATTAGAAATTCCCTTTGAACATACATTCGATAAGCGTGAGGTATCGTCGTCCAAAAGCGCTTTGCGCGCGTGCGTCCGGCCTGTCCGCGATCAGCCGTCGAAGAGTGTGCCGTACTCGGGGTGTCGGGCGGTGTAGGAGGAATGAAAGAGCACCTCGTGCTGTGTGTCTGGACGACCGGCGACGGATTGTGGATTCGCGGTGCGATCCGCGGATTTACGTTCCCGCCGCGGCGGCGTGCGCCCGCAGCAATTCGGTTTGGGCCATTGAAGGAAACATGCGTCGATGCACGATCCGATCGCAAGGCTGCCCCATAACGACCACAACCTCTTTCGCTCCGACGTCGTCGAGGGACTGTCCCGCCTTCAAAGACGATCCCGTGCCGCTGGCTGTATGACGAACGAGGTTCCGACCTGTTCGAGGAGATCACGCGGCTCGAAAATTAATATCCGACGCGCGCGGAGAAAGCGATCCTGCGGGCGCGCCAATCCGAGCTGCGACAGTTCGCCGGTCCGGGGCCTATCCTGATCGAGTACGGCGCGGGTGCGGGAGTGAAAACCGAACTCGTGCTGGACGCGCTTGCAGAGCCGCAGGGCTATGTCCCTATCGACGTCGCGCACGAGTACCTGCTTCAAACGGCGCATCGGATGGAACGCCGCTTTCGGTCTCTGTGGGTGCGGCCTGTCGAACGCGACTTCCTGAGCACATTCGACATGCCCACGGGGATGCCTGCGGGCCGGCGGCGCACGGCGGGCCCGGGAGGTTCGGTTACAAGATTACCCGAAGTGATGGTCCCGAAGAGGCGCAATTCTGTTCCGAGTGAGCTGGAACGATGAACGCAGAAGTTAACAAACGTCCGCACCGATCGCCAATGGGTACACGATCTAGTTCATGTGGATCGAAGGCGTCGACACGTAATCGTTGCCGCATTGGAGTGGGAGCAACCCCGGCTGCGCCGACAGTTCGCCCTTACGTCGTGATCGGTCCGTTACGCGAACCCGGCTCTGCGATTGAGGCTCGGGCCTCCTGCTGACGCGCGTCGGCATGCGATCGCGTGAATTCATGAAGTTTCGGCGGTCGCCGAGACTCTCGGGGATGTCCCGGGTTCTGTTGAATTTCTGAAGAGGTCGGCGTTGCCCACCTTGAGCCGGTAGGCTCGGGGTGCTGATTCCACAAAGGAGAGCAACGCCATGACGAGAGATATCACACCGGCTGGTTCGCCGGCGACTGGGGCTGTGGACGAAGCGTTTGCAGAAGTGCGGGCGAGCTTTGATCGGTTCTGCCTTGCGGCGGGGATCGAGGCGCTCGGCACGATGATGGAGGCGGATGTCACGGCGGCCTGCGGGCCGCGCCACGGTCGCGATGCGGCGCGGCGGGCGCACCGTTGGGGCCGAACGCGGGGACGGATCG
>NZ_AUFA01000023.1:0-107927 GCF_000426265.1 Bradyrhizobium sp. Cp5.3 | reverse complement strand
ATCTGCGCACACTGGCCGCCACCATCAAGGCACGATGGATTTGCGAGCAGGCGCATCAGCAGTTGAAAGAGGAGCTTGGACTTGATCACTTCGAAGGGCGATCATGGCAAGGTCTTCATCGTCACGCCCTGATGACTATGATTGCCTACGCCTTCTTGCAACACCGTCGCCTCGCACACGCGGGGCGGAAAAAAAAGAATCAACGGGCCTCCGCCTCAGCCAACCATGCCCGCAGTACGACACGCCATCGTCGATCGCATCCTGCGGCCGCCGGCTCAGTGGTGTCCGTACTGCAGAAAACAACTCCTTGAAAAGTCGCCGCACAAACAGATTCTGCCAAAGTAGTGCTAGTAGTGCAAGGCTCGATTGTGAGCCGATAGGCGATCAGCTTGCTACCGTCAAAAACTTCTAGCGAGGTATTGCAGGCTGGGCAGTGATACCCGCCTTTCTCCTCGGGCTGCGATGATAGTTCGAGCCGTCGAAACCCAGCGCCGCATTGAGAACACGTTACATCGCTCTTCTTCATGCGGAACTCCACCAGACTTTCGAATGTGACTCCCAACCGCGATTGCATGCTCTTCCGCGCAAGGCTCGCGGTATCCGATACTCACCTCTTTCCGTATTCCGTGAAAACGTAGTCGCGGTTTTGCACCACCGTGTGGCACGCGAACCCGCACTTCGCGTCGTTCTCCTGCGGCGGATTGTCTGCAGTAGTGAAGGGCCTGAACGTATCGGACGCCGCGTCGTATGCGAAGGCAGCCCATCCCCATCCGCCGCTGTCCGCGAACCTCTTGCTGTCCTTCACCATGAAATCAACGTCATGCTGGACGCCCGGCACGGTCGGCTGACCGGGGTACGTCTCCTGTTTTTTCGGGCTCCAATGAATCTTCGCCATCCTGGCGCCGTCCGGGAAGGGCTTGCCATTTGCGGGCACGCCTTCCTTGTAGGCGTCGATCATTGCCGCATTCCCCACGATTACAGCGATCAGGCCCTCGTTCTCGCTGAGCGCGATCACCGGCCAGTCCTCGTATCCCCTGAACTCGGAGAACGCGAGCCCGTTCGGGACTTGCACAGTGTACTTGTCCTGCGCGGAAATCGCGACACCAGCCGCCAGGGCCGCGATCGACACCGAACCACTTAAACCGATCAGCGTGTTTCTTTTCATTGTCGCATCTCCCTCATCCGGTCTAGCGGCAAATGACGATCGATTAGCTCGACGCATTGCCTTCTCCGCAGGTTCAGGACCGCGCCGACTATTGCTCACGAAGAATATCATACAGCGTGGATTTCGCGTTGCGAAAATGGGGCCGATGCCACGTTAAGGTGGATCGCAGGATGGGTTGAGCTCTTCGCGACCCCATCATCGTCGCGAACAAATTGATTGGTTTCCCGTCGCTCCATCCATCCTACGAGCCGGTAGCAGCCTGCCGGCAGCGGCATTGCTCTGCTTCGAGGCACGGCCGCGAGCCAGTCGACGGAATGCGCGAAAATCTCCGCGTGGTCACGACGAACATGAGCGATACATTGCTTGCAGTCGCCTTCCGCGCAGGAAGAGTGTTCGTGGTGTTAACCCTCCACGGTGAGCGATCCAGCGTCGAATGGGCGCCGGATACATTGAATAGACCATTCGGGTCGCTCCGAAATTCGTAACGGCCCTGCCGCGGCGTCCAAAATCCCATGCCGCGTGAAAGGCAAGCTCCGCGTTGGGAGTCACGCAAATCCTGCTCGACGGGATGGTCCCCAGAACAATCGTGCAAGCCGAGGCGCAGAAGCCGCCGATGATTACGCGCTGGCCTGAAGCACGCAGCTTCTCATACCTGTATATGTACTTCCCGATTTGTCCGCCGCGATCGTCCGTGATCCACACGGCGGCATTGCTCGCGCGCGTTCCGATGACCAGAAGAGCCGCGGCAGCGAGCGCCATCGAGCGCTTCATGTGTTCCCCCTAAGGATGGAACGGCCCCGGCCAGCCGCGCTCGATCCTTTGGATCGACGCGCACTCGACCTTGATCCAGATCAATGAAGATGCGGACTGCTCAAAACCTGGCTCGTCTGTCTGCGGAGAGGACATCGACAGCCCGTGGGGCATCTGCGCGGACGAGCAACGAGGGCGGCACAGTGGTATGGGAATGCCGCAAGCACGGCCTGTCCAAGAGCGACGAGATCGAAGGCAGATGCCGGCGTTGCTGGATGAAGCGCGAACGGCGAAGACCGAAGCCGCCATATCCCGATTTAGAAAGCCTTAAGGTCTCTCGTTCATATCGCGGGTTCGATGGTGCCATCGGCGCGGCGGATGCCCGGTACCGTCTGGATGCCTATCTAACGCTCTCGAATAGAGCCTTCTAGCAAAGCCAGCGCGACCAACTGAAGACCTTCGGGGGGCCTGCCTCATGGGGCGGAGACGCGCGTCGACTTATCAAACCCAACGCAAGCTGCTGATTATTCGCGAATGGCGGCGCTGGCTTCAGGCTCAGTCGATCGATCGTGGGGCAGCTACCGCCCGCGATACGTTGAGCTTTTTTTGCGAACTAGAGGACAAGCGCTCGCCGCTCCTGAAATTCCAAGCGAGGGGGCGAGACAAGTGGGAAATCATCAACGGCTGGTTGCTGGCTTGCGGCCAGCATGGGGACGGACAATGCCCGCAGTCTTAGACCCGGAGGAGATTGTGGTCTTGGCCAACCACGGAGCGATGAGACTGCGCTCTGCGGTCGCGAGAGCGATGGCGTTGCTGCCCCAAGATCGCGATGTGGCGATAATCGTCCGAAAGGGTCAACTGTCGCAGTCGATCCTCGATTTCGAGCAGATCAAGGAGCTTGCGGCGCGGTGGGAGCTGGCGGAACAGCCCGTACCTCCGGGGACTGCTTCTCCGGGTCCGTAGCCATCATGCGGCTCGCTGCTGAACAGGAAACTTCCGGGCCCCTTGCGGCGACCGAAGCGGTTCGACAGAACGGAAAGGCCAGATTCATAGCTCGCCCCTGCCCCGTGACGAGGCAGCTCATGGGATGGGTTAAGCTCTTCGACAAACCCATCATCATCGCGGACAAATTCATGAGGTTCGCTTCCGCCTTCGCCCGTTGGGCTTCGGCGGACAAGTTGCTCCACCCATCCTAAAAGCTGCTGCGAAAAGCGACCTCACCTCAGTCCCGCAGACCCGCATCGCGGAGCGCTTGCGCAAACATCGCGAAGTCCTCCGGCCGGCGAAACGGCGTCAAATCTCTCAAGCTGGAAGCATTCAAGTCGGGATTGTTTTCGAGCGCCTGTGCGATGGCTCTGCGTGCCGGCTCCATCCGCCCTGCGCGTACATTGCTGGCGGCATGGATGCAGATTGACAGCAGGAAAGCCGGATTGTCGCGTATTGCCTTTTCGGCGCATGACAGCGCGGCATCGTAACGGCCCGCCAGGAAATGGGCATACGCCATGGCGCCGTGCGTGGTGTAGGACATGGACGGGTCAAGCGGACTTAGCCGCATGGCATGCGCCGCGTGCTCGAGTGCGAGGTCCGGCTCGCCTCTCCAGATTCTCAACCAGGCGCTGAGCATCCAGGCGCGTGCCAGGTTCGGATTGACAGCCAGTGCCCGATCGACGAAATCCGCGGCATCGTCGAACTCGCGGGCTAAAAAGGCGAGCGCGTAAGCTCCCATCGACAGGGCAAATGGATCGTCCGCTCCCAATTCCACCGCCTTGCGAGCCAATCGTATGGCCTCTGCGCTTTGCTGGTCGTACGTCTCACCGAGCGCCTTGCGTCGAACATGGCACCACGCGGCCATGCCATAGGCACAGGCGAGACGAGGGTCGAGCTCGATTGCCTTGCAAAAGAGATGCAGCGCTTCGTTGTTCGCGTGCTTGGACCAGCGAGCCTTTGCCAGCCCACGCAGGTAATAGTCGTATGCATCCAGATTCTCGGTTGGTTTGCGCCTCGCCCGCTTGATCTCTTCATGCTGCAGCTTCGGAGCAATTGCACCCACCACGCTTGACGTCAGATGATCCTGCAGATCGAACATGTCCTCGATCGGCCCCTCAAAACGGTCCGCCCAGAGATGCGCTCCCGTTTCGGCGTCGATCAGCTGAGCCGCAATGCGAACGCGATTTCCGGCCCTGCGCACGCTACCTTCGAGCGCATACCGCACGCCGAGCTCGCGGCCTACCTGTTTCACGTCCACTGGCCGCCCCTTGTAAGTGAAGCTGGAATTGCGTGCGACCACAAACAGCCAGCGAAAGAGCGACAGCGCCATCGTGATATCCTCCACGACGCCGTCTGCGAAATAGTCCTGCTCAGGATCAGAGCTCAGATTGGCGAATGGGAGTACGGCAATCGAGGGCTTGTCAGGTAATGGGAGGGCGGCGATCCTCGCGTCTGGCTGGCCGTGGACGGCCGCCGAGGGATCCGGCTTCTGCGCTTCCCGGACTGCTCCGACGAAACGAAAGCCCTTGCGCGGGAGTGTTTTGATCAGGCGCTGCGCTTCACCACGGTCGCCGATCGCGGTTCGGGCGGCATTCAGGCGCGTCGTAAGCGCGGCCTCAGACACGATGCGTCCCTTCCAAATGGCGTTCATGAGGTCGTCTTTGGTGACGACGCGCTCCCTGTTGCGGATCAAGTAATCGAGAATGTCGAAGACCTGCGGCGCAACGGAAACGAGATCAGCCCCGCGATGCAGCTCGCGCCGATCTGTGTCGAACACGTACTCCTCGAAGAGATAGCGCAATTGCCAATCCCCGCAGGCGACCTCCCTCAAGCCACGGAGCCAATACTCGCGCTCGGCTCGGGGAAATATGCCGCAGTGTTGAACGCGGGATCAGCGCTCTTTCGTTGATGCAGGTCAAAGGTGTTGCCGCCCGCCGAAGCTCGCATGGTCGCGGTCTTCAACGCTTGATGCTGCTTTGCCGTTGACTTGGTACGTTACGTTCGAGGTGCGCAAACGAGGTCTCTTGCGGAAGAAGGAGAGCAGCCCGCGCTCAACCAGAGCATTTGAGACCGAGACCGAAGCCAAGGCATTCGCACGCGCGAGATTGGAGGAAGGGCTGGTCGTCTTTGCCGGCACCCTCAATCCGCACCTGCCAAGGAAGCTGATCCATTCCCAGGGTATCGCTGACTGGGTGGCCGATGCGCGGGATCATGACGAGCGCACCGCCGACGCGTGCCCTGACGACAAATAGAAGAGCGGTAAAATGAGAGGGCGCCAGTCGATTGTTGTTCTGGAGTGTTGCCAATATGGCACGCGGCTTTGGGCACTGTTTGCCTAGTTTTCCCACACGGTCTGATTTGAAAGATCAGGGTGTCCCGCGAGGGGAGCGCTGTTGACGCAGATCAACAGCGTTGCGACATCCGAACGAGTGATTGGGAAGTGCGTGCACGCAAGCATTATTTGCGCTCACTGCGGAAATTTTCAGAGTGTACAAAGCTGAGGCACCATGCCCCTGCCCGCCGAAGCGGTAAGTACTTATATTTTCGCCAAGGACGGCAACCGCCCGTTCTTGATGAGGCGGGTGTTCTCTGAAGACATCGCACTGGAGATGGTGGTCAAGACCGACGCCATTTCATTTCCCGACACGGCTATCGGCTTGAACGCCGTGGAAGACATCTTGGTGCGTCGCTTCAGTGTCGAATACGAGAACATCTATACGTTCTGCCTATCCCAACCCTCCGAGACCGACCGGGCGCGCTTTCAGTGCCATTGGCTGGTAGGGATGTCCGCCAGGGTCACCGGTCGGCCGTTGCGAGTTGGATGCGGACGTTACGACTGGCACTTCAATGACGACGGAAAAGTGGTGAGGCTTGTCATCACCATAGAGGTGATGAAAATCTTGTCGGGCGCCGAACTTGATGGCGTGATGCGTTGGCTATCTTCCCTGCCCTACCCGTGGTGCAGTCCGGCTCAGGCGCTCATGTCGTTCCCTGCGCTGCAGGACTTGTCGGCGGTCGAAGCTTACCTGAAGCAGGCTCAATGATCTTGGGGCAAAAGCGCCGTCGTGATTGCCGTGCGATCTGTCGCCGGCAGACCAATGCCTGGCGTTCGGACCAAAGAGCAGGCATCACGCGGTGACGGCATTGCAGATCCGGGCCGCACCGAAAGTCTGGAAAACGACAATCCGGAATAAGAGACCTGCCCCTCCCGCCGTTGGCACCCTCCCCGCAATCGTGTAACCCCAGCCAAAACCCTTGCCGGGGACGAAACGCTCATGACTGCGGTTGCCACGGATGAAGCGGGAGATGGCACCCGCGCGCTGATTTTTGCGCTGCTTGCGCTCGCCTGCGGGCACATGCTCTCGACATTGCTGCGCACCATTCCGGCGGTCAGCCTCGACCTGATGGCGGCGGATTTCCGCATCGAGCCGCAGGCGCTGGCGAGCCTCACCTCGGTCTATCCGTTCGCCTTTGCCGCGGCGCAGATCCCGGTCGGCGCGGCGATGGATCGCTTTGGCGTGCGGCCGGTGTCGCTCAGCCTGCTCGCGGGAACCGTGGTCGGCGCCATCGTCTCCGGCTTCGCGACGGGGCCCGAGAGCTTTGCGGCCGGGCAAGTGCTGCTCGGCGTCGCCACCTCCGGCATGCTGATGTGCCCGATGACGCTCGCTGCCAAGCAATTGTCGGCGGCGCGGTTCGGTCTGTGGTCGGGCGCGATCCTCTCGATCGGCAATATCGGCATGCTGCTGTCGTCGAGCCCGCTCGCCTTCGTGGTCGACCATTACGGCTGGCGCGCCGGGTTCTGGATTTCGGCGGTCGCCGGCGTCGCGGTGGCGTTCGCGGTATTCGCGCTGGTGCCGAACCAGCCGGCCGAGCACAAGGACGATTCCTCGCCGCTGTCGCAGATGATCGAGGTGCTTCGGCTCGGCTTCTCGCGTCCGCTACGCGGATTGATCGCGCTGGCGCTGGTGTCGCTTGCGACCTCGCTGGTGCTGCGCGGCCTGTGGGGCGGACCGTGGCTGATGCAGGTCAAGGGATTGACGCGGGTCGAGGCCGGCAACCAGCTCGGCGCGTTCACGATCGCGATGATCATCGGCCCGCTTCTCATCGGCATGATCGATCGCAAGGTCGGCCGCCGCGAACTCGTGGCCGGCGCGCATCTGACCGGGGCGCTGCTGCTGGCGCTGATGGCGCTCGGCGCGCCGAACTACGCGGTCTCGTTGCTACTGGGGGTGCCCGTGATGCCGCCGCAATACGACCTGGTGCTGTTCGTGCTGATTGGCCTTGCGACTTCCGCCCAGCCGCTGCTGTTCGGCATGTCGCGGCAACTGGTCGACGCGCAGGTCGCCGGCAAGGCGCTCGCCGCGATCAACCTGGCCTTCTTCCTCGGTGTCGCCCTGATGCAGTCGACCACCGGCGCAGTGGCGGCGCTCGCGGGGCTGCCGGCGGTGCTGCTGTTCATGGCCGCGGCGCTGCTGTTGGGCTCGCTGATCTTCCTGGCCTATACGCGGTCAGTCTGAGGCGTCTTGCGAAATCAGGCGCCGCGGGAGATGCTGACGCGTACCAAGCATTCAAGGAAATAAATCATGCCTGTCGAGACGCAAGCTGCCACCGACCGCCTCATGCGCTTCCTGTCTGTGGAGGGCGTGACTGGACAGGAAGCCGCGATCGGGCGCGAGCTTACCGCGGCGCTGAGAGAGGCCGGCGTGCCGGCGGGTGCGATCCGCCTCGACGACGCCAATACGCGCATTCCGCTGCCGACCGAGACCGGCAACCTCATCGTCGATCTGCCCGGCCGCGGCGCGCTGCACAACCAGCCGCGCATCATGTTCATGACCCACATGGACACCGTGCCGCTGTGCGCCGGCGCCAAGCCGAAGGTTTCGGGGCGCAAGATCGTCAACACGGTCAAGACAGCGCTCGGCGGCGACAACCGCTGCGGCTGCGGCGTGCTGGTGACGCTCGCCGCCGAGCTTGAAAAGCAGAAGCTCGATCATCCGCCGATCACGCTGCTGTTCTGCGTGCGCGAGGAGAGCGGGCTGCATGGCGCGCGCCACGTCAAGCTGGAAGAGCTCGGCTCGCCGGTGATGGCCTTCAACTATGACGGCGGCTCGGCCTCCAACGTCACCATCGGCGCGGTCGGCGCGGATCGCTGGCATGTCGAGATCTTCGGGCGCGCCTCGCATGCCGGCGTCGCGCCTGAGCGCGGCATCTCTTCGACCATGATCCTTGCGCTGGCGCTCGCCGACCTCAAGGCCGGCGGCTGGTTCGGCAAGGTGGTGAAGGGCAAGCGCCAGGGCACCAGCAATGTCGGCCCCGTCACCGGCGGCGAGGGCCGCCCCGCGGGCGATGCCACCAACGTCGTCACGGACTATGTGCATGTGCGCGGCGAAAGCCGCAGCCACGATGCAAAGTTCTTCAAGGAGATCACCAAGGCCTACAAGGCGGCGTTCGAGAAGGCGGCAAAGCGCGTCAAGAACAGCGAAGGAAAGTCCGGCCGCGTCAAGTTCAAGGCCGAGACCGAATATCATCCGTTCCGGATGAAGGAGAGCCTTCCCGTGGTCAAACGCGCGGTCGCGGCCGTCTCCGCCGTCGGCGGGGCGCCGAACATCCGCGCCGCCAATGGCGGCCTGGATGCGAACTGGATGGTCCGCCACGGCGTTCCGACCGTGACCTTCGGCGCCGGGCAGAACGAGGCGCACACCATCGACGAATGGATCAACCTTGGCGAATACGACCGCGCCTGCGCGCTGGCACTGCAGCTTGCGACGATGCGGTGAGCTGCCTTGCGCTGCTCGCAGTTGCCGGTCAGCGCACACCGGCCTAGCCTGCCAAGAAAAGCTTGGGAGGACGCATTATGCGCATGGCAACGATCGAGACCGGACTCTACCGGATCCCCCTCCCCGTCACCCTCTCCGACAGCACGCATGGCAGGATCGCGGCGTTCGAGCTGATCACCTGCCGCATCCGCGATGCCGATGGCGCCGAAGGCGTCGGCTACACCTACACCGTTGGCCGGAACGGCGGGGCCGTCGCCGACATCCTCAGCCGCGAGATCTCCGAACTGATCGAGCGCCGCGAGGCCGACGACACCGAGGCGCTCTGGCATGACGTCTGGTGGGGCCTGCATTATGGCGGGCGCGGCGGGCCGACCGTGCTGGCGCTGTCGGCATTCGATATCGCACTGTGGGACCTGAAGGCGCGGCGCGCGGAGCTGCCGCTGTTCCGGCTGCTCGGCGGCTTCGATGACCACGTGCCCTGTTACGCCGGCGGCATCGACCTCGATCTTTCCGTCGATGATCTGCTCAAGCAGACCGACGGCAATCTCGCCAAGGGTTTTCGCGCCATCAAGATGAAGGTCGGCCGGCCCGATCTCAAATCCGACGTCGCGCGGGTCTCTGCGATGCGCGAGCATCTCGGCGACGGCTTTCCGCTGATGGCGGACGCCAACATGAAGTGGACGGTCGAGGAAGCCATCCGCGCCGCCCGCGCGCTTCAACCCTTCGACCTCACCTGGCTCGAGGAGCCGATCATGCCGGACGATATCGCCGGCCATGTCCGCATCATGCAGACCGGCGGCGTTCCGATCGCCGCCGGCGAGAATTTGCGCTCGCTCTGGGAGTTCAAGAACTACATCGCGGCCGGCGCGGTGTCCTATCCCGAGCCCGATGTGACCAATTGCGGCGGCGTCTCCGCCTTCATGAAGATCGCGCGGCTCGCGGAGGCCTTCAATCTTCCCGTCACCAGCCACGGCGCGCACGACATCACCGTGCACCTGCTCGCGGCCTGCCCGAACCGCTCGTATCTGGAGGCGCACGGCTTCGGGCTCGACAAATATATCGAGCATCCGCTGGTGCTCGAGGACGGCAAGGCGGTGGCACCCAGGCGGGCGGGCCACGGCATCAGCTTCGACTGGAAGGGGCTGGCGAAGCTTTCGGCGTAGGCAACGCTTTCTGCTGCACGCGAGGCATACGCCGGCGCAGGATGCAGCGGCCGGATAATCCGCTATGGTGTCGAACGCCGACACCATCCGAAAGACCAAAAGCCTTGACACCCGAGCTTCACCAGAAACTGACCGCGTGGCGCCAGCACCTGCATGCCAACCCGGAGCTGTCCCTGCAGGAGAAGGCGACTGCTGCTTTCGTGCAGGAGAAACTCACCGAGCTCGGCATTCCCTTCGAGGCCGGCATTGGCGGCCTCGGAATCGTTGCGACGCTGACGCGCGGGTCGGCTGAGGGCCGCGTCGGTCTGCGCGCCGACATGGACGCGCTGCCGATCACCGAGGATACCGGGCTGCCTTACGCCTCGCGCAATCGCGGCGTGATGCATGCCTGCGGCCATGACGGGCACACGGCCTCTCTGCTCGGCGCGGCGGCGCTGCTGGCGGCGGACACCGACTGGAGCGGCACCGTCGATTTCATCTTCCAGCCGGCCGAGGAAGGCTTCGGCGGCGCGCGCGCGATGGTCGGGGCCGGCCTGTTCGACCGATTCCCGATGACGCAGGTGTTCGGCTTTCACAACTGGCCGGGCCTCGAAGCGGGCACGATCGCAGTCCATGACGGCGTCGTCATGGCCTCCGGCGGACGCGTCAGCATCACGATCGAAGGCCATGCGGGGCACGCGGGCATGCCGCATCTGACACGCGATCCGGTGATGGCCGCGGGCCACCTGATCGTGGCGATGCAGTCGATCGTTTCGCGCAGCGTCGATCCGCTCGACACCGCCGTGCTCTCGCTGTGCACGCTCGAAGGCGGCACGGCGCGCAACCAGATCGCCGGGCGCGTCGTGATCGGCGGCACGCTGCGGTTTCATCGCGAGGCGGTGAAAAACACCATCGTCGCGCGGATCGACGAGATCTGCGCCGGCATCGCGACGAGCTTTGGCGTCAGGGTGACGCCCGAGATCGTCATGGGCGTCGGCACCGTGATCAACACACCGGCGGAAGCGGGCCTTGCGTGCATCGCCGCGGACAAGGTGCAGGCGCAGCTCAGGACCGGCCTTCCGCCCAGCATGGCCGGCGAGGACTTTGCCTTCTACCTCCAGCACCGGCCCGGCGCCTTCGTCTGGATCGGCAACGGGCCTTTACGCGACGGCGCGGAGCTGCACGGCCCGCGCTACGACTTCAACGACGCGATTTTGCCGGTCGCATCCGGCTGGATGGCCGAGGTCGCCAAGACCGCGCTGTCGGCGAATTAGAGCATGTCCGGAAAAGTGTGCAGCGGTTTTCGTTGCGACAAACTCGGAACCCGTTTGCGCGGAGATGGGTTCCGAGCCGCCGTTCCGGATAATGTCTGCGCCGCCGCGCGACGCGCAGCAGACAAATCAGCCAAAACGACCGTAAAGCCTGCAACCCGTTGAACCTGCTGCGGCAATGATCGCCCGACGGGGCGCGCCTTGCCGCCGCCTCGGCGCGTGCGCTTGACGCAGGGCGTCCATAGGCGTCCAATGCCATTTGACAACAATTGTTCGCATTCCGATCAAACATGATCGAGCGACAACCGGGCAAAGCGGGCCTCACAACACCGCGTCCGCGTCACCAGAGGAAACACCGCCGATGCAAGCCATCCTCAATGGAGAGAGCACGCTCATCGTCACGATGATCGTGGCCTACATCGCCTTCACGTCCTGGCTCACGCTCAAGCTGCGCAGCACGACCAGCGACCAGTTCATGACCGGCGCGCGCGCCATGCCGGCGATCGTCGTCGGCGTGCTGATGATGTCCGAATTCGTCGGCGCCAAGTCGACCGTCGGCACGGCGCAGGAGGCGTTCCAGTCCGGCATGGCTGCAGGGTGGGCCGTGCTCGGCGCCTCGATCGGCTTTCTGCTGTTCGGCCTCCTGATGGTGAAGAAGCTCTACAATTCCGGCGAATACACCATCTCGGCCGCGATCGCGCAGAAATACGGCAAGTCGACCATGCTCACGGTGTCGGTGATCATGATCTACGCGCTCTTGCTCGTGAATGTCGGCAATTATGTCAGCGGCGCGGCTGCGATCGCCACAGCGCTGCATGTCAGCCTGCCGGTCGCGATGTGCATCATCGCCGTGGTCAGCACCTTCTATTACGTCTTCGGCGGACTGAAGGGCGTCGCCTGGGTGACGATCCTGCACAGCGCCTTCAAGGTCGTCGGCATCGTCATCATCTTCTCGGTCGCGATGTCGCTGACTGGCGGCGTGGCACCGATCCAGGCCAAGCTGCCCGCCTATTACTTCAGCTGGGACGGCAAGATCGGCTTTGCGACCATCTTCGCCTGGACCTTCGGCACCGTCGGCGCGATCTTCTCGACGCAGTTCATCGTGCAGGCGATCTCCTCGACGCCGAGCGCGGATGATGCCCGCAAGGCGACCCTCTATGCCGCGGCGTTCTGCCTCCCGCTCGGCTTCCTCCTCGCCCTGATCGGCGTCGCAGCAAAATTCCTCTATCCCGACATGAACAGCCTCTACGCGCTGCCGGTGTTCCTGGAGAAGATGCCGCCGCTGGCCTCCGCCTTCGTGACGACCTCGCTGGTCGCCTCGATCTTCGTCAGCG
The DNA here is from genome assembly GCF_000426265.1 of Bradyrhizobium sp. Cp5.3. Classification (NCBI taxonomy): domain Bacteria; kingdom Pseudomonadati; phylum Pseudomonadota; class Alphaproteobacteria; order Hyphomicrobiales; family Nitrobacteraceae; genus Bradyrhizobium; species Bradyrhizobium sp. Cp5.3. The sequence continues at coordinate 95,501 of NZ_AUFA01000023.1, read as the reverse complement.
TCTGCACGGTTGCGCTGGCGATTGCCTCGCTGGTGGTCCGCGATTTCTACGTCCCCTATTGGAAGCCGACCCCGGAGCGCGAATTGAAGATGACCCGCGTGTTCTCGGTCGTGATCGGCATCGTGCCGCTGGTCTTCGTCTTCTTCGTTCCCGAGATCCTCAAGCTGTCGTTCTTCACGCGCGCGCTGCGCCTGTCGATCACCATCGTCGCGATGATGGGCTTCTATCTGCCGCTGTTCGCGAGCAATCGCGGCGCCACGGCCGGCCTGATCGGCGCCGCGATCTCGACGACGGCCTGGTACGTGCTCGGAAATCCCTTCGGCATCGACAACATGTATGTCGCGGCCATGACGCCGCTGGTCGTGATGGCGGTCGAGCGCCTCGTGCTGGGCCGCCCACCCGCCAGCCTCGCCTCGGCCCAGACGGCGCAACACGATGCATTGATGGAAAGGACCTCAACATGATCATGGAACGCGAGACTGCGGCCGACGGCATCGTTCGCCAGGCCGCCGGCGATCCCGACCGGTTCGACGCCTTCATTCCCTCGCCCTGCGTACAGAATCACGCGGCCAATTTGATGCCGCTCGCCGACGGCGATCTCGCCTGCGTCTGGTTCGGCGGCACGCAGGAGGGCATGTCGGACATCTCGGTCTATTTCTCGCGCCTTGCCCGCGGCGCGACGCAATGGTCGCCGGCCGAAAAGCTGTCCGACGATTCCGCCCGATCCGAGCAGAACCCGGTGCTGTTCCCTGCCCCGGACGGCACGCTCTGGCTGATATGGACGGCGCAGCTTGCGGGCAACCAGGACACCGCCCTGATCCGCCGCCGCATCTCCCGCGATCACGGCCGTAGCTGGGGCCCGATCGAGACGCTGTTTCCCGAGCAGCGCGGCCGCGGCACCTTCATCCGGCAGCCGATCGTCGTGCTCGACAATGGCGACTGGCTGCTGCCGGTCTTCTATTGCCACAGCACGCCGGGACGGAAATGGAACGGCGACGAGGACACCAGCGCGGTGAAGATTTCCTCCGATGCCGGCGCGACCTGGCGCGATGTGGACGTCCCGGGAAGCCGCGGCTGCGTCCATATGTGCATTGCGCGCCTCGACGACGGCTCGCTGCTCGCGCTGTTTCGCAGCCGCTGGGCTGACAACATCTACGAGAGCCGCTCCACCGATCACGGCCGCACCTGGTCGGCGCCGGTTGCGACGGCGCTTCCGAACAACAATTCCTCAATCCAGTTCACGCGCCTTGCCAACGGTCATCTCGCGCTGGTCTTCAACGACAGCAGCGCGGCTGCCGCGACCGAGCGCCGCCTGTCACTCTATGACGAGATCGAGGACGACCTTCCGCCGGTGATCGCCGGCGACGGCAACGCGGCGGACGGACGTACCGCGTTCTGGGGCGCGCCACGGGCGCCGATGACGCTCGCCGTCTCCACCGACAGCGGACGAAGCTGGACGAAGCGCGATGTCGAGACCGGCGACGGCTATTGCATGACCAACAATTCCCGCGACCAGACCAACCGCGAATTGTCCTACCCCTCCGTCAAGCAGAGCGCGGATGGCGCGCTTCACCTCGCCTTTACCTTCCATCGCCGCGCGATCAAGTATGTGCGCGTGACCGAGACATGGGTGACGCGCGGAGGCTAGATCATGGAAAGGAAGCCCCACGCGCTCGTCACGGGCGCCAGTTCTGGGATCGGCGCGGCGGTCGCCACGCGCCTCCTGCGCGACGGCTGGCGCGTGACCGGCGTCAGCCGCCGTCCTGCGCCGTTCGACCATCCCGCCTTTGATCACCTGTCGCTCGACTTGAGCGACGTCGACACCATTGCGGGCGCCGTAGCGGCCTTGGAGCCGACCGCGCTTGTTCATGCAGCCGGCCTGCTCAAGGTCGGTCCGCTCGGAGCGCTCAACCACGACGACGGCGCCGCGATGTGGCGGCTGCATGTCGATGTCGCCGAGCGCCTCGCCAACGCGCTCGCGCCTCGCCTGCCCGAAGGCGGGCGCATCGTGCTGATCGGCAGCCGCACCGCATCGGGCGCGGCCGGCCGCGGGCAATATGCCGCGACGAAAGCGGCGCTGGTCGCCCTCGCCCGATCCTGGGCAATGGAGCTCGCGCCGAAAGGCATCACCGTCAATGTCGTCGCGCCGGCCGCCACCGAGACGCCGATGCTGAAGGACCCGACGCGCGCCGATGTCGCGCCAAAACTGCCGCCGATCGGCCGCTTCATTCGTCCGGAGGAAGTCGCGGGCGCAGTCGCATTCCTGCTCTCGGCGGAAGCCGCCGCCATCACCGGCCAGCAGCTCGTGATCTGCGGCGGCAGCTCGCTCTGAATGGGCGGTTCCGGAATGGCGGCGTCCATCTCGATAAGAAGGCGGCCTTGATGTTAACGCTTGCGTACCCGGCAGCCGCTTTCCAGATGAAAGCCCTCGCGAAGCAGCTAGCGATCGGGAACGACTAACGGAGGACGCCTAATTGCACTTGAGATAATCGAGACATCGATAAACTGCTCTTGGTCCCGATCAAACATCATGGTGCCTTCAAAGTAGCCGCGTTGAGCGACCTCCATCGTCACGACGCCGTCTTCGGTCTCGGCATTGAAGAAGTGCTTTAGGAAATCATCTTTATTCACCTGATACAAATCATCGTCGACCTCGACTGTCCAAATCAGCGTTGGGAGTTCGAAGTAGTACGCGATGCTCAGCTGCACATCGCCTGTGACCGCGGTTGAGGTTATGCTGAAATCCTCGACGCCCTCGAAGTCTTCAACGGAAAAGCCGTGGATGGCCTCGAGACAATTCGCGGGTATTCTCGATATCTCCAAGAATTCCCTCATTTTGGAAAGCGAAAGAGCCTCGAGGGCGTCGATGGCGGCATCGCCGGCCATTTCCTCCATGAAGCCGCCCCACTCGTCGATGAATGCCTCTAGTTGCTCAGCGCTCAACCCGGGCTTTCGATCGGCCCCAGCTACCGGGGGCGGGATGGAATCGGCGAAGAGCTTTGACTCTTCATCAGAGAATGTGAAGGTGACTGCAAACGGGCGGCTGTCAACTTTCCCTTTGAGTTTCACTAGCCCCAACGCCTTGGCACTCAGGAGGCTTACGCTCTCTTGGGTCGCCAACTTCGGTACTGTACCTTTGACGCCGAGGCGGATGGCCTCCCAAATCAAGGTCACGTACGAAGGCCCGCCTTCGAAAGAGGAGGACACTATCCCGACAAGATACCCATCGGAATTGACCACGGCACCACCACTCATCCCTCCGACAGTATCCATGTTCACCTCGAAGCAAGGCGAAGCCATGCGTTCACCGCGGCCGTGCGGAAAAGCCGCGGTTACCAAGCCTGATGATATCATCGGCGTTACACGCGCCGCGCAATCTTTAATATCTTGATGCCTAAATCCAATAGCCCAGAGCCGCTCGCCAATTAGTGGCAGCGCGACCTGCATGGGAGCGAGCATCAGTGGGAACTCCTCATGCGCGGCAGAATTCAATGTGCAGCTCACCAATGACAGGTCTGAGACAACTTTTCGCGTCTCGTCGAATTCGCTTTCGGCTGAGATTGTTGCTGCGTCCTGCGGAAGCCATGCGCGACTTGCGCCAGGTAGAAACGTGAGAAAGACAGGACCAGCCTTCTCCTGCGAAAACTCGTCAAGAACGTGGGTCGCAGTCAAAAGCAACCCTGGCCCGACCATCACACCGCTGCCCAGGATGGTGAGCCCTTCCTCCTCCATCCTTGCGACGGCCACTAGCGCATCCCCGGCCTCGTGCAGCGACGCCAATGGTCCAACACCATCTTCGGCGGTGAATTCAACTGTCCTCCAGGACAATTTCAATTCAGACAGCGCCGGGTTTTCTGTCGTGACAAGGGCAGAGTGGGTATTGTGGTCGGTCATGTTGAAGACCCGCTACCGAAGCGCGATCTTGGTCACAATTCTCGCAAAGAGCCAAGTAACTTCTCGGATGAGCAGCATTGGGTCGCAGAGCTGCGCAGCAGCACTCCACCCTGGGTTTCGTCAGCGAGCTCGGAGTGGACGGATCGGCCGGCTGGGGCGGGAGGGATCGAACCTCCAGATGGCGGAATCAAAATCCGGCATGAACCTGAATAGAATCAACGGGCATCCCGAATTCTGGCGGGAATCGACCCGTGGCTGCTCCGGATCGGTTGCTGTACGATGCATCTCGTTCAAGCAAGCGAGATCCAGATGAACCGGCGCGAGTTTGTTTCGGGATTGACCCTTGCAACCGCGTTTGCAGGTCTGCTGCCGACCGGCGCCGCGGCGGAGGGCAAGCGGGTCGCGCTGGTGATAGGCAACGGTGCCTACAGGAACGTGCCCACGCTGCTCAATCCGCCAAACGACGCCGGCGACATCGCTGCGGCGCTGAAGCGGCTCGGCTTCTCGGTCTCCCTGATCACCAACGCCAGCTTCGATGAGATGCGTCGCGGCCTGATCGCATTCGGTCGCGAGGCCGCTGGTGCCGACATGGCGACTGTGTACTTCGCAGGCCATGGCATGGAGATCAATGGCGAAAACTGGTTGATCCCGATCGACACTGAACTGAAGCGGGACACGGATGCGGCAAACGAAGCCATCAGCCTGCAGAGCGTGATGTTGCAGGTTTCCAACACCGCGAGCCTTGGCCTCGTCATCCTCGACGCCTGTCGCAACAATCCATTTGCCGTCAAGATGAACCGCTCGCTCGCCACGCGGGCGGCCCCGAGCGGCGGGCTCGGCCGCATCGAGCCCGTCGGTAACGTACTCGTCGCTTATGCCGCACGGGACGGCACCACGGCGCTTGACGGTGACGCGCGCAACAGCCCGTTTGCGGCTGCGCTCCTGCACAACATCGAGACGCCTGGCGTCGAGGTTACATTCATGTTCCGTAACGTGCGCGACGACGTGATGGAAGCGACCCGCAACGAGCAGCAGCCCTTCGTCTACGGCTCGCTGTCGCGCAAGGCGATTTATCTCGCCGGCCGGCCATCGGGCGGCGCCGAGGGAGCCGAGCCTGTCACCGCGCGTCCGGCCGTGGTCACCCCTGCACCCGCGCCGACATCATCGATGATCGATCCTGCGTTGGTCGGCACCTGGGAGATCATGGTGCCGAGCGGCCGAGGACAGTCGCGATGGATCTGGCAGATCATGGGTGACGGCACCTACAAATTCCACGCCGAGCCACAGCGCTCGGCTCGTCCGCACGAAGGCATGATGACGGCCGCGAATGGCCGCTGGACCCTGCATGCCCTCAGAGGCCTCTCGGGCTATAGCGATGCTGGCGCATACGAGATCCGCGACACGCTGGCGGTGATCACGGGCAAGCTGGGCACCGGCGCCTGGAAGCGCAGCGCGGAGTGACGGCGTGGCCCGATACATATCCGCTAAATGATGCCGTCTTGCCGAAGCGCTGCAATCGCTGCCGCGTCGTAGCCGAGTTCGGCCAGGACAAGGTCGGTATGCTCGCCGAGCGTCGGCGGACGCGTCGCGATCTCACCCGGCGTTTCCGACAGCCGGACGGCGGCGCGTGCGACCGGCGCGCGTTTCGGCAAGCCCGGATAATCGACGTCCTGCATGAAGCCGGCGGCGCGAATGTGCGGATGATCCAGCGCCTGTTGCGGGCTCAGGACAGGCCCGGCCGGAATCATCGCACGTCCCAGCGTATCGACAGCCTCCTGCGTGGTGCGCTCGGCGCACCAGCGCGCCATCCGCGCGCTGATGATGGGACCGTTGTCGCCGCGCTTGATGTCGTCGGCAAAACGCGGATCGCCGAGCCATTGCTCCTCCTCACCCATCAGCTTCGCCCAGCGCTTGAATAGCGGATGACCCGTGACCTGGCACAGCACCCAGCCGTCCCTGGTGCGGTAGATGTCGGCCGGCGCGGCGGTCTGGCCGAGATTTCCGGTCGGAACGCGATTGACGTTGATTACCGCCTGCTCGATCAGCGTGGCATTGGTGAAGGACAGCGCGGTGGCAAGCAGCGCGCCCTCGACGATCTGCCCGCGCCCGGATTTTCCGCGCTCGATCAGCGCGGCAAGTGTCCCGAACGCGCAATGCAGCGCAGTTCCGAAATCGACCCAGTTCACCGCGGCCCGGTAAGGCGGATCGCCTTCGCCTGTCATGTACACCGAACCCGACATGACCTGCCCGACACCGTCGAAGCCGACGCGGTCGGACCAGGGCCCCGGCCCGCCGAACGCCGTCGCCGTCGTCAGGATGATGTCGGGCTTGATCGCCTTCAATGAGCAGTAATCGAGCTTCATTGCGCGCAGGGTCTGCGGCGGCAGGTTGGCGACGACGACGTCCGCGGTCGCGACCAGGCGGCGCATCACCTCCTGTCCCGCCGGCTTCATCGGATCGAGCGTGACGCACTTCTTGTTGCGGTTGACCTGCAGAAACAGCGCGCCTTCGCCGCCCTCGCCGACCGGCGCTACGAAGCGATCCTCGCTGCCGCCGCGCTTCTCCACGCGAATGACCTCGGCGCCGAATTCGGCCAGCAATGTCGCGCAATACGGCCCCGCGATATAGCGCCCGAAATCGAGGACGCGCACGCCCTCCAGAACTCCCCCCATCGATCTCTTCCCTTATGTTTCGGCCAGATTACAGGGAACAGCTTCCACGGCAAGTTGGCAACCGCTAGTCTATGCCGGCAGAAGTGATCACCTTGTGGTTCGATTGGTCGCTGTTCTGCTCTAGTATGCCTCGTCCGTCATCCGTACCCAGGGCCGCATCCATGCCGCAGCAATTCGATCGATCCACCGAGGATCTCGGCAACGCGATCCATCTCGAGCACGTCAACATCCAGGTCCCGGATCAGCGCCTCGCCAGCTTGTTTTACGTCGCGGGGCTCGGGCTCACCCGCGATCCCTATCTGATGGTGTCCGACACCAACATGTGGATCAATGCCGGCCAGAGCCAGTTTCACTTGCCGAGCGGCAAACCCCAGGTGCTGCGCGGTCACGTCGGACTGGTCATCGCGGGCCGCGAGGCGCTGCTGGCGCGATTGGCATCGATCGCCAAGAAGCTCGAGGGCACGGCGTTCGCGTTCGCCGAGCACAACGACCATGTCGAGGCGATCTGTCCATGGGGCAATCGCGTGCGCTGCTATGAGCCGGATGCGGCGCGCTTCGGGCGCATCGCGCTCGGCATCCCCTATGTGGAATTCGACGTACCGGCAGATACCGCAAATGGAATTTGCGCCTTCTATCCCGAGATCATGGGAATGCCCGCCGAGCTCTGGAACGGCGACGGCCAGGTTGCCGCCGTGAAGACGGGCCGCGGCCAGCATCTGTTGTTCCGCGAGACCGACCGGCCCCAGCCGGACTATGACGGCCATCATGTGCAGATGTACATCACCGATTTCTCCGGTCCCTACCGAAGGTTATCGACGCGCAAGCTGATCTCCCGAGAGGACAATCAATACCAGTACCGGTTTTGCGACATCGTCGATCCCAGCAACGGCAAGCATCTCTTCACGGTCGAGCACGAGGTGCGCAGCGCAACCCACCCGATGTTCATGCGGCCGATGGTCAATCGCAATCCGGCGCTGACCAACCGCAACTACGCGTTCGGCCACGATCAATCGCTCTGGGCGATGGGGCTGGATCAGTACGAGGGATAGGGCGCGGCACGGAGAGCCTACGCCGCCCCCAGGACCCTCAGGTTCATATGCCGGTTGACGTCCTTGTAGAGAAGATAGCGAAACCGACCGGGGCCACCTGCGTAGCACGCCTGCGGGCAGAACGCGCGTAGCCACATATAGTCTCCGGCCTCGACCTCCACCCAATCCTGATTGAGACGGTAAACGGCTTTGCCCTCCAGGACATAAAGGCCATGTTCCATGACGTGCGTCTCTGCGAAGGGGATCGACGCGCCCGGCTCGAACGTGACGATATTGAGGTGCATGTCATATCGCATATCGGCCGGATCGATGAAGCGTGTGGTCGCCCACCGTCCGTCCGTGTCGGGCATGGGCGTCGGCGCAACCGAGTCTTCATCTGTCACGATGAGATCGGGCGCAGCGAGCCCGGGCACCCGCTGGTATAGTTTGCGAATCCAATGAAACTGTGCCGGGCTCGAGCTGCGGTTGCGAATGCGCCAGGCGTAGCCGGGCGGGATATAGGCAAAGCTACCCGGCCGCAGCTCCCGTTCTCCATCTGCGAGTTCGAGACTCAACTTGCCGCCGACGACAAAGAGCGCAGCTTCGACGTCCTTGTCCGGCTCCGGCATGTCACTTCCTCCAGCCGGCGCCACGTCCATCAGATAATGGGCAAACGTCTCGGCGAAACCGGAGAGCGGTCGCGCCAGCACCCAGAGGCGCGTGTTGTCCCAGTGCGGCAGATGACTGACCACGATATCGCGCTGCACTCCGTTGGGTATGACGGCATATGCGTTCGTAAACACTGCGCGGCCGCTCAAGAGATCCGTCTGGCGCGGATGGCCACCCTGCGGCACGTGATAGGTTCGCGATGACATTCTCAAGCCTCGTGAAAGTTGCCGGTACGACGTCTCAACGTGAGCTGCCCTGCCCGCGGACCAAATTACGAAAGGGGAATCCGGTTAAGATCGAGCTGCATCGTCTCGTCCAACCAATGCTCTTCGAGATTCCCGTCATCGGCCATTCGGTCGACAACAAGGAACGGGCTTGCGTCCTTGAGAGCAAGGAGCGGATGGTGCCAGCAATTCCGGGCATAGTTCACACCCTGGTGCCCCGTTGCCGCGAACGCCCGATAGCTGGAAGGTGCGAGGGGATCCGTGCAGACCACGACCAGCCAGTCCGCTCCGTTCAAGGGCATGAACATTTGGCTCCCAAGCGGGTGTCGCTCCATCAGGCGAATCGCGATCGGCGCAGGCCGCACGGAGGCGACAAACCAGCTGATGTTGATCTGTCCACCTTCCGCAGCGATATCGATCCTGGCGAGGTCGTTGAAGCGCCGCGCATAGCCCTGGTTGATCGACAGCGGCGTCAACCCGACGGTTTCGACCACTTCACCGAACGGCGCGAACGCCTGCTTCGTCAAGCGCTCAATCGAAAGCGTCAGCATCGCCGGACCTTATCCGCATTCTCGTTTTCAAGACGTCTGCAGACCTGCGACCGGAGCATCTGGGTCGAGTGTATCGACACCTGGAGTCTCACTTGCGGGATCTACCTCGCCGTTCAGGATGCGATGCGCCTTCGCCCGATCGAGATCGCCTTCCCATGAGGCGACGACGACGGTCGCAACGCAATTTCCAACATAGTTGCCGAGCGCGCGGGCGATGCCGATGAACCAGTCCACGGACAGAATGAGGACCAGTCCGATCGCCGGAATCGCTGGAATTGCCGCCAGTGTCGCCGCGAGAACGACGATGGCCGATCCCGGAACACCGTGAGCACCCTTGGAGGTCAGTAGCGCAATGCCAAGGATCGCCAGCAGATCACCCGTAGCAAGCGGCGTATTGGTCGCCTGCGCGATGAACACCGCTGCCAGCGTCAGGTAGATCGAGAACGCGTCCAGATTGAACGAGTACCCGGTCGGGATCACCAGGCCGACCGTTGAACGCTTGATACCCAACAGCTCGAGCTTTCGCATGGTCTGCGGAAGCACGCTGTCGCCAGCAGCGGTGCCGAGAACAATCATCAGCTCCTCGCGCAGGTAGGCGAGTAGCTTGAACAGGCTGAAGCCCGACAGCCGCATGATCGCTCCGAGCACGACAACCACGAAGAGGATCACCGACAGGTAGAACAGGGCAACCAGTCCCCCGAGTTGCTTGAGCGAACCAATTCCGTACTTGCCGACGGTGAAGGCGATCGCGCCGAAGACACCGATCGGGGCAAGCCGGACGACGAAATTCATCATCTTGAAGATGATCTCGTTCGCGCGCTCGATGAACTCGACGACCGGCTTGGCGCGCTCGCCGCACAGTGACGCGGCGCAACCAAACATGATCGAGACGATCAGCACTTGCAGGACATCGCCTGAACTGAAAGCACCCACCATCGTCGAGGGGATGAGCTTCATCAGGAATTCGGAGACGCCGCCGCCGGCGACCTGAGCCGCGGTCTGACTGAACCCGCTGAGCGCCTTAGCGTCCAGCGTTCTCGGGTCGATGTTCATGCCGGCGCCGGGCTGGAAGTAATAGGCCAGCGCGATGCCGAACACCAAAGCGATGGTGGTCACGATCTCGAAATAGAGAAGCGAACGGATGCCGACCCTTCCGACTTTCGAGAGATCGCCGGCCGCTGAAATTCCCTGCACCACGACGCAGAACACGATGACGGGCACCAGCATCTTTATGAGCTTGATGAAGCCGTCGCCGAGAGGCTTCATCTGCAACGCAATGTCCGGATAGGCAACGCCGAGCGCGATACCGGCTGCGAGTGCAACGACCACCTGGAAGAAGAGTGACTTGAAGATCTTGGGCACGGCTTTCCTCGCTCGCTGGGCTTCCATCGGTCTGGCTTGGTCGGCCTGAGCCTCTGCCACTCTTGTCTTTGGCGACGACGGGGTCGCTGCGTACCGAGCCGTCCGTCGACGGACTAGCTCTCGATGCGGAACGTGCGACGCGACATCGAGACGGCTCTATCGGTCATTCGTTGACGATGCTCGATGGCAAGTCCAATATATAGAACGACACGATCAATAGGTTTTTGCTATGGATCTCCGCCAGCTCCGATACTTCGTTGCAGTTGCCGAAGAGCGCAGCTTCACCCTCGCCGCTCGACGGTTGAACCTCTCGCAGCCGCCGCTCAGCCAGCACATTCAGACGCTCGAGGCCGAGCTCGGGACTCAACTCCTCTACAGGACCAGCCGCAGGGTCGAGTTGACGCAGGCCGGCGAAGCCATGCTGGTGCGGGGGCGCGCGATCCTGCAACAGGTCAAAGCCACGGAAACTGAAGTTCGGTCGATCGGCGCGGGCCTGGTCGGCACGCTGGATGTCGGAGCAACCGGCTCCATCCTGCGCGGTCGTCTCGCCGAGATGCTCGCGGCCTACCGCAAGGTCGCTCCATCGGTGAAGATGACAGTGCATGAGCAGGCACCGGCGCTGCAGATCGCGGCACTCCTCAACCGCACGACGAACATCTGTCTCATTCGCGGCGTTCCCGCCGAACGCGGTCTGACCAGCGAGCTCGCATGGCGGGAGCAGGTTGTTCTCGCAGTGCCCCGCACCCATCGACTGGCGCAACGCAAGCGCATCGCCCTCGGCGAACTGGCGTCGGAGGATCACGTCATCCTGGATCCGGATAGCTCCGATTATGCGCGCTATGTCCAGAAATGCTGTGTCGATGCGGGCTTCCTGCCGCGGGTGTCCCAACAGGTCGTCGACGCCCAGTCGATGCCCAGTCTGATTGCCGCGGGTTTCGGCGTGGCACTCGTGCCCGCGTCGATTGCGCGCTTCACGACGGCCGACATCGTATTCCTTCCGATCAGGCCCTCACCGCCCGCGGCCGACGTTTTTCTGGTGTCCAGAGAGGACGAGACGTCGATGGTGGTGCACAACTTCATCAGGCTGGCCCTCCGACACCTGAGCCACCGCAAGAGCCTGAGCTAGTTCCCCCGCCGCTTCGAGCCGATGCGGTTGCGGATCAGATCCCTTCGGGCGAAGTGCCGTTGCGCTGCCGCCAGAATGACGCGTCGGGAAAGCGATGTTCGGATGCGTAGATTGCGCTCTGCGTGGCGAGATAGGACGCGATCCCTTCCAGGAACTGTCGTTCATATTGCCGGAGAGCAGTGTCATTCCGAGCCAAGAGGCCCATTGCACTCTCGGCAGCCTGGATGCCGCTCCAGAGCGCGGTGGCAAGACCATTCGCGCCCAACGGATCAAGGGCACTCGCGGCATCACCAGCCCGGACGATGCGATGGTCGATCAGCTTTGACGTTGTTACGGTGCTCGCCGGCGCGAATTGCAGTTGTGCGCACGTCGCCACGTCGATGCCCAGGCTCGCCAGGCGCGCCGAGACCGCGCTGGTCTGCGAAGCCATGTGTGCCCACAGATGCATGTCTTTGCGCAGTCCCGCTGGCAGCAAGTCCGAATCCGTAAAGAAGCCGAGCAGGATCCGGTCGCGGGGCATCACCGACATGTACCACCACCCCGTCGCCACGGCCTCGACAAGAGTAGCCGGCACGGCTTCAGCACCATCCTCGAGGTCGAAGATGCCGTAACAGGCCACCAATTTGTCGAGACGGCGAAGCGGCGCTTCGGATCCGGCCGTCACGGCAGAGCGGCCCGTGCAATCGACGACGAACTCCGCTTCGATCGAGGAGCCGTTGGCAAGATCGACAACGACGCGTGTCGGCGATCTCGATAGCTGACGAGCCTCGGTGGAGAGCCGCTCGACGCCGTCGGCGTCAAGCGAGTCCGCCATGCGCTGTTCGAGCCGTTGCCGATCGATATGCCAGCCCGATTCCCGGTGAAACGTGTCGCGCCGGAGCGCGGCGCGACCCCACACGGAATAGCGTCCCTGACACGCGATCGCGGTCTCCGCGTCGAGCAAGCCTGTCCAGTCGAGGCTTTCCAGATAGGGAGACGCCCGAAACGAGAGCGTTTCGCCGCGATTGGCGACGTCGTGTCCAGGCGCAATGAGAAGGGGACGGCATCCGCGCCGCAACAGAGTGCGGGCGCAGGCCATCCCTGCCAATCCCGCGCCCAGAATTACGACCTCGTGCATTCCCGTCTAGGTGGGGTCTTTGATCGCCGAGAGATCGAGCGTACCGCGCTGCACTTCGACAAAGACATCCTGGGGAATGCCGAGGAGATCCTTCGGTCCCGTGCGGCGCACGACGACGCCCATTTGCGTCCACAGCGCGATCATTCGCCGTAGTCCGTCGGTGTAGCTGGCCTCGACATGTAGACCGATTCCAGCCGCCCCGCGCGACCATGCAACTCGCGAGTGATAGAAGCGAAGTCGCTCTTCGGCCGAAAGATCCGCCCGCATCATCTGCTTGTAGAAGCCTTCCGGCAGCACATCGACAGGAAGGAGTGCGGGCCACCATACGGGTGTCGGGAAACCCTCTCCGGTGAGCACGGACTGGCAACTGAACGCATCGCCCTGCCAGGGGACGCCCATCCATCGCGTGAGATCACCCGGTGCCTGTGGCCCGACGGGTGCACCGTCGTCGCTCCGGCCGGGATGACCGGAGAAGACGTTTTGTGGATTGAGCTGCAAGCCCACGTCCTGAACGAGGCTCTTCCTTTTGGAGATGGCGATGCGGAAGGGCAGCGGCGTTTCCTTCGTCGAACGATAAAGCTCGGCGTGACGGATCGGCCATGTAATTTCCACGCCTGGATGGAACGCACCACCCGAACACGCATCCAGCGCCGCGCGGGTGAGCGCTTCCGGCCGCAGCGACAACGGCATGTCGTCGAGCTGCGCGACGGCGTCGGCTGCCGAATCGTTGAAGTCGTTGGTGAACGCACCTTTGGCCCAGAGGCTCAGGATCTGGTATTGGGTGGACGTCAGCGTGAGCCAGCTATTCGGGCTTGCCGGGAAGTTGACGCCATCACCCAGCATTGGCGGCAGCGCGTCGGCGCGACGGTCTTCGCCGCCGGGCTTGCGGAATGCAGCGAGAACCTTTTCGCGTGCGGGACGGGCCTTTTCCGTGGGGTCAGCAAGCGTTTTGATCACGACCGGATCCGAAAGGTCGTCAAGATCCTTCCAAGCCTTGCTGAGGTAGGACGCCTGCACAATCCACTGCATCATGCCGGAACGCCGCAGGATCGGGAGGACATCTCGGCGGAACGACACCGGTGCGGCCGGCATTTTCATATGCCCAGACGCGATCATCGCTTCACGTGCAGCGTCGTAGAGACTGACGATCGGTTCGATCTGGGGCGCGAATTTCGGACCGCAGCAGACCACCCAGGCCGACTCGCAATCCACGTCCGCACCGCCGATCCGGACCGTGCCCTTCACCCAGCCATCACACCAGTCATCATGCCATCCGTCATTGTTGGTGAAATCGCGCACCGGATTCTGCGGCAGAGCGGAATTCGAGACGCCATCGGCAGGAAACACCAGAAGACGACCGGCGTCGTCGGTGCGCAGATGACCGAGCGTCACCGGCATGTTCTTCCAGAACCGACCAGCCATGCGGTAGGTCGTGTCGCGCCCGTCCGCATTCGTCGAAGCGCCATCGATCCGAACCGGGCCGGCGTCGATGACCAGCATCTCTTCGCGGCGAGCGTGCTCGATTTGGGCGTTACGCAGCGCGCCGGGAATGCCGGGCGCGCTGTCGCCACCATCCATCGCGTTTGAGTAGCCGTACCAGGCCGCCTTGCTGTTGGCCACGTGCACGGTCCAGCGCAGACCATCGGATGCACCCAGCTCGCGCACCACGCGCCCCTGATCGTCATAGCCGTACACGCGAAAACGCTGGACTTGCTTCTTGAGACGGCTCGGTCCCTGCTTGAAACCGCCCGGCGGCTCCGTCATCAGCCCGGGAACCTCGGGTGCGATAAACCATTCATCGCCATTGCCGACGCGGGAAAAGCCGATCGCCGGGAAAATCGCCGCACGCACGATGCGCGCGCCGGCCGGCGCTGGCTCCTGCGCCTGCACCGGCAGCACCGCCGCCTTGAAAAGCGCAGGCGCAGCAAAACCGAGCGCGGATGCGTTGATCAGAAAATCGCGGCGCTTCATGAATGAGAATCTCCGGCTTTGATCTGCCATTGCCGGCGGATTCGCGCAGCGGTTGCAGAAACCGGACAAGCACTAGGTAAAATTCTTTAACGGGCGATTATCATCGCTTCGCGCGCATGACCGCGGAGAAGGTGCAAGCATCGCTGCGCCGCGACCTCGCCTCCCGGATGCCGGTGAAGATTTCAGCACATTGGCGAATGTGGCGACTTCCCGCGCCAACTCCGCGTAGGTGATTTCCTTGGATTCGTTCGGATCGTCGCCCTCCCAGACGATCGCGACCTGATTGGCGCGCTTCGGGAGGTGGCGGTCGATGCAGTTCCAGGCAACATTGGTCGTGCCATCCTCGAACCATTTGATCGAAATGTTGCGGGGCTCGAACGAGCAATTGCTGACCTTGGAGAACGGCTTCATCCAATCGATACGCTTGCCCTGCTCGGCCCAGAAGCCGTCGGGATCGGACAGCGAGCGCGCATACATCTCGCGGTATTTGGCATCGTCGATCCAGGCGCGTTTCGACCACTCGGCAGGCACGTCATAGACAGACACCACGGAATTGCCATCGGCCATTTCGCTCTCCTTAAAATTGTATTATCGGACAAACACGCCTTGGCGCGCACCTGCCCTGGTTGCTTCAAGCGCGGTTCATGACCGCCATTGTCAGGAATTGTCGGGCTCAGGCCCGTCGACGGGCCTGACGCGGTCGTCGATGTAGCGGCGCAGCGCCGCGGCGGCATTCAGCATATGGGCCCGCATCCTGCGCGAGGCCGTATCGCCGTCGCCCTCCGCGATCGCCTGCATGATGGCGTCGTGCTCGTCGCGCGATTTTCGAATGCGATCGCCCTGCCGCAATTGCGTGCGGCGGAACGCACTCAGCCGAGCACGGACGTCCTGGGCCTGCTCGGCCATGAACGAGTTGTGCGTCGCGCTGTAGATGCATTCGTGGAACCCCCGGTTGAAGGCATCATAGGCGTCGACGTCGTTGGCCTCGACCATCGCGAGCGAGCCTTCGTGCAGCTCGATCAGACGGCTGCGCTCCAGCGGAGTCATGCGATAGGTCGCGAGGCGAACGCACATGGCCTCCACCTCGGCGCTGGTCTCGAACATGTCCATGATCCGTTCGGGTGTCATCCTCGCCACGACGACCCCGCGACGCCCACGCACCTCGACCAGTCCACTGACGACGAGCTGCCGGAGAGCTTCCCGCACCGGCGTGCGGGAAGCCCCGAAGCGATCGGCAAGCTGCTGCTCTTCCAAAGCCGAGCCGGCAACGAGCGCACCGGACGCGATCTCGTCCGTGAGCGCATTGCGGATGCGATCGGAGAGGAGGCCGCCATCTTCTTCTGCTTCGGCTGCGACTTTGAACAGACCTGCCATTCAGCTTCCTATGATTGCGCGCACCGTGAAGTAGAGGATGGATGGTGCGACCAGACATCCGAGACCGGTGTGAAACGTCGCGGTCAATGCGCCGTAAGGCACGAGGCGACGATCGGTCGCCGCAAGGCCTCCGGAGACGCCGCTGACCGTTCCCATCAAGCCGCCGAACACCATTGCGCTGCGCGGATTGTTGAGGCCGATCATCTTCGCGACGAAGGGCGTGCCGATCATCACGATCACCGCCTTGAATACACCGGTCGCGATCGAGAGCGCAATGACCGGCGACGACGCGCCGATCGCTGCCCCCGTGACCGGACCGACGATGTAGGTGACCGCACCGGCTCCGATCGTCGTGAGCGATTCGGCATCAGTGTAGCCAAAGGCTGCGGCGACGAGAACGCCCAGAATGAACGGAACGACCGTTCCCAGTCCGAGCGCGGCCGCGCCGATCAGTCCGGCCCTGCGCGCATGGACGACATCGACCTCGAAGGCGGTGGCAACGATGGCGAAGTCCCGCAGCATCGCGCCACCCATCAGGCCGATTCCGGTCAGCGCCGGCAGGTCGGCTACGCCCTTCTCGCCGCCAGTGGCGATGCCGCCGAAGAAGGCCAGCACGAGACCCAGCATGATCGCGATCGCCGAGCCGTGGATGCGTCCGAAGGTGAGATATTTCGAGATTGCCCCGGAGATCCACATCAGGATTCCGACAGCGGCGAAGGCGGTGATCAGCGAATTGGCAGCGAGCATGTGAGATATCATGGTCATCCGATCCTCCCGGACTTGAAGTGCGGCACGCTCGCCTCGAGCGCCTCGCGGGTCTCGATCTCGTCCATGGTCTCGACGCGGCCACTAAGCCTTCCGATCAGGGCCACCATCGCGAAACACACCGCGACTGCGCCGGCGCCCGCGATGACGACGACCGGACCGCCCTTTGCCGCGGCGACGACGTTCTGCTGCGCGGCCATGGCGACCACGATCGGAATGTAGAAGCTGCCCCAGAACTCGACGCCGGTCTTGAGACCGTGGCTGAGCAGGCCGTGCCGCACCAGCCAGAGCCGGGCCGTGATCAAGAACATCATCGCAATGCCGACACCGCCGACATTGGCCTTCACACCGAGGGCGACGCCGAGCAGGTCGCCGAGCAGGCTCCCCAGCAGCGTGCAGATCGCAAGGAGCGCGACGCCGGAAATGGTCACGGGCGCCTCCCCTCTGTGAGCGGAGTGCGGCGCCCCGGGCAGGGGCTCTTTGTATGCATTCGCGTCATAAATTCCCTCCTGTGTATGCGAATATTCATCGCTTATGGATTTACGTATGCACTAATTGACATCGGAAGGCAATACGCATACATTAGGGTCATCGAAGCCAGTTCCCGCATGCCAAGGAGCCGAAATGAGCGATTGGGGTATGCAAAAGGCCGCCCTCAGCGAGCGCCTCGCAGCCGGCCGCCAGCACGCCAAGGGAAGGGTCGTCCCGATCCCGAACCTGGGCGCGTTTCTGAAGGCGGTGATCCGGTCAGGCGACCGGGTGTGCCTGGAAGGCGACAACCAGAAGCAGGCCGACATCCTCGCCTCGGCGCTCGCCAGCCTCGATCCCCAGGACGTCCATGATCTGCACATGGTGCAGTCGGGCGTGGTGCTGCCGGCGCATCTCGACATCTTCGAGAAGGGCATCGCGCGGCGGCTCGACTTCTCCTATTCGGGCCCGCAGGCGGCGCGCATCGCGCGCATGCTGTTCGGCCGCAAGATCGAGCTCGGGGCCGTCCATACCTATCTCGAGCTGTTCGCGCGCTACTTCATCGACCTCACGCCGAACGTCGCGCTGATCGCCGCCGTCAGTGCCGACAGGGACGGCAATCTCTATACGGGACCGAACACCGAGGACACGCCGACCGTCGTCGAGGCGACCAGCTACAAGAACGGTCTCGTCGTCGCGCAGGTCACCGAGATCGTCGACAAGGTGCCGCGCGTCGATATCCCGGGCGACCTCGTGCATTTCGTGGTCGAGGCCGGCCGGCCCTTCTATGTCGAGCCGCTCTTCACCCGCGACCCCGCCGCCATCACCGAGACCCAGATCCTGACGGCGATGCTCGCCATCAAGGGCATCTACGCGCCCTACGGCGTGCGACGGCTCAACCACGGCATCGGCTTCAACACCGCCGCGATCGAGCTGCTGCTGCCGACCTATGGCGAGAAGCTCGGCCTCAAGGGCAAGGTCTGCACCCATTTCGCGCTCAACCCGCATCCGACCATCATCCCGGCAATCGAATCCGGCTGGGTCGAGCAGATCCATTGCTTCGGATCGGAGGTCGGCATGGAGGATTACGTCGCCGCGCGCTCGGATATCTTCTTCACGGGCCCCGACGGCTCGCTGCGCTCCAACCGCGCCTTCTGCCAGACGGCAGGCCTCTATGCTTGCGACATGTTCATCGGATCGACGCTGCAGATCGACCTCGAGGGCCACAGCTCGACGGTGACGACCAGCCGCATCGCCGGCTTCGGCGGCGCGCCCAACATGGGCTCCGATCCGCGCGGCCGACGCCATCCGAGCGAGCCCTGGCTCAAGGCGGGCGCCGAGGCCGATCCTGATACCAACGCCGCGCTGCGCCGGGGCCGCAAGCTGGTGGTGCAGATCGGCGAGACCTTCGGCGACAGCAACGTCCCGCTCTTCGTCGAGCAGCTGGATGCGCTGGACCTCGCGCGCAAGCTCGATCTCGATCTGGCGCCGGTGATGGTCTACTCCGACGACGTCACCCACATCGTCACCGAGGAAGGCATCGCCAACCTCCTGATGTGCCGCAGCAAGGACGAGCGCGAGCAGGCCATCCGCGGCGTTGCCGGCTACACTGAGATCGGCCGCGCCCGCGATGCCAGGCTGGTCGAGCAGCTCCGGCAGCGCGGCGTGATCCAGCGTCCCGAGGATCTCGGCATCGACCCGCTCGATGCCGACCGCAACCTGCTCGCCGCCCGCTCGATCAAGGACCTCATGCTGGCCTCCGGCGGTCTGTACCGCCCGCCCAGCCGCTTCCGCAACTGGTGAGTTTTGCATGGAAAAGCTCAGCTTCAGACTGACTGCACCGAACCGCGCCGGCGGCACCCGCGCACAGGCGATCGTCGGCGTCGTCGCCTCCGGCAATCTCGAAGTGCTGCTGGAACGCAGCCTCCCCGCCGATACCTGCACGATCGAGATCGCAACCGCAGCCCACGGCTTCGGCGCGGTGTGGGACGCCGTGGTCCGCGATTTCGTCGCCCGCCGCTCCGCCGGCGGTCTATGCATCTCCATCAACGACGGCGGCGCCCGGCCGGACACGGTCGCGCTGCGACTTGCCCAGGGCGTCCGCAAGATCGAGGAGCCGGAACGATGACAGCCGCCACCGCCAATGATGTCTCGCTGAGCTGGTACGAGGCAAGCGCCCGGCAGCGCATCGACGCGCTGGTCGATGCCGGCAGCTTTGCCGAATTCATCGGCCCCGAGCTGCGCGAGATCAGCCCGCATCTGGCGATCTTCGACCTGCCGGAGCAGTTCGATGACGGCATGGTCATCGGACGCGGCCGGTTGGACGGCGCGCCGGTGCTCGTCGCCGCGCAGGAGGGACGCTTCATGGGCGGCGCCTTCGGCGAGGTCCATGGCGCCAAGCTCACTGGCCTGTTGCGCGCGGCACGCGCGCTCAAGCAGGACGTGCTGATCCTGTTCGACACCGGCGGCGTGCGGCTTCAGGAAGCCAATGCCGGCGAGCTGGCGATCGCCGAGATCATGCGCGCCGTTATCGAGGCGCGCCGTGCCGGTGTCAAAATCGTCGGCCTGATCGGCGGGCGCGCCGGCTGCTATGGCGGCGGCAGCCTGATCGCCGGCACTTGCTCGCGCCTGATCATCTCCGAGCAGGGCCGGCTCAGCGTCAGCGGCCCCGAAGTTATCGAGACCAACAAGGGCATCGAGGAATTCGACTCGCGCGACCGCGCGCTGGTCTGGCGCACCATGGGCGGCAAGCATCGCTACCTCATCGGCGGCGCCGATACATTCGTTGACGACGACGCACCGGCTTTTCGGCAAGCCGCGATCGATGCACTCGACCTCGACACACGATGCGACGTCACTGTTCTCGAAGCCGAACAGGCGCGTCTTGAGCGACGGTTGCAGCGCTTTGGCGAGAGCGAAGACGCCGTCGATATCTGGGAGGCACTCGGCATCGGCCATCCGACCGAGGTTCCCGCACTTCCAACCGGCGCGTTCCTTCGCGCCGCCGATGACAGGGAGAACGCCGATGACGCTCGATGACATCCTGGCCGGCCTGTTCCCGAACGGCCGCAAGATCGAAGTCAACGGCGCGATGATCTCGGGACAAGCGGTGCTGTCCGGCGGCGGACCGATCCACGTGCTCGGCATCATCGAGGGCAAACCGCTCGGCGTGGACGAAGCCATCGTGCTCGCGAGGCGCGTCATCAAGATCGTCAAGTCAGGCGATCGCGCGCCGATCCTGGTCCTGGTGGATTCCGCCAGTCAGCGCATGAGCAAGCGCGACGAGTTGCTCGGCCTCAGCGAGTATCTATCGCATCTCGCCAAAGCGCTGCTGCTGGCAGAGACCGAAGGACACCGCACCATCGGCCTGCTCTATGGCGGCAGCGCGGCCGGCGCGTTCATCGCAACGGCGCTCGCGACCGGCACGCTGGTGGCGTTGCCCGGCGCCCATCCCGCGGTGATGGACCTGCCGTCGATGGCGCGAGTGACCAAGCTTCCGATCGACGTCCTCAAAGCCAAGGCGGAGGCCACGCCGGTGTTCGCGCCCGGGCTCGACAACATGGTGCGGACCGGCGGCGTCCACGTCGTCTGGGACGAAGCCGCGCCGCTGGCGCCGCAGCTTGCGGCGGTGCTGAAGCGGCCGCACGGACAGGATGATCGCGGCCGGCTCGGCGCCGAGCGCGGCGGACGGCAAAAGGCAGCTGAGCTCGCCGAGCGCGTTGCGCGCACTGCAGGCTCGCATCGGGAGGCGCGACATGCTTGAGCCTCTCGCGCGCCACAGCATGGTGAAGGCCTCGGCGGCGGGATGGGCCGCGGTGATGAACCGCTATCCGGAGCTCGCCAGCGAGCCGATCGTCGCGGGCTGGGCCCATGCGGGACGGCCGCTCGTCGTTCGCCGGCCGGCCTGCAGCGATACGGCAGGCCTCGTTCCGCTCGGTCTGCCGCTGCCGCCGAGCCATGGCAAACGGCGCATTGCGGTCTCGCTCGCTACTACCGATATCGTCGCGTCCGCGCCGCCGCCATTGCTGGCCGACGCCGCCAGTGCCGCGCCCGCGGCCTGGCGCGAGACGATCGACAAGCTGCTCCAGCTGCTGCCGGAGACCCGCACTTATGGCAGCCTGGCCTGGCAGCACCTGACCGGCCTGCCCTATCTTTCTCCCAGTTCGGATCTCGATCTGCTCTGGCCGCTGTCGTCGGCCGAACAAGCCGGCACGTTGTTGTCCGGCATCGCGGGGATCGCCAAGCAGGCACCGATGCGGCTGGACGGCGAGATCACAGGTCCCGCCGGCGGAGTTCAATGGCGTGAGCTGACCGGCACTGACGAAGACGAAGTCCTTGTGAAGGGTGAGCAAGGCGTCACCACGACGACGCGTGCGGCCTTCCTCGCGGGTCTCGTGTCATGACCCCGGCGCTCAGATGGCAATCACGGCCGAACCGCGCGCTCGATGCGGCGCAGCTCGGTCATCTCGCTTCGCTTTGCCTGAAGCTCGAAGTCGAAACCCATCCGAAGCCGGGCCTCGTCAGCCATGTCGACAACGGCGCGCACCGCGACATGGACGCCGCGTTGTTGTGCCTGAGCGCCGAAACCCTGATGCCGTTCTTCGGCGAGCTCGCCGCCGCGGGCGCCGAGGGTTCCGGTATGAACCGGCTGCGCGCCATCGGCGTTGCCGCCGAGCGCGCGATGCTGGCCGCAACGCAGAGCATCAACACGCATCGCGGCGCGATCTTCGGGCTGGGCCTGCTCTGCGCCGCGGCTGGATACCGGAACGCCGTCGGCATCCGCAAATCGCTCGGCCGTCTGGTCTCGGAACGCTGGGGCGACGACATCCTGTCGGGCCCGGTCTCGCTGCGCAGTCACGGCGCCGTCGCTTCGCGGCGCTACGGCGCGGGCGGCGCCAGGGCGGAGGCCGCCGAAGGCTTTCCCTCGGTCTACTACATCGCCCTGCCCGCGCTGCATGCGGCGCGCAACCTTGCGCCCCATGACGAGGAAGCCGTGCGCGTTGAAACGTGCATGCGGTTGATCGCCGACGTCACCGACACCAACCTGCTGCATCGGGGCGGAGCCGACGGATTGCGCTTCGCGCAAGAGAGCGCCTCAAGCTTTCTCGCCGCCGGCGGCGTCGGGTCGCCGGAATGGCGCGCGCGTGCTGCCGGCATTCACGAGGCGTTCGTCGCCCGCAATCTCAGCCCCGGCGGCTCCGCGGACCTGCTCGCGATGACGCTGTTCGTCGACCGGCTGGAAGTCTGATGCTGGCCCTGCTCTGCGGCGGACAAGGTACGCTCTCGGACACGATCTTTGATCTTGTCGCGGACCAGCCCGCTGCCGAGCCGATCTTCGCCGCTGCGGCCGCTGTTCTCGGCGCGGACCCGCGGGAGTTCATCAGGACGCGCAGCGCGGATGAACTCTCCGTCAATCACACCAGCCAGATCCTGACCGTGACATCGACGCTCGCGATCCACGCCTGCATCGCCGACCTGTTGACTGAGCAGACCGCCGTCACCGGCTACAGCGTCGGCGAGATGGCGGCCTGGAGCATCGCTGGCGTCTGGACCGCCGACGAAGCGCTGCGGCTCACGGATATTCGCGCCCGCCTGATGCAAGATGCGGCGGGCCCCGATGGCCGCCTCGGCTACGTCCGCGGGCTCGACCGGGCAGCGCTCGAACCGCTGCTTGCAAGGCACCGCTGCGAGATCGCGATCAAAAATCCCGACCTGCTTTTCGTCATCGGAGGCGCGGAGCGGCATGTCATCGCGCTTTGCGAGGAAGCCGCCAAAGAAGGCGCGCGCGCCGGCCTGCTCGCCGTCAAGATCGCCTCGCACACGACAGGGCTCGCGCAGGCCTGCAAACCTCTGCAGCAGGCGCTCGATGCAAGCAACCAAGCAGCCGTCGCCCGCCAACGCGTGCTGCTTGCCGGCGGCGACGGCGAACGCATCTTCACGGCCGAAGATGCCACGGCGAAACTGGCAAACCAGGTCGCCCATCCCATCGACTGGGCGGCAACGCTGGAGGCCCTCGCGGAACTGGGCGTCACCGAAGTGCTAGACCTCGGCCCCGGCCATGCGCTGGCGGAGATGATGCGCGCCTCCCAACCGTCCATGCGCTGCTACGCCGCCGACGGATTTCGCACAATCGATGGCCTGCGAAACTGGGTTGTCTTCAATAAATAACGCTTGGGCGATTTCATCCAGTTCGACGGAAGGCTTCTGGCCCGACATACTGCTTTGCCAACGCTGAACAATGAGGCGAGCCGCTCTGCT
The DNA here is from genome assembly GCF_000426265.1 of Bradyrhizobium sp. Cp5.3. NCBI lineage: Bacteria > Pseudomonadati > Pseudomonadota > Alphaproteobacteria > Hyphomicrobiales > Nitrobacteraceae > Bradyrhizobium > Bradyrhizobium sp. Cp5.3. The sequence goes on along the minus strand of NZ_AUFA01000023.1, from coordinate 72,022 downwards.
CTCAACAACGTAGCGGATCGCTAACATCCGACACCAAGAACCGGGCCGCTTCAAACTGCAGGATGTGCGGTCGTCTCCACGGCGAACGAGACAGCCAACTGGAGTTCGGCTATTCTGGTTCGATCTTCGCGCGAGAGATTGTCTCGCGCCACCGCGCATCATCATCGGCAATGAACCTGGCGAATTCGGCGCCTGTCCTGCCGTCAACCTCGCCTCCAAGCTCCGTCAGGCGATTCCGAAACCGTTCACTCCTCAGAGTATCGGTGAAAGCTCTCGTCAGCCCCGCGGCCACAGGCGGCGGAAGATCGCGTGGTCCAAGCAGGCCATACCACGTTCCCACTTCGACACCTGTGATTCCGGCCTCGGTAAGAGTGGGAACCGCCGGAACGGTTGGCTGTCGGGCAGCAGAAGTTACGGCCAGCGCGCGCAGCGTGCCGCCGCTCACCTGCGGTAACAGTTGCGGCAGGTTCTCGAACATATAATCAACCTGTCCCCCGAGTAGATCGTTCATCGTGAGAACCCCTCCGCGATAAGGGATGTGAATGACGTCAAGATTAGCCTGCAGACGAAACAATTCTGCCAAGAGGTGCACTGAGGTACCAATTCCAGGCGATCCGAACTTGAACGACCCAGGCTTGGATTTTGCTGCAGCGACCAGATCTCCAACGCTCCTAATCGGGCTGCTCGAATTAACGACCAACTTCTTGCCGAGATTGGGAGCAATCGTGAGCGGGCCTCCGGCCGTGAACAGAAGATTGTAACCATCGTTCGCAGCGCGAGCGACAGCGGCTGCGCCTATCATTCCGCCCGCCCCGCTCTTATTCTCTACAATGAAAGCCTGCCCGAATCGGGCGCGCAACTCGTCCGCCATCAACCGAGCAAGAATATCTGCAGTCCCTCCCGCTGCATACGGAACTGTGATCGTGACTTGCCTGTTCGGGTAATCGGCTGCGAGGGCGAGCGTACTGCCGCACAGCAGGCCCAGCGCTAGGCACGCACCTCGGAATATCGCGGATTTAGCCACCAGATTTCCCTTCAAATATTCGCCAAAGCGTTCTTCTTGCAGGCCAGTCCAGGAAGGCTCGCCTGCAATCAGTTCAGAACGACTTCAGTTTAGGACGCGAGCCGCCGGCAGTTCAGGGCTGAAGTTCGACCAGAATGTCCGCCTCGAAAGTGACATCAAGCGGCATCGCCGCCATTCCCTCTGTGCCGCGCGTATGGGCACCGGAATCACCGAACACTTCGATCATAAACTTCGAGCAGCCATCGGTAATTCTTGTAAGGTCGGAGAGCCCCTCTTTTGCAAGCACCAAGCCTCGCAAATTGACGATCTGCTTGACCTTTGACAGGTCTCCTACCGCAAGCTTGATGCGATTTACTTGTCGAACGCAAGCGAACTTAGCTGCGACGATTGCGTCTTCAGAGCATGTTCCCCACACGCTTCGAATGCAGGTATGCTCCGGGCAATGTGGAGATAGGGGATTGGGCCGTTGTCCAGGATGACGTCATCCACCGTCAACCCGCACAATTCTTCGCGGCGGCAGCCGGTATAGTAGATGAGGATCGGCACGAAATAGAGAGCGCAATTGAAGAGCTGATGGAGGCCATCGGGTCCCGGCTCGTCCAACCGATCCCAAGCGGCGCAATTGTTGAAGGGTGGCGTCCGGAAGATGGAGGCAGCCTGCTCGAACGGCAACTTGGCCCTCTCGTCGCGCGCACGCTTCTTCTTACCCTTGGATCGAAGGTCCACGAGTTTGATCTGGGCGAGCGCGTCAACCCCGCGCGCAACCGCGTGCCGGAAGATCTGAGCAAGGAATGTGAGGTGACGATTGAGCGTATCGCCCGCGATCCCGCGTTCGCTCACGTGGCGTTCCCGAGTTATAGCGCGCAGCTCGGAGATGCTCCGGCCTTCATCCTTGGCGGACTTGCCGTAATTCTTGTAGATGTCCGACCGGAGGAAATCGACAAACTTCCCGACGTGATGTTGGCGCAGGGCCTCGATGTTCTCGACGTGCTGGTCCTGCAGCATGAACTTGACGAACAAGTTTGAAATGCTTCTCGCCTGCCGCTGTGTCTTGTCGTCCCAGTGGCCGTCTCTGGCATTGTGCAGGATGAGATCCTCTGCAAACTCCGAGAATCCCGCCATAAGCGCGGACCGCGCGGGACGATCCTCGGTTTTCGGTGGATCGCTGTGTCGGACGTGGCTGGCAGGCTCGGGCGCCCGAACCGGTTGGGGTGCTGGGGCGGGAGGGATCGAACCTCCGAATGGCGGAATCAAAATCAGTTTGATTAAGAGACGCGGATTGGTCCCAACTGGTCACATCCGGGTTCATCTTCGTGCCGAAGTTCGCGAGCTTCCGTTGATTTTTCCGAGCAATCGCCCAAGCATGCCAACGGGCTCTGTGTATGCCAAGACCAGATCAGTTGGCAGAACTTTTCGGCCCCGCTTTCGGGCGTCTTACCGTGATGCACAAGCGATCTCCACGTCTATCGCACCTAACGCCTTAAGAACTTCTACGTTCATGGCTTCGCCTGAAAAGCTCCTCCGCTCGTGATCCCAAGGTCATGAGCGAAGCCGTGCGAGCGAAGTGTGTCCAGGAGTTCTGGACCTCCGAAAGCATCGCTGGGGCTCAATACGCCTCCTTGCCTTTCTCGGACCATTCACCATGAAGGGCGCCGTTATCCTTTAAGGCCAACAGCTATTGGGCGGCCTGGTCTTGCGATTGCGTGCGGTCCATGAACTCGCGAATATAGCGATTGGTGAGAGCCGGATGCTCATCGAGGATCCAGTGACTTCCACCTTCGATCCGACGGATCGTTAGATCGGGTACGTACTTGTCGAGCCCATCATAATTCTGGTTCGCAAGGAACTTGTCCCGGTCGCCGTAGATGACGAGGGTCGGCACGGTTATGGTTTGCGGAGATACTTCGTGAACATAGTTGCCGTGGGCCGGTGACAGTCCTTCGGCGGGCCCCCACCCTTCCGCGTGATACCAGGCAACCATCCCCTCGATGGCGCCCGGCTGACGCCACGCAGCTAGGTAAGTTTCAAGGTCCTCCTTCGTAAAGAAGCGATGCTCGGCAAAGGTTTGCTTCAACGCTTCGAAATCGTTTACCGCAAGTTTTGTCGCGCTATCCGGCCGGCGCAGCCTTAGCCAGTGCTTGCCACCGGCAATCTGGCTTTCATTGTAGTGAAGTTCGCGATCGAATGTTGCAGGGTGCGAACCTGACATGACCACCAGGCGGTCGAGCATTTCTCGATGATGCAGGGCGAACGAATACCCGACGGCAGCACCCCAATCATGACCAACCAGGATGCAGGTGGAGAAGCCCAAATGCTGAACGAGGCATTTCATGTCATCCGCCGCAACCCAAACCCCGTTGTCCCTGAGATTTTTGGGTCGCGATGATAGGTTCACGCCGCGCAGATCAACAGCCACAACCGTGTAATCCTTGGCGAACTCGGCGAGCTGGTGGCGGAAGGCGTACCAATGCTGGGGAAAGCCATGAACAAACAGCATAAGCGGGCCGGAACCGGCGATGACGTAGTGCAGGCGTGCCCCCTCCACTTCCACAAACTGGTGTCGAAGCTCGGTTGCTGCGGTGGTGCTCATATGAAGCTCCCTTTCGGAAATGAAAATCGGTCACTTGCTGGATTCTCGGGCTTTGCGGGCTGCGGAATCGGTCCTCGCCCATTCAGCGCGGTCGTTGCGCCATGGCGCGTAGCGTTGCGGCAGGCATCTCGCACAAGGCCGGTAGCCGGCAGCAATGGCGGTCGCTTCATCGGCGAAGAACACGCGATAGCGCGTGCAGAGCCCACGTGCGATCCATCGAAGCGCGCTTCGGCAATCGAGCCTCCCGCAGCCTTTGAGCCACCGATGTCCTCGAGCAGGCCGGGGCGTGGCGCTAAGGTAAGTGCGGCCGTCGGCGCCAATCAGCTTGTATGGCACGGCCATTATCTCCGCGTTACCGCTCCCGCTGGTGTCCGCGAGACCGCCCCAATTTCGTCGAGAAACGCCAAAACTGCGTCGGCGAAATCATCTGCTTTGTCGATCATCGGGCAATGGCCGCTTCCGAATAGGCATGTTTGCGTTGCCCCGGGTATTCCGGCGGTTAGCTGTTCAGCGTGAAGCTTCGGGAAATCGCGGTCTTCATCGCCCCAGATGACGAGCGTGGGAGACCGGATCGCGCCGAGGCGCCCGAGCGTGTCGGCCTTCCTGGCGGCTGCAATTTGGCGCCGGACCGCCTCCCGTGGCGGCCGCGGGCCGGAGGCGATAAAGACTTCGACGATCTTGGCGATCGGCGTCTTGCGAAAGAAGGAGGGGCCGAAATTGAAGTAGATGCTCTGGGTGGCAAACGCTTCATCCGAAAGCTCTCGGCTGAAGGCTTCGCGCACAGTCAGTAGAGCGTCGAGCTCACCATCGCCCTTGGACCATGTGTTCGCAAGGATCAGGCCATTGACGCGGTCCGGCGCGCTCAGCGCCAGCTCTTGTGCGATCTGTCCTCCCAGCGAGTGTCCCATCACATGGGCCATCTTGAGGCCGAGATGATCAAGCAATGCCAGGACGTCGCCGGCCATGTCGGCGGGTCCGTAGCCGGACGCCTCACAAACGCTGCTCTTGCCGGCATCCCGATTGTCGAACGAGATGACCCTGCGTGTGGCGGAGAGCTTTGGCAGAACGCGCCTCCAGAGCCGCTCGTCGCCTGTCACGCCGGGAATCAGAACCAGCGGTTCGCCGGCGCCCTCCTCCGTGTACCAGAAGGTTAAGTCGTTGTGCTTGAATGTTGCCATTGCAGTTTCCTTGGAAAAGTTTGAAGGGTATCGGCCCGCGGGAAAAAGCGCTTCCGCCTCGGCAAGCCATAGAAGCGGTCGCGTGCTCGTCGAATTTCATTGACGTATCTGCCTCAATCGCGCGCACATCGCCGTAATATGCAGCAGGATCAAAGCGCGGCCGGTTGGGTAGGCAACAGCACGCCTTCATGCTCAAGCAGCCAGCGCTTGCGCTCGAGCCCGCCGCCGTATCCGGTCAGCGATGAGTCTTTACCGATCACCCGATGGCAGGGAACGACGATGCCAATAGGGTTTGAACCATTTGCCATGCCGACGGCGCGAATGGCCTTCGGGCGATCGATCGTCGTGGCAAGCAATCCATAGCTTGTCGTTTTCCCGGCAGGAATCTTGCGAAGAGCCGACCACACGTCTCGCTGAAACGGCGTTCCGCGGGTCTCAACGGGAATCCCGTCGATAGCTCCGACATCGCCGGCGAAATACCTTTCCAAGGTCTGGCGGGCGGCGGATTGGTCACTGGTTTTGACAAGACGAAAACCACCGGCGCCGTAATGCAATCGCAGAAGACGGTGCATGCGGTCCTCGAAATTGAGCCAATCAAGGGCGCGCAACACGCCATGCTCGTCGGTCACAACGAGCATGTCACCCAGGACGGTCGGCACCCCCTCAAGGCGAAGGACGAGGACGGTCGAACCGTTTTTTGTCTTCCTAGCCAACGGACTCCCCTCGCGCCTTTCCAGTGGTGCCGGCATTTCCTGTCTCGAGTTTGGACGGCTCTGTCTATTGGCCGACAAAGGCGCCGTCGGTGACAAACGGATGGCCAGAAACATAGGACGCAGCCTCGCTGCATTTCTCGCAGGAATCGGACCTGGTCGTCGAAAGATCCGGGAGAGGTGATAGAGTCCGGAAACTTCCAGACTTTGCTGGCGCGATATGAGAGGGGGTCTCATGGATCTTAACCATGACGCCTGCTACCGGGCGATCTCGACCAGGGACGTTCGGTTTGATGGCCGGCTCTTCATCGGCGTTAAGACGACCGGCATCTATTGTCGGCCGATCTGTCCGGCACGTGTTCCCAAGAAGGAAAACGTGACATTCTATTCAACGGCCGCTTCCGCGCATGAGGCGGGTTTTCGCCCATGCCTTCGGTGTCGGCCCGAGGCAGCTCCGGATCTCGCCGCGTGGCAGGGAACATCCAGCACGGTGTCGCGCGCCCTTTCGCTTATCGAGGAAGGGGCTATGGATAACGGGGACGTCGTCGGCCTTGCCGATCGTCTCGGGGTCGGTGAGCGTCAGCTCCGACGCCTGTTTCACCGGCACTTGGGAGCCTCTCCGATAACTGTAGCCCAAACGCGCCGTGTGTTACTGGCGAAGCAATTGATCCACGAAACCAGCCTGCCGATGACGGAAGTGGCGCTTGCGTCGGGGTTCGGCAGCGTGCGCCGGTTTAATCAAACGTTCCAGCAATTGTATGGCCGCGCGCCGCGCGCGTTGCGTCGAAGCAAGGCGGCCGATGTATCTTCGGATGCCGCCGGCAGCGTGACGATTCGTCTGCGCTATCGTCCGCCGTACGATTGGCCAGCAATGCTGGGGTTCCTGCGGCTCCGGAGCATTCCCGGGATCGAGACGGTCAAGGGAGACGCATATGCCCGCGCGATCGAGCTTGATGGAGTGCAGGGCATAATCGTGGTTCGGCCCATCGGTCAGGATGCGCTTGAGGCGACAGTCAGGTTCCCGAAACTGTCGGCGCTTCCCGCTATCATCGCGCGCTTGCGGCGCGTGTTTGATTTGGCCGCTGATCCCACGGCTATCGAGTCGCATCTCGCGAGAGACCCTGTGCTTGCGGCGATGATAGAGGCGCGGCCGGGGTTACGTGTGCCAGGCGCTTGGGATGGCTTTGAACTCGCCGTGCGGGCCCTGCTTGGCCAACAGGTAACAGTGACCGCCGGGATTACGCTTGCAGGAAAGCTCGTGGCGGCCCATGGCAGGCCGCTGAAGACACGGCATGCCGATTTCCCGGAGCTGACGCACGTGTTTCCGCGTCCGAAGCGAGTGGCGGAATCTGACCTTTCGCATCTTGGAATGACAAGGAGGCGGATTGCCGCGTTGGCAGCCCTTGCCGCTGCTGTGGTGGCCGACCCAAAGATCTTTGGCGCGCGCCGAAGTCTCGACGAAGCGATCATGCAGCTCCGATCGCTTGCTGGCGTCGGCGAATGGACGGCTCAGTACATTGCGATGCGCGAGCTCCGCGAGCCAGATGCGTTCCCGGCCGCAGATATCGGCTTGATGCGCGCGATGGAGGATTCGACGAAGCGTCGCCCCACTCCAGCAGAATTGTTAGTCCGCGCGGAAGCGTGGCGTCCGTGGCGCGCCTATGCCGCCCAGCATCTGTGGTCGTCTTGGGTCGATCGAGCCACCCGGGAACGCAAGCCCAAGGAAGGCTCAAGGAATATGCATTCAAAGGAAGCTGTAGGCGAGCTCAAGCCAAGTATCTGAAACGCCGGCCGTCGCGGAGCTGCCGCGGGCACCAATATCCAAGTTTGTATTCGATGTAGTCGGCGACGATGATTTCCGCGAAATCACCCGAGCGAACACTCGGCCCGGGCGCCGCCGCGGCATCCGGGAATTTTATCTGCGTTAAGTACTCACTGTGGGTTAGGCCCATCGCGATCGCGAGGTCCGGTAGCATGGCGTCGTCGCAGTAATGCTCGCGGAAACGCTTCGCCCATGCCGCCAAAATCGCCGCGTCGCCGGCATGCTTCAACTCCCACAGCTCGACGGTTTGCCGTCAACAGTGGTAATCGCGAAACGGGAATATTGCAGCCCGGATGCCTTCGCCACTTTCCACCTATCTGCAGACCACACATGGGGAGACAAAATCGCGTGCGCGAAAAGCGCGAATTTCCGACCCCCTGCCTATCTCTCGTGGAGCCGATCGAACGCTTGAGCGCTGGCTGGGGCGGGAGGGTACTCAGCCAGATCGTCGCGACTTGTAGGCGCCTGAAATCACTCCAGAAATCGGAGCGACACGTGGGGTGTGTAGCAGCTTTGTGCGTCACCTCGCAAGCCATCGGGACACTGCGTGGATGGCCGAGATTGGAGACCCTGCGATTCACAAAATCCCGAAGCGCGAGCAGCGTCGACCGCTAGGTTTGCGTCTCGAGCACAAGTGCTGGCTCGTCATGAGCGGCCGTCTGCACGGTCGGCTTTTCATGTGCAAACGCATCAAGTTCGTGCGTCAGCGATTCATCGGCGTGGTCCGGGTGGATCCTGAACCACGCCACATACAGCGCCGGCAAGAACAACAGCGTCAGCAGCGTGCCCACGATGATGCCGCCCATCATGGCATAGGCCATCGGTCCCCAGAAGATCTCGCGCGCGATCGGAATGAGCGCGAGACTTGCGGCGGCCGCCGTCAGCAGGATCGGCCGCATGCGGTGCTCGGTTGCTTCGACCACCGCCTGCCAGGCCGGTCGCCCCTCCTTCTTCAAGTCCTCGATCTGCACGATAAGGATCACGGAGTTGCGAACCAGGATGCCGATCAGCGCGAGCACGCCGAGAATAGCGACGAAACCGAGCGGCGCGCCGCTCGGCAGCATGGCCATGACGACGCCGATCAGCGCGAGCGGCGCGACCGCGAACACCAGGAACAGGCGCGAAAAGCTCTGGAGCTGCACCATCAGCACGGTGGCCATGACGAACAGCATCAAGGGAACGACAGCGATGATCGGGGCCTGGCTCTTGGCGCTCTCCTCGACCGAGCCGCCGATCTTCACCGAATATCCCGCCGGCAGCTCCTTGGTGAACTCGGCCACCTTCGGCGCGAGCTGATCCACGGTCGTCTTCGGCTGGACGTTGCCGACGACAGCAGCCTTCAAGGTGACGGTGGGAATTCGCGCCCGCCGCCAGATCGTCGGCTGCTCGAGCTCATAGCGGAGGTTGGCAACAGCACCGAGCGGCACGGCCTGCCCACCCAGCCCGGTCAGCTGCAGATCGCGCAGCGTGTCGATAGAAGCGCGTTCCTGGGCGGTCGCGCGCCCCGTGACGTTGACGAGATAGATGCTGTCACGCACCTGCGTGATCGGCGAGCCATCGAGCACGGAGTTCAGGGTGGTGGCGATGTCTTGCGAGGTCACGCCGAGCTGGCGCGCCTTGTCCTGGAGGACGTCGACCTTGACGACGCGCGAAGGCTCCATCCAGTCGAACACCGCGTTGCCGAGATCCGGATTGCTGCGGAGGATGCCGGCAAGCTTCTGCGAAAGATCGCGGACCTTGGCGATGTCCGGGCCGCTGACGCGATACTGCACGGGACGCCCCACAGGCGGTCCGACTTCGAGCAGCTTGACGTAGGTGTCGGTCCCCGGGAATGTCTTCCGAAGATAGTCTTCGAACCGGGCTTTGACGTTGTCGCGCGCCTTGATGCCGCCCTTGGTCACGACCACCATCTGGCCGAACCAGGCGTTGGCGGTTTGAAGATCGAAGGACAGCACGAAGCGCGGCGCGCCGGTGCCGACATAAGTCGACCAGTGATCGACCGCATCGTTGCCCTGCAATTGCTCGCGCTCGAAACGCGCCATCTGCGCATTGGTATTGGTGATCGAGGCGTTCTGCGGCAGGTTCCAGTCGATCACGAGCTCGGCCCGGTCCGACGAGGGGAAGAACTGCTGCTGCACGAACTGCAAGCCGACCAGGGCGAGCAGGAAGGCCGCTACCGTCACTGCAATGGTGCTCCAACGGTGCCGCATGCAGAACAGCAGCAGGCGCGCAAACATCTGCGCGACGCGTCCCTTCTGCTCGTGATGTCCCTTCATCCGGGCAGGCAGGATGGTGACGCCGAGCAGCGGCGTGAACAGAACCGCGACGATCCAGGACACGATCAGCGAGACCGCAATCACCACGAAAAGGGTGAAGGTGAACTCGCCGGCATTGCTGCTGTTGAGCCCGATCGGGATGAAGCCGGCCACGGTGACGAGCGTGCCGGTCAGCATCGGGAATGCTGTCGACGTGTAGACGTGGGTGGCCGCCTTCTCGAGTGGATCTCCGATCTCGAGCCGCGCCACCATCATTTCGACCGCGATCATGGCGTCGTCGACCAGAAGCCCGAGCGCGATGATCAGCGCGCCCAGCGAAATGCGCTGGAGCGAGATGCCGCAATAGGCCATCACCACGAAGGTGATGGCGAGCACCAGCGGAATGGCGATGGCGACCACGAGCCCGGCGCGCATGCCAAGGCTGAGGAAGCTGATGCCGAGCACGATGATCACGGCCTCGAACAACGCCTCCGTGAAGCCGGAGACCGCGTGTTCGACCACCACGGGCTGGTCGGCCACCAGATGCACGCCGACCCCAATTGGCAGGTCGGCAATGATCTTTGTCATCTCCTCCTTCAGTGCCTCGCCGAAGTGCAAGAGGTTGGCACCGGACTTCATGCCGATCGCAAGCGCGATCGCGGGCTGCCCGTTGTACCTGAACAGGGTCTGTGGCGGATCGGCATAGCCGCGGGTGATGGTCGCAACGTCCGTCAGCGGAAAGAAGCGATCGTTGATGCGCAGATTGACGGCCTTCAGGCTCGCCTCGGAAGTAAACTGGCCGTTCACCCGGACGCTGATCCGCTCGGGCCCCTCCTGAAACACGCCGGACCGCGCGACCGCGTTCTGGCCCTGCAGCGAGGTCATGATCGCGTGAACGTCGAGCCCGAGGGCCGCGACCTTGCGGGTGGAGAACTCGAGGAAAATCACCTCGTCCTGCGCGCCGAGAATATCGACCTTGCCCACGTCGGGCACGGTCAGTACTTTTGCACGAATGTCCTCGACCTCGTCGCGGAGCTGGCGCTGGCTCAAGCCGTCGCTGGTGAAGGCGTAGATGTTGCCGAACACGTCGCCGAAGCGGTCGTTGAAGCCTGGCCCGATCACACCTTGCGGAAAGTCGCCCTTGATGTCGGCGATCATATTTCGCACGCGGACCCAGGTCGGCTTCACATCGGCCGCCTTGGTCGAATCGCGCAGGTAGACGAAGACGGTGGTCTGGCCAGCGACCGTCACGCTCTTGGTGTAGTCGAGCGATTCCAGCTCCTCGAGCTTCTTCTCGATGCGGTCGGTGACTTGGCGCGTCATCTCCTCCGGCGAGGCGCCGGGCCACTGCGCCTGGATCACCATGGTCTTGATAGTGAAGTCGGGATCTTCCTGACGCCCAAGCTGCAGAAAGGCAAAGAGGCCCGCCGCCATGAAGGCGATCATGAAATACCAGACAAGCGAGCGATGGCCGAGCGCCCAGTCGGAGAGATTGAACGACTTCATGGCTGTTGATCCTGTTCGATGCGGACGTGCTGTCCCGGCGTGAGGGTGTGAATTCCGGCGGTGACGACGCGGGCACCGGGAGCAAGCCCAGCCGTGACGCGCATTCCGATTTGGTCGGCAACGACAACGATCTTCTGCAGCGACACCGTGCTGGCGGCCTGATCCACCACCCAGACGAAGTTCGCGCCGTCCTTGGTGAGCACGGCGGACAATGGCAAGCGCGGGATGGGGCTTTGCGCCTGATCGAGCTTGGCCGTGATCGTCGCGCCGAGACGGAAGCTTTCGGGAGGATCGTCGAGCGCAATCCGAACACGACGTAGACGCGTCACCGCATCGGCTTGCGGCGCGACCTCGCGGATCCGGCCTTGCACCTGCACCGCAGGAAGGAGCTGCAGGCTGACCGAGAAGGGAACGCCGATCTCCAGCGGGGCCGGAAAGTCCTCTCCGACATCGACCACCGCTTCGCGGACGTCAGGCCGCGCCACGTTGACGACGCTTTGACCGGGCGAGACCACCTGGCCGACCTCTGCGCCGATGGCGGTGACGACTCCGCCGAAATCGGCCTTGATCTGGGCATAGCCGAGCTGCTCGATTGCCTTGGTCAGGCTCGCCTGCTCATGCGCGACGGTTGCTTCCGCACCGGCGCGGGCCTGCTCGGCATTGTCGAGCGTCTGCCTGGTGGTCGCATCGCTGGTGATCAGCGTGCGTTGCCGCTCCTCCGTGGCCTTGGCCGTTGCAAGCTGCGCCTCGGCTTTGGCGAACTGCGCCCTCGCCGCGCGGACGGCGAGGTCGAGCGCGGTCGGGTCGATCGTGCCGAGGACTTGGCCTGCGCTGACGAGATCGCCGACATAGACCGGACGCGAGGTCAAGCGCCCCAGCACACGGAAGCCGAGATTGGTCTGATAGCGGGGCTCAACGACCCCGACGGCGACGGTGCCGTCGGCCCTGATCGGCTCGAGCCGCATCGAGAGCACGGGCCGCACGGGCTCGGGCGCCTTCGTCTCCTGCTGACAACCGGCGAGCAGCAATGCCGATGCGAGCGTGCCGGCCATCATCGTGAGCTGGATCTTCATGACCGGTCTCCCTCGAAAGTCACAGGCTGGCCCGCACTCAACAGCTTGCCGCCGTCGATTACGACCCGCTCGCCGGGCACGAGCCCCGCCTTGATCAAGACCGCGCCGGCCTCGTAGCCACCGACCGTCACGGGCTTCAGCGACGCCGTCCGCGTCGCCGGGTCAACGGTCCAGACCGCAGGCTTGTCGCCCGCCGCCATCAATGCGCTCCATGGCAAGGCAATCTGATTCTGCGCGTTCGCCTTGACGGTTCCTGCCACGACGCTACCGAGCGTCATCGCCGCCGGCGGGTTCTCGATGGTCACCTTGACGCGGATCGTGGAGCTCTTCGCATCGATCGCCGGCGAGACCTCGCGGACGTGGCCGTTCGCCGTCATGGTCGGATCGGAGACCAGCGCCAGCGCGACGCTGGGGAACTCGGTCTGGCCGAGGAAGACGGATTCGTAGACGTCGAATACGGCGTCGCGCTCGCCGTCCTGCGCCAGCGAGAACACCGGTTGCGCCGCCGGCACGACTTGGCCGACCTCGAGATTGCGCGCGGTGATGACCCCATCGGCCTGGCCGCGCAGCCTGGTATAGCCGAGCGCGTCGCTCGCGGTGCCGAGCTGCGCTTTTGCGGCCTCCAGCACACCCTCCGCGGTTCTCAGTCCCTCCTGCGCCTGGTCGTAGACCGTGCGGGTGGTGAAGCCGCTTGCGATCAGCGTCTTCTGCCGCTCGAAGGTGGCCTTCGCGACGCGGAGCTGGGCTTCGGCAGAGGCTAAGGCCGCAGTGGCGGCGTCGACGTCGGCTTGCTGTTCGGCTGGGTCGAGCAGCGCCAGCACGTCGCCCGCATGGACGTGCGCACCGACATCCACCATGCGGGCGACCACGCGGCCGCTGACGCGGAACGACAGATCGCTGCGAAAGCGCGCCTGGACCTCGCCGGTCAGGGTGATCGAAGCTTGCCGGTCTTTGGCTTGCACGATCTCGGTGCGCACCAGCATCGCGCGCGCAGTCGGCGCAGCGCCGTGGTCGTTGCAGCCGCCCAGTGCGGTGGCGAGAAGCGCGATCGCCAGCCCGGCGAGCGCCTTTGGCGCGCATATCGGCTTGAAGCAGTGGGAGAAATCGATTGTCATGACGCAGCCATGTGTTGGCGGGGTGACAGCAGCTCGCCCAACGCGTCAGCAGCGCGGGCCCCCTGCCGAACGGGCAATTCAGAATTGTGGCTTGTTGAGGCGTGGCCGCCGCTATCCACGTTCACACAGGGCGTAGCATCGGCCCCGTCGGACGCGCGCGCTCGGCGCGGCCGCTTCATCTGGCGCGTCGCGACGGTCCAGTTCACGCCCCGCTCGCGCTCGGTCAGCGGGAACGACAAAACGACCGAGGTGAACTCGGCGCCAAAGCCCTGCTCGATCCGGCCACCAAGGGCTCGCGCAAGCTCCTTGCTGTTGCGAAATTCTCGCTCCGAAACGCCGCGGGCAGAGCGCGAGCCGTTGTCGGCGATGACGCAGTTCACCAGCGCCCCTATACGCGTCAGCTTGATCTTGATCTCTGCGGTGCGCGCATCGAAGCAGGCCTGCCGGGCCGCACCCATCACGAGCTCGTGGACAATCAATCCTAGCCGCCAGCAACGCTCCGGCTGTAGCACGAGGGACTGGGTGGCGAATGCGAGCTCTATCCCCATCCGGTCAAGCACGGCCCGGCGCATCGCGCAGCCCAACTTACGGATGGATGTCGCAGCATGGATAAGCGTCTCGCCCGCGGGCATGGCCAGCGCGCGGTGGACTTCGGCATATCCATGAAGCAGCTCGACCACGTCACCGAGTGCCGCCTTGGCTTCCGGGCCATCGGCCCTGACGGCAGCGGCCGAGACCAGATCAATCGCCGAAGCGACGCCGCTGGTAACCCTGTGATGCAGCTCACGCAGCAGGATACCCTCCTGCAAGGCGGACGAATCCGGGAGCACAGTCACGACAATCTCCTCAATCGGTTTGGATGATCGGGGGCCGAAGGCACACATGTTTGCGGCCCCCCCGATCATCCGCTCCGCCGAGGCCGCCAGGGAAACAGCATCGGCGACTAAATAAACTATACCGTATATTTTCTTTTTGTTGCCTTTTTCGACGACCCGTGTCAAGTCGGAAGAAGACGCGCACAGACTCGTGATTGGGAGTTCATGACGTGAAGAAGACCAGCAGCCCGAAACGGGGACGACCAACGAAGGACCTTGCAGGCGACGCGCAGACCCGGATCCTCGATGCAGCCCAGCAGCTGTTTCTGGAGAAGGGCTATCGCAGCGCGAGCATCGACGACATCTCCGAGATGGCGCCCGCCAGCAAGCCGACGATCTATGCCCACTTTCCCGGCAAGGAGGCGCTATTCGCCGCGGTTGTGGCTCGCACTATCAAGGGGCTGACGGATTTCGAAGGCTTCGCTCCGGAGGGCCGCACCATCGAGGACAAGCTGATGAGCCTCGGCACGGCCATCGTTGAAAAGGTCATCGAGGATTCGCTCGGCATGGTGCGCGCCACAATCGCCGAGGCGCAGCGTTTTCCCGAGCTGAGCCGCAATGTCCACGATGCTGCGCGGGATCGCTCCTTGACCGCCGTATCCCAGCTCCTGAACGATGCGACCCAGAAGCTGGCGCGCACGCCGAAGGGCCCCTTCAGCGCCAAGCGAAGCCGCGCCACCGCGCAGATCTTCCTGGACTTGATTCTGCTCCCGATGCTGTTTCGCTCCCTTCTCGGTGAGACGCCCAAGGACCTGAAGAAGGAACTGTCCGGCTTCGTGCGGGAGCGGGTCGGCTTCTTCCTCGCGGCTTGCGAGACGGATTGGTCGCACTAGCGAGAAGCCGGCCCGCCCTTCGGACGGGGCGGCTGGCAGCTTCACCTGCCGCCCGCCGCTCTCAGCCGTGCGTCCGGAGCTTCAGCGGGCGCGCAAGAGGCGGGCGCCTGCCGCAAAGCGTCCGCGCAAAAGTTCATCATTTCAATCAAGCTCGGCCGAAGCTTGGGCGTGCCGATCCGCGAGGGATCAAGATAGGAATGCGTCGCCTCCAGCAGGCAGCAGATCATTGCCATCGGACTGCCGCCGCGCAATTCACCGCTCGCCTGACCGGCCGCGATGATCGGCCGCAACAGGCCGCGGATCCGGTCGACAAAGCTCAGCGTCACCGGCCAGTTCTCGTGTGCCGCCAAGGCGAGCAGGCCGTGCAGCTGAGCGTCCTTCGCCAGGATCTCTTCATTGGACCATGCGATGGCGTTGAGGGTAACGGACAAGCGTTGCACGGCCGAGCCGCCACCGCGCACCGCATCCGCCGCGCTCTTGAAGAACCCGGCGAGCAGCTCCGCTACGGCGGCTTCCTCGATGGCATGCTTGGTCGGGAAGAACCGATAGACATTTGCCGGCGACATCGACACCCGCCGCGCGATGTCGAGGACCGTGGTCTTCCTGTGCCCGATCTGGCGATACAATTCGATCGCGGCCTCGACGATCAGTCGTCGGGTCCTTGTGCTCGAGCTTTCAATCAATTCTGGCATCGCTTGCTCGCTCAGCGGATCGGAAGGTTCAACAGCTCGCACCGGCAGATCTCGCCGAACTCGCGCAACGGGTCCATCTCCTCCATGAACTGCGGCAGGTCGACGAAGCTGCGGTTCGGCGACAAGTAGGTTTCGATGATCAGGCGGCCGGTTAGCTCCGCTGCCTGAACCACCTCGTCGCTCGACAGGATCCGCATGCGTCCGACGAGGGTATAGAGATTGACGAGTTGCGGGATCTCGGCCTTGTCGCTCACGAGCGCGTCGGCGTAGAGGCGCGATGCCTCCTCGATGAAGCTCCGGTACAGCCGTTCACGCTTGGTGAAGGAGCGGGCGTGATGGCGCTCGCGCAGCCTGCGGCGGCGGCTGAACCAGCCGCTCACGATGGTCGAGACCGCGCCGAAAGCGGAGCCTCCGAACGCGGCAAGGGCCGGGATATACACCGTACTCATGGCATCACTCCGCCGTTGCTACCTGGGCCTAGCCGACCCGGTCGTTGCGCGGTCGAATACGGCCCGGCAGGCTTCGCTCAGGTCCGCCTTCTTGAAGCGCAGGCACGCCTCGACGCTCGCGGGATCGGGAATGTACGCGCTGCACAGACGGAAAGCGTCGGGCGTGCAGGCTGCCCTCTGCTCCGGTGTGCCGCGGTCCTCCTGCGCGAAAGTCGTCGAACTGCCGAGCGATGCAAACAGTGCGGCGGCGAGCGCCAGTCCATACCTGGTCATTGTCGGATCCTTTCTCCGGTTGAGGCGTCTGCCTGAGACGGCGCGGAGCCTCGCTCGCGCCTGCCGAACGTCACGAACACGCTGTTGTGAGGCCTTCGCCTTGACTCCTCCGGCTGCCCGTGTTGTATATGAACTATACGGTGTAGTTTATTAAGGAGAGTAGGCTTGTCAAGCTTGTTGATGTCGCTGATCCGCGAGAACCCCTTGCCGGGACTCGCGCTCGCTTCGCTCAACCTGATTGTGGCCCTGGTGTTGGTGAGCTTGAGCCTGTCCCTCGGCATCGCGGTTTCGCTGCTGGCCTGGGCGCACACGTTTGCCGCACGCGAGGAGCCGGCGCGGAGCCACGTCGCGCAGAGGAGGCTCGCGTGACGCCCCTGCTGCTGCTTTCCCGCGATTGCATCATCTACTGGGTCAACATCTGGATCGCGCCGGTCGAATACGTGTTCGACCTGATCGAATCCGAACTCGAGCGCCGAGGAATTTCGCCTGAATGTGCCGATCCGGTCGTCCTGCCAGCAACCGCATCGTCATGACTGGTGCTCCCGACATGCTGAATTTCGCTGAGGTCTTCGATGTGTTCGAGATCGATCCAACCACCGGACATGCGGTGTGGAGCGGGCTTACGGGCACGCGAACGGCGCTCAGGCGCGACGGCTACACCATCGACCCGAAGGCGCTCGCCTATTGCCCAAGGCAATGGCTGGATGAGCGCGGTTATGTCGACGCCGAGCTTGCCCGCAAGCATCCGCGCCCGTGGGGCATCTGAAGATGAGACTGATCCACATCTTGGCCGGGAGCAAGGTCACGTGAGCCGTCGATCCGTTCTGTCGGCGCGGGCGAGCCGATCCGCCGATTACGGCCTACCGCTGCGAAGTTACTTTCTATCGATCGGCGGCGCATTGCTCGTGCTGCTGCTCGCGGCCGATTGGGTGCTGCCTGCGCCCCTGCCGAGCCGATCCCGGGCAGCGGATTCCGCAATGCCGCTGATCCGCATCCACTCCGACGTGAAGGTGCCCGAACGGGTCGTCATCGACACCAATCAGCCCCAACGAGCACTGGCCGAGGACACGATCGTAGCCGGCGCGCTGGGCGACGGCCCCAGTACCGCCGATGCTGTCCAGGACCGCGTTTCACTCGGAGCCGTGAGCGATAACGACGATCGCCCGAAAACACCGAGGAAGATACGCCTGCGCGAAAGCCTTGCGCAGGCCCCCGCCGATCCGAGCGAGGCGCATCAGAGCGCCACGACCGAATCGCACCGCACGTCCTCTCGTGCGCGGCGTACCAAGCTGCAGCGATTTGCAACCCGACCGGACGACCGGCCGTTTTGAATTCTGGGATCTACAAAATGAAGAAGCAGTTGTTTGCCCTGATGCTGTGGTCTGCCACACTGGCCGCAACGGGCGCAGTCGCCGATGTCTCTCAAAGGTCGGCAGACGCCGATCCCGTTAGCGCGGCAGCACAAAAGGATAGCGAAGAGGCGGCGATCCAGCGCGTGCTCGAGCAATTCCGTACCACGCGCGTTCCACTCAGCCAGGCCGTGGCGACCGCTGAGCGTCTTCATGACGGCTCCAGAGCCGCGGATGTCAACTTCGAAATATCCGGCCCGCCCATCTATCGCGTGCGCACGATCAAGAATGAGCATGTCTGGGAGAACGTCATTGACGCCAACACCGGCAGCATCACCGGCAAAGAAGTCGCCTCCTCCCTGAAGGAGCTCGATCGCGAGGACCTCGCCAAGATCGTTGCCCTGAAATGGATCAAGCAGGAATTGTCGGATGCAGTTCAGGTCGCCGAGCGAGCCGCGGCCGGCAGCGCGGTGGCTGGAGGATTGATCAGACAGGACGGCAAGCTCAGCTTCGTGGTTGTCGTCGCCAGCGGGGACCACCTCAAAGAAGTCATGCTCGAGCCGCCCGAGGTCGGAAAGCAGGGATCCGCCCGCCACTAATCGCAACTGCAAGTCACACGAAAGCATATCTGATCATGAACTTCCAACCTCGCCTACAATCCACAGCCGCGCAGCGGCGGCTGCCCTTCGATTGCATCGCCCTGCTGCTGCAAGGCGGCGGCGCCCTCGGCGCCTATCAGGCGGGTGTTTATGAAGCGCTGGCCGAAGCCGACATTCATCCGGATTGGGTCGCCGGCATCTCGATCGGCGCCATCAACGCCGCCATCATTGCCGGCAACGCACCCGAAGACCGTGTCGAGCGCCTCCGCGATTTCTGGACACAGGTGACTTCGACCGGCCCTTGGGACTGGTCCGGCAATTCCCTGTTCGACTGGACGCGGAGTGACACCACGCGCAATCTCGTCAACCAGATGAGCGCGGGCTTCGCCGCGGCCTGCGGCGCCAGCGGCTTCTTTTCCACGCGCCCAATGCTGCCATGGCTGCAGGCCGGCGGCACTGGCGATGCCACGAGCTTCTACGACACCGCGGCGCTCAAGACCACGCTGGAGCGCCTAGTCGACTTCGATCGCATCAATGCCGGAATGACGCGCTTCAGCGCTGGCGCAGTGAATGTACGGACGGGAAATTTCGTCTACTTCGATAACACGACCCACAAGATCCGTCCCGAGCACATCATGGCAAGCGGCGCGCTACCGCCGGGTTTTCCTGCCGTGGAGATCGAGGGCGAGCACTATTGGGATGGCGGCCTGGTTTCCAACACGCCGCTGCAATGGGCGATCGAATGGGGTGTCCCGCAGGACATGCTTGCCTTCCAAGTCGACCTCTGGAGCGCACGAGGTCAGGTTCCGCGCAACATGGCCGAAGTCGCGACGAGGCAAAAGGAGGTTCAGTATTCGAGCCGTACGCGCGCGAGCACGGACCAGTTCAAACGTGTTCATCGCCTGCAGCGTGCCCTCGCCGCTCTGTTGCAACGCCTACCCGAAGATCTTCGCGAGCACGAGGACGTTAAACTGCTCAACACCGCCTCGTCCGATCATGTCTACAACATCGTCCACCTGATCTATCGCGCGCGCAATCACGAGGGACACTCGAAGGACTACGAGTTTTCTCGGCTGTCGATGCAGGATCATTGGCGCGCCGGCTATCACGACGCGCTGCGCACATTGCGCCACCCCGAGGTGCTCGCTCGCCCCTCCAGCCCGGACGGCGTCTTCACCTTCGATCTCGAGCATGATGGCCGCGAGTAAGCGGCCGCAACAACCAAATGGAGAACGCGAATGCGCGAGACTGATGTGAAACGGCGGGCCTTTGCCATGCCCCTCACCAATCCGGCCTACCCGCCGGGCCCTTACCGGTTCGTCGACCGCGAATATCTGATCATCACCTATCGCACCGATCCGGCAAAGCTCCGCGCCGTCGTGCCCGAACCGCTAGAAATCGACCCGCGCGAGGCGCTGGTCAAATACGAGTTCATCCGCATGCCGGACTCGAACGGCTTTGGCGACTACACGGAAAGTGGGCAGGTGATCCCCGTCTCTTTCCGCGGGCGAAAGGGCGGCTATACACATTGCATGTTCCTCAACGACGAGGGGCCGATTGCCGGCGGACGCGAGCTGTGGGGCTTTCCGAAGAAGCTCGCAGAGCCGACCTTGCGGACGGAGATCGACACCCTGATCGGCACGCTCGACTACGGTCCGCTGCGCGTGGCGACTGGCACGATGGGCTACAAGCACAGCGAGGCCGATCTGGCACAGGTGAAGGCGGCCCTGCACGAGCCGAACTTCCTGCTCAAAATCATTCCGCACGTCGACGGCAGCCCGCGCATCTGCGAGCTCGTCGAGTACCACCTCGAGGACATCGTGTTGAGGGGAGCCTGGACCGGACCGGCGGCTCTCGCCTTGACGCCCCATGCTCTGGCACCTGTCGCCGAGCTTCCAGTGCTGGAGATCATCTCGGCCGTCCACGTCCGTGCCGACCTGACCCTCGGCCTCGGCAAGGTGGTGCACGACTATCTGCAACCGGTGGTTCGGCGCCCGCTTCGGACCAACGAAAAAGCCTTGGTGTTCTGAGCGCGACGTCGCCTCGCGGCTCGCAAATTCTCGATTCTCTCCTCGGGAGAACAGACGAAGGTAGATGAAATGGCAATTCTGAAGGGCAAGACGGCCGTGGTGACCGGTTCAACGAGCGGCATAGGCTTGGCGTGCGCTCGCGCATTCGCCGGCGGGGGCGCCGACATCGTGCTCAACGGCATGGGTGCGCCGGCCGAGGTCGAGAAAGAGCGAGCAGCGATTGAGCGCGAATTCGCCGTCAAGGCGATCTATTCGCCCGCCGACATGACGAAGCCGAGCGAGATTGCCGGGCTCATCGCGCTCGCGGAGACAACTTTCGGCAGTGTGGACGTGCTCGTCAACAATGCCGGCATTCAGCACGTCTCGCCGATCGAGGACTTCCCGGTCGAGAAGTGGGACGCGATCATCGCGATCAACCTCTCCGCCGCCTTTCACGCCATCCGCGCCGCCGTGCCGGGCATGAAGAAGCGCGGCTGGGGCCGCATCGTCACCACGGCCTCGGCGCACTCGCTTGTCGCCTCGCCGTTCAAATCCGCCTATGTCGCGGCCAAGCATGGCATCGCAGGCCTCACCAAGACGGTGGCGCTGGAGCTCGCCAGATCGAAGATCACCTGCAACTGCATCAGCCCAGGCTACGTCTGGACGCCGCTGGTGGAAAAGCAGATCCCGAACACGATGGCGGCGCGCCGGATGAGACGAGATGAGGTCATCAGCGACGTGCTGCTGGCCGCCCAACCCACCAAGGAATTCGTCACGGTCGAGCAGGTCGCTGCGCTGGCGCTGTTCCTGTGCAGCGACACCGCCGCCCAGATCACCGGTGCCAATCTCTCCATGGACGGAGGCTGGACGGCGACATAGGACGGGCACGCCTCGTTACAAGATGCTGCATATGCATTGGAACTCCGCTTCCAGTCGCAAACAGCATTTGACCCACGTCAACACGGCCAGCGCCAAGCTCGACGATCATCAACACGGCAGCCAAGGGAGACGGCAATGTCACAGCAAAGCAGCATGCATTATTACCTGAATTGGGCCAAGGAGCGCATCGACGAGATGAATGCCGCGCTCGCCTCGTTCGAGGTCAAAGCCGGCGAGGCCAAGGCCGACTCCATGGTCAAGGCCGAGCAAGTCGTCGCCGATCTGAAGAATCGCCGCGACGAATTCCAGGCGCTCTTGAAGACGCAAGCAGAAGCCGGCGAAGCCGCCTGGGCGCGCACCAAGACCGATCTGGAGAAACAATGGAACGGCTTCGAAGCGCAGATGAAGGGCTATTTCGAGACCGCCGGCAAGCAGATCGAGCAGCAACAAGCCATGTTCAGGGACCTTGCAGCGGCGCAGACCAAGGCCTGGCACGAAGCGACGGACAGGTTCCGGGAAGCGGCGGGAAAAGTGGCAGCGGCCCATACCGGCGACTTCGACGCCGCACTGAAGCAGATGAAGGCCGACGCGTCCGAGGCGGAGGCGCGCCTCCAGAAACTGAAGCAGGCAGGCAGCCAGTCTTGGTCGGTACTGAGCGCGGCGCTGGCAGAATCGCGCAAGGCGTTTGATCAGGCCAACAAGGCCGCATGGGAAGCCCTGAAGAACCCGACGTCCAAGAGCTGACGCGATCTGTCAGGGGAGTCTGACCTGGTCTCAAAGCTGACCTATCGGTCAGATCACAGTGACGCGAAGTCACGCCCATCTGCAGGATGTCTTGCTGCTGCTTCGGGAATACAGGATCGTAGCAAATCGATTGACTAGCTATGCTGCCGGGACCGTTCCCAAACTTCCGGCTTGCGGTTGGACAGATGACGTTGGGCCCACGTCTTTCGCTGAATGGACGACCGCGGCTCATACCTGGAGGCCCCTCGATCGCGCTGGTCCGTGCAGTGACGCTTGTAGTTGCGCTAGGTACAACTCGCGCATTGACCGCTGACATTGGTTACCTGGCCCCGCCAGGACTCTCGGCAAAAGAGTTTCCCTCACCTCGGCGTCCGGTTGCGCCGATCGCTAGCCTAAGTCGCTCCGCCGAAGAGCACCGCGACTCCCTGGACGAGGCCGGTGAGGTGGCACGTCTTCTTGGGCTGAAGCCAGGCATGATGGTCGGCGATATCGGGGCAGGCAGCGGCTACGATCCGTCTCTCACACCTCGTTAGCCCGAGAGGCTCCGTCATCGCCCAGGACGTTACGCGAGATCACCTCATCGAACTCGGCAGGCGAACGGCGCGACTGGGGCTGACAAACGTCAAATTCGCGGTGAGCGAACCACACGACCCGCGCCTGCCCGCTTCCTCGCTGGATGCCGCCATTCTCGGGCACATGTATCACGAGATAACCCAACCCTATGCTTTCCTCTATAATCTCGCGCCTGCCTTGAAGCCGGGCGCGCGGATCGGAATTGTCGACTTCGAGCGAGCGACCTCAAAGCACGGCACGCCGATCGAGCTGTTGCGTTGCGAACTATCCGCCGTGGGCTATGGCGAGATCGCCACGTACCAGCTCGCAGGCGATGGCGGATACTTGGCGGTATTTGTTCCGCCGCAAGAAGCGGGGCGAACATCTCCCCGCGAAACCGTTGCTTGTACGGATAGCGCTGGCTCGCGTTGACTCGACGCAGAAGTTGTTCGCTTCTTCGTCTAACCTGGGCGACCAGCTCGCCCTCGCCGCGCGGCGCCGGTCCAAAGCGCCTGCTTGTCGCCCAGCCGTTCCCGCTCGAAGTCGAACGCGGGCGAGTTCTTGGCGGCCTGCGTGACCCGCTCGAGCTTCGTCAGATGTCTGTCGACGACGCCGCAGCAGCTCCCCAGCCAAGCCGGTTTCGTGAGTGATTTCAGGCGAAGCGGGAGATCTGGCTGGGGCGGGAGGGATCGAACCTCCGAATGGCGGAATCAAAATCCGCTGCCTTACCGCTTGGCTACGCCCCAACTGGCGACAGAAGGAACAGCGGAAGAGCAGGCTACCGCAGAATCCCTCAGGCCGTGCCGGTCTATAGGGAGCGGGGCGGCTTTTCAACCGCCTGGAGGGCAAAATACCACAGGCCCCTGGGCGCTGCGCCACACTCTATGATCATTATGGTCGCGACGATTGACCCGTTCCCGGCGGGCTTGGCCGCCTGATCACCGGCTGCGCGGTCCCGGCAGTTGAGACCTCCCCCGTTTCATGGGAATACGACGCCAACGATGTCCACGGGAGTGAGCCATGACCTACCGCGCGCCGATCAATGACATGCTGCTGTCGCTCAACCACGGCGCGGGCCTGAAGGCCGCCGTGGAGGCCGGTCATTACGGCGATTTCGACGCCGAAATCGTCGCCGCCGTGCTGGAGGAAGCCGGCAAGTTCGCAACCGACGTGCTGGCGCCGCTCAACCGCGTCGGCGACGAGCACGGCATCAAGCTCGACGCCGGCAAGGTCACGACCGCGCCGGGCTGGCCGGATGCCTACAAGCGCTGGACCGACGGCGGCTGGAACGCGGTGTCCGGGCCGGAAGCCTTCGGCGGCCAGGGCCTGCCGCTCGCGATCAACGCCGCCTGCACCGAGGTCTGGAGCGCCTCCAACATCGCCTTCGGCCTCTGCCCGCTGCTCACGGCCTCCGCGATCGAGGCGCTGGAGGCGCATGGCAGCGAGGAACTGAAGACGGTTTATCTGGAGAAGCTCGTCACCGGCGAGTGGACCGGCACCATGCAGCTCACCGAGTCGCAGGCCGGCTCCGATGTCGGCGCGCTCCGCACCCGCGCCGAGCGGCAGGCGGACGGCACCTATCGCATCAAGGGAACGAAGATCTTCATCACCTATGGTGAGCACGACATGACCGACAATATCGTGCATTTCGTGCTGGCGCGCCTGCCGGACGCGCCCGCCGGCACCAAGGGCATTTCTCTCTTTCTCGTTCCCAAGTTCATGGTCAACGCCGACGGATCGCTCGGCGCACGCAACGATATTTTTGCGAGCGGCGTCGAGCATAAGCTCGGTATGCATGCCTCCCCCACCTGCACCATGACGATGGGCGACCATGGCGGCGCGATCGGCTTTCTGATCGGCGAAGAGAACCAGGGCATGCGCTGCATGTTCACGATGATGAACCAGGCGCGCCTCGGCGTCGGCCTCGAAGGCGTCGGCATCGCCGATCGCGCCTATCAGCAGGCGCTCGCCTACGCGCAGGAGCGCAAGCAGGGCCGCGCCGTCGGCAAGAAGGGCGACGGCTCCGACGCGATTTTCGTCCATCCCGACGTCAAGCGCATGCTGATGCGGATGCGGGCGCAGACCGCGGCCGCACGCACCATCTGCTACGCCACGGCGGTTGCGATCGACGTCTCCACGCGCGCCAGGGATCCGAAAGTACGGGCCGATGCCGCCGCGCGCGCGGCGCTGCTGACGCCGATCGCGAAGGGCTATTCCACTGATATCGGCAACGAAGTCGCCTATCTCGGCGTGCAGGTTCACGGCGGCATGGGCTTCATCGAGGAGACCGGCGCCGCCCAGCACTACCGCGATGCGCGCATCACCGCGATCTACGAGGGCACCAACGGCATCCAGGCGATCGACCTCGTCACGCGCAAGCTCGCGGCGAACGGCGGCGCCGCGGTGTGGGCGCTGCTCGACGAGCTTTCCACCATCGTTAAGCAGGTCGAAGCTTCCAACGATCCGGCCTTCGGCACCACGCCCGTGAAGCTGCGCGAGGCGCTTGCGGCGCTGACGCGGACGAGCAAGTGGCTGCTCGAGCGCGTTGCCTCCGCGCCCAACGACGCGCTCGCCGGCGCGACGCCTTATCTGCAGCAGTTCGGCGCCACGCTCGGCGGCTGCGTCCTGGCGGCCGAGGCGCTCGCCGCCAAGGGCGACGGCAATGCCGAAGCGCCGCGCTACGTCTCGCTCGCCCGCTTCTTCGCCGAGAACATCACGGTGCAGGCCCCTTCGCTCGAACGCACCGTGACGGAGAGTGCGGAGTCCGTTGCTGCGGCGGATGCGGTCTTGTTGGGGTAACGGGCGCGCTGCCCGTCGAGATCGTAGCCCGGATGGAGCGAAGCGAAATCCGGGAAGGCCTCAAGATCGGATGTAGCGGTCCCGGATTGCGCTTCGCTCCATCCGGACTACGGACCTACGATCCCTCCCCGCTATGCCCCGGTCGCCACAGCACGATCCCCGCGGCAACCAGATCGAGCACGACGCAGAGTGCGAACGCCATCGTGTAGTTGCCGGTGAGGCTGCGCGCGAGGCCGATGATGCCGGGGCCGAACGCGCTGACGATGCCGCTGATCGACGTGCCCAGTCCCATCGCGGCCGCGAAGGCGTCGCGGCCGATCTCACGCTGGATGATCAGCGGCGGGAACGTGATCATGTTGCCGATCGAAAAGCCGTAGACAGCGCAGCAGACGAGCAGCACCGTCGGGCTCGTGCTTTGCAGGAGCACGAACAGCGCCGCCGCCTGGCTCGTCATCGACGCTGAGCTTGCAAGCCGCGGATCGAGCCGGTCGACGAACAGGCCGAGCGACAGGCGACCGACGACGGCCATCGTCGCCATGATGGTCACCGCGAAGCCTGCGGCGGAGCGGCCGATGATCGGTTCGAGGAACGTCACCTGGTGAACGATGAAGCCCATCTGCGCCAGCAGCGCGATCGCGAAAGGCAGCACCATGGTCCAGAACGCCGGGTTGCCGAGCAGCGCCTTGCGGGAATGCGCCGCGGGCCTGCCGCCGGCGGACCCGCCACCGCGGGAAGCCTGCGACACATCGGCCGGCCAGCCGACGAAGGCCACGATGACAGGCAACAGCAGCACCACCATTGCGGTGGTGGCCGCCAGCATCGCGGAACGGAAGCCGATGCTGCCGGTCAGCGTGAGCAGCACGGGCACGAGCACGATGCCGCCGCAGGTCGCGCCGTTGAAGGCGAGACTGAGCGCGAGGCCGCGGCGCCGCTCGAACCAGGAATTGAGCACGGTGGCGATCACCACGGTGCCCATTCCAGTCCAGCCGAGCGACATCAGCGCGTAGGCGAGATAGAGCTGCCATGGCGCCGCCATCAGCGCCAGCAGGATGGTCGATGCGCCGAGCGCCGACAGGCCGCCCAGGATCAGCGAGCGCAGCCCGACGCGGGCGAGCAGATCGTCGGTGAAGATGACGAGGACGGAGGTCAAGAGGAACGAGAACGTGCTGGCGGCGGACACCAGCGTGCCCGGCCAACCATGCGCGCGCTGAAGTTCCGAAAGATAGACGCCCTGCCCGTAGAGGCCGAAGCCGAACATGAAGAAGGCCATCAGAAAGCAGGCAAGCACGACGCGCCAGCCGCGATAATGCGGTGAGGATTCGTCGATGCTCTCTGCGGCAATCTTCAATCGCGCACTCCGCCAAATCGGAGGGACGGCGCCGATCGTGCCGCACAACCAGCGGTTTTTCAAATGAAACATTGTAGCCGATTGTTGCAATGCGCAATTGCGCTTATGGGGTAGCGCCACAGCAGTCCTGCGCGGCTTTCCCGTGCGAACACACCCCGGCCCATCGTCATGCGCCAAGAGCAAGGGATCACCGTCGAAAAGGTTGAGAGGCGGGATTGGCACGCCTGTGAGATCATGTAGGCTGAGACGTCGAGACTCGGCAATGGCGCCCGGGGGATCCTTATGGCGAACGGCAACATCATCGTGACGGAGGAACGCGCAACGCGCGTCATCACCTTGCGCCGGCCGAGCAAGAAGAACGCGATCACGCAGGATATGTATCGCGAGATGAGCCACGCGATCGACACCGCGCAGAACAATCCCGACATCCGCTGCATGATCATCACCGGCGGCTCCGGCGTGTTCACCGCCGGCGACGACATCGACGACTTCCTCGCGGCGGACTCGTCGAGCCCGGAGATGCTGACGAACGGCGCCAAGTTCCTCTATTCGCTCGCTCTCAACACCAAGCCGATCATCGCCGCGGTGGACGGCGTCGCGATCGGCATAGGCACCGTCCTGCTGTTCCATTGCGACTATGTGCTCGCGTCGACGGCCGCTACTTTTTCCGCGCCCTATATCCATCTCGGGCTGGTTCCGGTCGGCGCATCCAGCCTCTTGATGCCGAACACCATGGGCTACCAGCGCGCCTTTGCCATGCTGGTGATGGGACGGACCTTCACCGCCGCGGAGGCGGAAGCCGCCGGCTTCGTCAACACCGTGGTCTCGCCGGGACACACCGAGGTTGAAGCGCGCAAGGTGGCGCGGGAGATCTGCCGGCTGCCGGCCGACGCGGTCGCGACCTCGCGCAAATTGCTGCGCATGCCGCCGGAAGAGCTCACCCGCCGCATCGACCAGGAAGGCCACCTGTTTGGCGAGCGGTTGAAGTCGCCCGAGGCCGTGGCTTCGTTCAACGCGTTTGCAAACAGGAAGAGGCGGTAGGCGGGCGTCAACCATCCGATTGTCGTTCCGGGGCGCGACGAAGTTGCGAACCCGGAATCCATTGGACCGCGGCGTTGGTGGATGCATGGATTCCGGGCTCGCGCTTCGCGCGCCCCGGAAAGACGGCGGGGCAACAATGCTTCGTGAAATCTTCGCGGCGAACGTCTAGTCTGGTTCCATGCGACACGCGTTCCGACTCATCGTTACCGCCCTCACACTGGCGCTCGCTTCCGCCCTGCCCGCTGCTGCACAGACGGCTGCGCCCGTCGAGCTGCGCATTCTCGCGATCAACGACTTTCACGGCAACCTGAGGCCGCCGCCGGGCGGCATCCGCATCGGCGATCCCGAGGACAAGGCCAAGAAGGTGCCGGTCGCGGCCGGTGGTGCCGAGTACATGGCGACGCTGGTCAAGCAATTGCGCGAGGGCCACAAGAACACGATCTTCGTCGCCGCCGGCGACCTGATTGGGGCGAGCCCGTTCCTGTCGGCGATGTTTCACGACGAGCCGTCGATCGAGTCGCTCTCGATGATGGGGCTTGCGATCACCTCGGTCGGCAATCACGAATTCGACGAAGGCACGGCCGAGCTGCTGCGGATGCAGAATGGCGGCTGTCATCCGGAGGACGGATGTCAGGGGCCGCATCCCTTCACCGGTGCGAAATTCCACTATCTCGCCGCCTCCACCATCGAGACCGCGACCGGCAAGAGCATCCTGCCGCCCTACGAGATCAGGGAGTTCGACGGCATCCCTGTCGCGTTCATCGGGCTGACCTTGAAAGAGACCGCCGGCATCGTCTCGCCCAAAGGCATTGCCGGGCTCGAATTCCGTGACGAGGCCGAGACGGTGAACGCGCTGGTGCCGCAACTGAAGGCGCGCGGCGTCGAGGCGATCGTGGTGCTGATCCACCAGGGCGGCGAGCCGACCGGCGACTACAACGAATGCCCAGGCATTGCGGGACCGATCGTCGAGATCGCAAGGAAATTCGACCGCGCCGTTGACGTCGTCGTCAGCGGCCACACGCATCGTGCTTACGTTTGCCAAATCGACGGGCGGCTCGTCACCAGCGGTGACAAGTACGGCACGCTGGTCACCGCGATCGATCTCACGCTCGATCCCGCCACGCGCGACATCGTCGGCGCCAAGGCCGAGAACGTCATCGTCGCGAACGCCTCGCTGGCAAAGGACCCCGAGCAGACCGCGCTGATCGAGGCCTACGACAAGGTTTCGGCGCCGATCGCCAACCGTCCCGCGGGGTCGGTGACGCAGACGCTGTCGCGCGTGCCGAACGAGGCCGGCGAAAGCGCGCTCGGCGACGTCATCGCGGATGCACAGTTGTTTGCGACCCGCGATGCCAAGGACGGCGGCGCCGTCATGGCCGTCACCAATCCCGGCGGCATCCGCACCGACATCGTGCCGAAGGAGAACGGCGCGGTGACCTTCGGCGACGTGTTCTCGAGCCAGCCGTTCCGCAACCGCCTCGTCACCATGACGCTCACAGGCGGCCAGCTCAAGGACCTGCTCGAGCAGCAATGGCTCGATCCGAAGCGGCCGCGGATCCTCCAGGTCTCGAACGGGTTCAGCTACACCTGGGACGCATCAAAGCCGTTCGGCGAGCGCGTGGTTGCAGACAAGATGACGCTCGACGGCAAGCCGATCGAGCCGACGCAAGGCTACCACGTCACCCTCAACGACTACCTCGCCGTCGGCGGCGACGGCTTCACCGTCGCCAAGCAGGGAACATCACCGCAATACGGCGGTTACGATGCCGATGTGCTGTTTGCGTTCTTCAGGGCGCACGGGCCGATCGGTCCGCTGCCGCCGACCCGCATCCTGCGCATGAATTGATCCGGATCAAACGGGCCGAACCGGGACCAGTGTTTGCCATTCCCGGCCAAACGCATAGATTGGGTTTTGCATTGCGTTTTGGCGCCGGATGCGCCAAGCGACATCGAGAGCCCGTATTCGTGAGCACGACCTGATGAGCACGCTTCTCCTCTCCCACAAGGCCTGCCTCGACCACGTCACGCCGCCGGGACATCCCGAGCGGCCGGACCGTCTGCGCGCGGTGGAGGAAGCGCTGTCGCACGAGCGTTTCCAGTTTCTGGCGCGCGACCAGGCGCCCGAGGGCGATCTCGACCTCGTCACGCTCTGCCACAACGAGCATTACGTCACCGAGCTGCGCCACATCGCGCCGACCAGCGGCCAGGTCTATATCGACGGCGACACTTCGATGTCCCCTGGTACCTGGGAAGCGGTGATGCGCGGGGTCGGCGGCGCCGTCGCCGCCACCGAAGCGGTGATGGCGGGCGAGCATCGCAACGCCTTCGTCGCGGTGCGCCCGCCCGGCCATCACGCCGAGATCGGCAAGCCGATGGGCTTCTGCTTCTTCGACAATGTCGCGATCGCGGCACGCCACGCGCAGCGCAAATTCGGCGTCGAGCGTGTCGGCATCGTCGATTTCGACGTGCATCACGGCAACGGCACGCAGGATATCTTCTGGTCGGATCCGACCGTGATGTACTGCTCGACCCACCAGATGCCGCTGTTTCCGGGCACCGGCGCCCGCTCCGAGCGCGGCGATCACGACACCATCGTCAACGCTCCGCTCGCCTCGGAGGACGGTGGGCCAGAATTCCGCAATGCGTTCGAGAGCCTGATCCTGCCACAGCTGACCAAGTTCAGCCCCGAGCTCCTCATCATCTCGGCCGGCTTCGATGCGCATTATCGCGATCCGCTGGCTTCGCTGAACCTGCGCGCGGAGGACTACGCCTGGGTCACGCGGAAGCTGATGGACCTTGCCGACAAGACCGCAGGTAGCCGAATTGTCTCGGTGCTCGAGGGTGGCTATGATCTGCAAGGGTTGAAAGAATCTGTTACGGCGCATGTCGGCGCCCTGATGGGCGCCTGAAGACACCCGCCACATTACGCCCGCAAAACTCTGCTTTTTCAGTGGGGTAAGTGAATCGGGCAATCGGAAACGGATATGGCCGAAAATACCCAAATCGACGTCTCCAGGCTCACCTTCGAGCGCGCGATCGAGGAACTCGAAACGATCGTGAAGCGGCTCGAGGACGGCAAGGTGCCGCTCGAGGAATCCGTCACGATCTACGAGCGCGGCGAGGCCCTGAAGCGCCGCTGCGAGGAACTTCTGCGCCAGGCCGAGGCGCGCGTCGACAAGATCACCACGGATGCCAGTGGTCAGGCCGCCGGAACTGCCCCCCTCGACGTGCAGTGAATCCGGCATCCTTTCGGATGCCCTAAGAGCCATCTGGAACCTTGCGAGCCTTTCCGGAGCGCCGGAGGCCAAAAATTTCCTCGATTTCGCCCCCAAAAGCCCTTTAGGGAACCGGGCGCGAGGAACGTTCCGCCCGGGGCCGTGGTTAACCAAGCCGGCCTGCCGGTTGCGCGTGCATACCCCTAATTGGCCCAGCGGGTTGGCTTTGGACGAAGCTTTGGTGTAAAGCTTCGTCCACTGTGGCTTTTTGCAAGCCTTTCGTAAGCACCGTTTGCTGGCGACAAGCGCTTCAAATCGCTAATGAAATTGGCTGGGACGGGCGAAGCCGATCTTCGTGACAGGGATCACAGAGACTGAACCGGAACGCACTTAAGCTCACTTAAGCTTGAAGACGGGGCTTTGCCCCGCGCAGGTGGCTCCGACGGTTGAGGACTCGCGCTGCGCCGATATTGTGCAAACCCATCGCGCGCCGGAATGACCTTCCGGCGCTGACAAATTGGAAATCGCCGTGAACGCATACAGTAAAACGCCGCTTCTCGACACCATCCGGACACCGGATGACCTTCGCAAGCTCAAGATTGAGCAGGTCCGCCAGGTCGCCGACGAGTTGCGGCAGGAGACCATCGACGCCGTTTCCGTGACCGGGGGCCACTTCGGCGCGGGTCTTGGTGTCGTCGAGCTCACCACCGCGATCCACTACATCTTCGATACGCCGCGCGACCGGCTGATCTGGGACGTCGGCCACCAGGCCTACCCGCACAAGATCCTCACCGGCCGGCGTGACCGCATCCGCACGCTGCGCACCGGCGGCGGCCTGTCCGGTTTCACCAAACGCAGCGAGAGCGACTACGATCCGTTCGGCGCCGCGCATTCCTCGACCTCGATCTCCGCCGGTCTCGGCATGGCGGTGGCGCGCGACCTCTCCGGCGGCAAGAACAACGTTATTGCAGTCATCGGTGACGGCGCGATGTCGGCCGGCATGGCCTATGAAGCCATGAACAATGCGGGCGCAATGAACTCGCGCCTGATCGTCATCCTCAACGACAACGACATGTCGATCGCCCCGCCGGTCGGCGCCATGAGCGCCTATCTGTCGCGGCTCTATTCCGGCAAGACCTACCGCACGCTCCGCGAGGCGGCGAAGCAGATCAACCAGCGCCTGCCCAAGATCATCGCCAACCGCGCCAACCGCGTCGAGGAATATTCCCGCGGCTTCATGATGGACGGCGGCACGCTGTTCGAGGAGCTCGGCTTCTACTATGTCGGCCCGATCGACGGTCACAATCTCGACCATCTGCTGCCCGTGCTGAAGAACGTGCGCGACATGGAGACCGGCCCGATCCTGGTCCACGTCGTGACGCAGAAGGGCAAGGGCTACGGCCCGGCGGAGGCCTCCGCCGACAAGTACCACGCCGTCGTCAAGTTCGACGTCGCGACCGGCACGCAAGTCAAGGCCAAGCCCAATGCGCCGGCCTATCAGAACGTGTTCGGCCAGAGCCTCGTCAAGGAAGCCGAGAAGGACGAGAAGATCGTCGCCATCACCGCGGCCATGCCGTCAGGCACCGGCGTCGATATCTTCAACAAGGCGTTCCCGGACCGCACTTTCGACGTGGGTATCGCCGAGCAGCACGCGGTGACGTTTGCCGCCGGTCTTGCGACCGAGGGCTACAAGCCGTTCTGCGCGATCTACTCAACCTTCCTGCAGCGCGGCTACGACCAGATCGTGCACGACGTCGCGATCCAGAATCTGCCTGTCCGCTTCGCCATCGACCGCGCCGGCCTCGTCGGCGCCGACGGTGCGACGCATGCCGGCTCGTTCGACAACGCCTATCTCGGCTGTCTGCCCAACATGGTGATCATGGCAGCGGCCGACGAAGCCGAGCTCGTGCACATGGTCGCGACCCAGGTCGCGATCAACGACCGTCCGAGCTCGCTGCGCTATCCGCGCGGCGAAGGCCGCGGCGTCGAGATGCCCGACGTCGGCGTTCCCCTCGAAATCGGCAAGGGCCGCGTGATCCGCCAGGGCAACAAGATCGCCCTGCTCTCCTTCGGCACACGTCTGGCCGAATGCGAGAAGGCAGCCGACGAGCTCGCCGCGCATGGCCTCTCGACCACGATCGCTGATGCGCGCTTCATGAAGCCGCTGGACACCGACCTCGTGCTCAAGCTCGCCCGCGACCACGAGATCCTGATCACGATCGAGGAAGGCTCGATCGGCGGCTTCGGCTCGCATGTCGCACAGTTCCTGACCGACCAGGGCGTGCTCGACGGCGGCATGGTCAAGTTCCGCACGATGGTGCTGCCCGACGTGTTCCAGGACCACGACACGCCGAACGCGATGTACGCCCGCGCCGGTCTCGACGCCAAGGGCATCGTCGCCAAGGTGTTCGAGGCGCTCGGCAAGGACGTCAAGACCGAGACGGTCAAGCTCGCCTGACGGCGAGCCTCCTTCACCTCTCCCGCTTGCGGGAGAGCATAGGCCGCGGCCGTCCTCTAAGAACGCCGAGGCTTGCCTCGGCTATGCCGAAGGGGCGGGTGAGGGCTTTATCGTCTTGAGGGTCCTCGCTTGCGGAGACCCCCTCTCCCCAGTCCTCCCCCGCAAGCGGGGGAGGGAGCGCAGTTTTCGCCGCGGCTTGTAGCTCGTCTGATTTCTTCAGAGCAGTCACTCCATGAAAATCTATCTGGCAGGCCCCGACGTGTTCCTGCCGGATGCGGTGGAGGTCGGCCAACGCAAGGCTGCGATCTGCGCTGCACACGGGCTCACCGGTCTCTATCCCCTCGATAACGAGGCCGACCTCACCGCGCCCGACGCCTCGCGCCAGATCTTCTGCGGCAACCAGGCCATGATGGACGCAGCCGATGCCATCATCGCCAATCTCACGCCGTTCCGCGGCGCAGGTGCCGATCCCGGAACCGTCTACGAACTCGGCTACATGGCCGGCCGCGGCAAGTTCTGTCTCGCCTACTCCAATGACGGCGCCGTCTACGCCGACCGCGTCGGCCGCTTCATCGACATGACGTCCGAAAACGGGCGGCTGGTCGATGCGCAGGGCCTGACCGTCGAGGATTTTGGCCTCGTCGACAACCTCATGATGGTCCATGCGCTGGAGCTGCACGGCTGTCCGCTGGTGACGCCGGCCGAGATGCCTGTCGACGTCTGGCATGATCTTGCAGCGTTCGAGGCTTGCGTCCGGATGGCGGCCGCGCGACTTATTGCTAAATAAGCGCTGGTCCTTCGGAGAGCGTGATGTCCCCTCCCCGCAAGCGCGCGGATGTACTGCTGGTCGAGCGCGGCCTGTTCGAGAGCCGGGCGCGGGCGCGCGCGGCGATCGAGGCCGGCCTTGTCACCGCTGACGACAAACTGGTGGCGAAGCCCTCCGAGACCATCGCAGAGGACGCGGTGATCCAGGCCGAGCCGGCGCATCCCTTCGTCTCGCGCGGCGGCGTCAAGCTCGCGGGCGCGCTGGAGCGCTATCCCATCGACATCGAGGACCATGTCTGCCTCGACGTCGGCGCCTCCACCGGCGGCTTTACCGAGGTGCTGCTCGCGAACGGCGCGAGCCTCGTCTTCGCGGTCGATGTCGGACGCGAGCAGTTGCATCCCTCGCTGCGCGGCCATCCCAAGATCGTGTCGATGGAGGAGACTGACATCCGCAGCTATGAGGGCAAGCGGCTTCCGGCACGGCCCGACATCGTCGTCATTGACGTCAGCTTCATCTCATTGAAAACCGTGCTGCCGGTGGCACTGTCGCTCGCGGCAGCGCCGATGAGCCTGCTCGCGCTGATCAAGCCGCAGTTCGAGGCGGACCGGAAACACAACAAGAAGGGCGTCATCCGCGACGCCGCCGTGCACCAGGAGATCTGCGACGACATCGCGGCCTTCGCCGCCTCGCTCGGCTGCACCAACATCGAGGTGTTTGCCTCCCCGATCAAGGGCGGCGACGGCAATATCGAATTCTTCCTGGGCGCGCGCCGTGGTTGAGCGCTTGATAATCGATCACGTCGGCCATCGCGGCGACGGCGTCTGCCTCGACACGCGCGAGGCGGTCTATGTACCCTATGCGCTCGGCGGCGAGACCGTCGAGGTCGAGCATGTCGCCGGCAATCATCCCGATCGCCGCAAGCTCCTCGCGGTCGACGTCGCGAGCCCCGAGCGCATCGAGCCGTTCTGTCCACATTTCGGCGTCTGCGGCGGCTGCGCGATCCAGCATTGGGCGGCCGAGCCCTATCACGCCTGGAAGCGCGGCCTCGTGGTCGAGACGCTGGCGCAGGCCGGCATCGAATGCGAGGTGGCGCCGCTGGTCGATGCCCATGGCGCCGGCCGCCGCCGCGTCACGCTGCATGGCCGGTTCGGCACGCACGACATCCTCAAGGTGGGCTTTGCCGCCGCAAGCTCGCACGACGTCATTCCGATCCATCGCTGCCCGATCCTCGATCCCGCGCTCGACGGCGCGCTCGATGCGGCCTGGGCGCTCGCCGAGCCCCTGACGTCCAGGATGCCGGTGACGAAGCCGCTCGACATCCAGGTCACGGCGACCAAAAACGGCCTCGATGTCGACGTGCGCGGCTCCGGCCCCTTGCCGACAGTGATGGTGACGGCGCTGTCACGCGTTGCCGAGCAGCATCGCTTGGCGCGGCTGTCGCGGCACGGTGAACTGGTGCTGCAACGCCTGCCACCGACAGTGCAGATGGGCCGCGCCGAAGTGACGCTGCCGCCGGGCTCGTTCCTGCAAGCCACCGTGGCGGGCGAGGAGACGCTTGCGGCGCTGGTTGCGATGCGTCTCGGCAAGGCCAAGGAAGTCGCCGACCTCTTCTGCGGCGTTGGTCCGTTCGCGCTCCGGCTCGCGGAAAAGGCGCGCATCGCCGCTTATGACAGTGACGCCCCCGCGATCGCGGCGCTGGCGAAGGCCGCGCGCACGCCGGGACTGAAGCCGATCAGGTGCGAGCCGCGCGACCTGTTCCGTCGCCCGCTGATGCCGCAGGAGCTCCGCGACTTCGATGCCGTCGTGTTCGATCCGCCGCGGCAGGGCGCGCAGGCGCAGGCAATCAAGCTCGCAGCGAGCAAGGTGCCGGTCGTGATCGCGGTGTCCTGCAACGTCGCGACCTTCGCCCGCGACGCGCGGCTGCTGATCGACGGCGGCTACAAGATCGACAAAGTGGTGCCCGTCGACCAATTCCGGCACACGCCGCATGTGGAATTGGTGGCGAGGTTTACGCGATAATGTCTTAACGGCGAAGGCCGCCGAAAACCGGCGACTCGCCGGGCAGCATGGAGGAGTTGATGTCGCTGTCCATGCGCCCCGACTGCTGCTGCGTGTAGCCGGCCCCGAACGACAGGCTGAGGTTGGAGGTCGGCTTGAATTCGACACCCGCGAACGCGCTATAGCCAGGTGTGGCGCTGGAGGTGAGCGGCGCAAGCGAGCTGCCAAGGCCGTTGCCGTATTTCAGCGTGTCGAGACCGGCGAAGAACGTGACGGGCATGCCGCCCGCGGTCTTGTAGTTGTAACCGAACTGCGTGCCCTCATAAGAGAGCGCAGCAAAATTTCCGGATGATTGCGCCTGGCTGAGGCCGTTCCAACCAATGTTGCCGCGCTGGCTTCCGACAAAGAAGCCGTTCGCAAAATTGTAGCGCCCGCCTGTATCGCCGGCATTGAAGCTTGGAAAATTGCCGTAGGTATCGGAGGTCTGGCCGGCACTGTCGCCGAAGCCGAAAGCGCCGCCCGGTATCCAATACCTCAGGGGCGCAACTTGCGCGTGGACCGGCGCGCCGCCGAAGCAAAGCACCGCGACTAGAGTTGCGAGACCGCAAGAACCTGCAAGGCTGGACATTCAAGCTACCGTCGAAAAGCTCAAGAATTATACTCTCCGGGCATCGTGAATACCAGCGAGGCGGTGCCCGTCATGCTTCATCCAGTTCCAAGGAGGCGTCTTGCAGGCGATTTCATGCCCACACCAAGCGATCGGGCGCGGTCGTCCGTCCTGACGCGTTGAACCTGCCGCGCGCCGGCTTGACCCATAGAGAGGACACGCGGAGACACCTCTCGCGCAAGTGAGCAGCCATGCCGCGGTTCGGCACTGCGCAAGACCTGTAAATGCCCCGAGATTGCATGGAGGCTGTGATGGAGGTCAATTCCGACAGGTTAAATGCCTTTATGGGTAAGTTGGTCACCGAGTTCGGCGCGGCGATGAACGCATCGCTGGTCCTGCTCGGGGACAAGCTCGGTCTCTACCGCACCCTCGCCGCCAAGGGACCGATGAACTCTTCCGAGCTCGCCAGCGCCACCGGAACCACGGAGCGCTATGTCCGCGAATGGCTGGCGAGCCAGGCGGCGTCCGGTTACATCGAATACGATTCCGCTTCGGGCAAGTTCTCGATGCTGCCGGAGCAGGCGATGGCGCTTGCCGACGAGGACAGCCCGGTCTTCCTCGGCGCGTTCGGCAGCGTCATTGCCTCGACGTATCTCGACGAGCCGAAGGTTACGGACGCATTCAAGTCCGGCAAGGGTGTCGGCTGGAACCGGCGCAGCGAATGCCTGTTCTGCGGCACTGCGCGCTTCTTCCGCACCGGCTACAAGCACCATCTGGTGCAGGAATGGCTGCCCGCGCTCGAAGGCGTCGTGGAGAAGCTGAAGCGCGGCGCAAAGGTCGCCGATGTCGGCTGCGGGCACGGCGTCTCGACGCGGCTGATGGCAGAGGCATTCCCGAATTCCCGCTTCTACGGCTTCGACTATCACGAGGGCTCGATCGAGGCCGCGCGGAAATCGGCCGCTGAGGCCAAGCTGGGCGATCGGGTCAGCTTCGCGGTTCATTCGGCCAAGACCTATCCGGCCGAAGGCTATGATCTCGTCTGCTTCTTCGATTGCCTGCACGACATGGGCGACCCTGTCGGCGCCCTCAGTCACGTACGCGAATCCATGGCCAAGGACGGCACCTGCATGCTGGTC
Source organism: Bradyrhizobium sp. Cp5.3 (assembly GCF_000426265.1). Taxonomy (NCBI): domain Bacteria; kingdom Pseudomonadati; phylum Pseudomonadota; class Alphaproteobacteria; order Hyphomicrobiales; family Nitrobacteraceae; genus Bradyrhizobium; species Bradyrhizobium sp. Cp5.3. Next base: position 34,127 of record NZ_AUFA01000023.1, on the reverse strand, counting down.
GAGCCGTTCGCGGGCGACCGCCTCGAGGACAACCTCAACCCGGTCGGGCGGGTTTATTACGCGGCCTCGACCATGATCTGCACGCCGGCATCGCTCGATCAGGAGGTCGGCCTCGCGCTCGGTGCGCAAGCCGGCGAGGCAAGGCTGCGCAAGGTCGCGCGCGAAGGTGGCTTGACGCACTTCCGCCGAGCCGCCGAAACGCCCTTCAACCTGATCCTGGAGGCGCGGATCTGATCTGCCTCATGCCGGGTGCGCGGGCCGTCGCGCGACATAGCCGACCCGCAAGCCCGGCACGAAGCCGCAAGCCTCATAGAACCGATGCACGCGCGAGTCCTTGCGGCCGCTCTGCATCAGGACCTGATGACAGCCCTTCGCCCAGGCCTCGGTCAGCGCCGCCGCGACGACGGCGCGTCCGTGGCCGCGCCCCTGATAGTCGGGATGGGTCACGACATTCTCGAGAAAGCCGTGACGCCGGCCGCCGCGCAACAGGTTGGGCGCGGTGATGAGCATGCAGGTGGCGACGATCCTGTCCTCGGCATCCGAGACGAACACCGCAAGATCGTCGCGCGCCAGGGTCTCTAGCCAGATTTCTTCGGTCTTTTCTCGAGACTCCGCGCTCGCGCTGACGTCGGAGGCGCGGAACAGCGCGAGCAACCCGGCAAGATCCGACGTTTGCGCAAGTCTGGCGTTCGCCATCGATTTCACCCAGCCAGGACGATGAGGCAGTCTTGCCTGCTGCCAGCCCCGTTGGCAATGCGAACCATCAATCACCGTCCGGAGTTGACCATCCTCCGCAAGAGGACCATACCCGCAGCGGACGCACACGGCACCGTGCAAGGCTTCACCCGATGGCAGAGCAGACGGACATCCACCGCGATCCGCTCATCGAGCGGGTCGTGTCCATGCTTGGCGGCGTCGCAGGCGTCGAGGCCATCGTGCTCGGTGGCTCGCGGGCGCGAGGGACGTCGCACGAAAACTCCGACTACGATATCGGGCTGTATTTCTCTGACAACCGCAAGCTCGACACAGATCGCCTGCAACAGGCCGCACGGCAGTTCGCCGACGATCCGGAGGCGACGACGGTCACCTCGGTCGGGGAATGGGGACCGTGGATCGTCGGCGGCGCCTGGCTGACGATCGAGGGACAGAAGGTCGATCTGCTCTACCGGAACATCGATGCGGTCCGGCGCACGATGGAGGCCTGCCGGGCGGGACAGATCAGCATGGACTATCAGCCCGGACATCCGCACGGTTTCTGTTCGGCGATCTGGATGGGCGAGATCGCCTGCTGTCAGGCGCTGCGCGACGAGCGCGCGGTGATCGCGGAACTGAAGTCGATCGCACTACCCTATCCGAAGCCGCTGCGCGACGCGCTGATCCGGCGCTTCCGGTGGGAGATCCTGTTCAGCATCGAGAATGCCGAGCTTGCCGCGCTGCGCGAGGATCAGATCCATGTCGCGGGCTGCGCCTACCGCGCGCTCACCTGCGTCGCGCAGGTCCTGTTTGCGTTGAACGGGGAATATCTCATCAACGAGAAGGCGGCGTTGCAGCAGGCGGCGGAGTTTCCGCTGACGATTCCGGACCTGATGGAGCAGACGTCGGCGATCTGGCGACGCATCGGAAACCACGCATTCGGGACGGCACTTTCGAACCTCCGCGCGATCGAGCGGACGCTGGTAACGCTCGAAACGCGTTGATCCGACGCCGCGCCCGTGGGCATGCCAGCCAATTCCGCCAGGCGGGCGCTCCACCCGACGGTCCCGCCGATCGCCATGCCGCTGCCGCAGTCACATGCGGCACTCGAATGACGACGTGGTTGGATGCGTGCCGCAACTTTCGGGAAACCGACCGGCAATTGAGTGCGTAGACCAATCCTGCGCGGATCGCGCCGTGAGCGGCTATGCCGTTTTGTCCACCGAGGATGATGAACCGGCCGGCGGATACTTCGTCACGCCCACCGTGTAGAACTTGCTGCCGACCTGGTAGATGATCTTGCCGTTCTTGCCATCATCCGTCGCGATCTGCGCCTGGCCGAACATGATGACATTCTTGTAGACCATGCCGGTGCCCTGGCGGGTGATGCCGTCAGTCGTGACGCTGACCAACGCTTCCTTGCCGTTGATGGAGAGCACGCGAAAACTTGCGCTCTTGCCGTTGTCGGCCGAATAACCGCCCCAGCTTCCGATGAGACGGTTGTCGTCCGCTGGTGGCGCCTGCTTTTTCAGGTAGGCGCTCGCCTTGCCGCCACCCGCGGAGAACACGAGCGCCGCACCCTTGCCGTCCTTGGTTCCGATCGAGACCGAGCCGAAGCTGATGGTCGCGCCGTCGACCTGGCCGAAGCCGCGTTCGGTGCGTCCGTTATGGGTGTATTCGACCTGCGCCCGGGCGCCGCGAATGTTCACGACCTTGAAGCTGACGGCCTGGTTGTTTCCCGCCCAATTGCCTTTCCATTCACCAAGCAGATTGCTCTGGTGATACATCCGCTCCATCGCGGGCGAGATCTGGCTGGTGCTTTGCGTGACGATGGCCATTGGATTGCGCGACGGACAAGTTCGACAAAACCGATGCCGCTCGGGATACTGGCAATGTCCAGACACAAATGGAAACAATTGGACACGATTGGATTAGGCGCCGCCGTAACTAACGAGCGGTTAAATTCAACCGTAGGGCGAGGTGAGACAAATAGTCTCATTCGAGATGCGCGTCAGCGTCCCCAGCGGTCCTGCCAGATCTTCTCGCCGATCAGGCAGTTCACGCGCGGCTCCTTGTCTGCGACGCGCCTCACCGGACGCTCGGGCGTACGGCCGGCGACCTCCATCAGCAGCTTGGTGCGGATCGCCTCCTTGAATTTCTCGCGGTCCTTGATCGCGATCACGAAGGAGCCGGGGCCGCCGACGACGCAGTCCTCGTAGTAGTAGTCGAGATTGTCGATATCCATGGTCGAGTAGGACGGCTCCTTGACCATGATCGGCAGGCCGTTGATGACGATGCCCTTCTCGAGCGCCGCATCGCGCGCGACCGTGACCGGGCCGCCATTATTGTTGGGCCCGTCGCCGGAGATGTCGATCACGCGGCGAAGCCCGTGATAGGGATCCTCGTCGAACAGCGGCATCGCGAAACCGATTGCGCCGGAGATCGAGGTGCGCGAGGCGCGCCGGATCGGCGTCTTCAAGATTTCGGCGGCGACCGCATCGGCCGTTTCGGGTCCGTCGATCACCCGCCAGGGAATGATGATCTTCTGGTCGGTGGAAGCGGCCCACTCGAAATAGGTCACCGCGATCCGTCCGTTGGGTCCCAATTTGAGCGCCTGCAAGAACTCCTTCGACTGGATCGCCTGCGCGTAGCCTTCGCGCTGGATCGCGAGCTCGTCCATGTCCATGGAGTAGGAGACGTCGACCGCGAGGATCAGCTCGACATCGACCGACTGGGCATCCTTGTCGGCGGCAGCTTGCCGCTGCGGCTGATATCCGGATCCCGGAGCCGCGACGCTCGCGACATCCCCACCGGCGAGCACGCCGGCAACCAGCACAGCCCCGATCGAGAATAGCAAGCGCATCGCGCCCTCCCGTCGTATGAAGCGATGGTGACATGCAATCGCGCTGCCGCAAAGCGCGAAGATCGGCTCGGCTTCACATTCGAGTTAGCCTTTGCGAATGAGGGATTTGCGCCGTTGCGCAAAGCTGCCGCAGCTCTGCCATCGTCGCGCCGCCGCGCTTGCGCAATCGCTCACGCGCAGTCATTCCGGGACGGCTCGAAGAGCCGAACCCGGAATGACGGACGAGGCCGCCACTATTGTCCGCCGCGGTTTCCATGCTAGGCTTGCACGACAGATGGGGATGGAGTCCCCCGATAACCGCCCGCCGGACGACGACCGTGATGGGCTGATGACTCCTGCTCGAGGTGGGGCAATGCGGAGCCCTGCCTTTGGCGGGAGCATGGACAAACCCGCCGATGGCGGGTTTTTTGTTGCCTGACGACGAAAGGCAAGACGTGACGACGACGCCAAATCCAGCACTCGGCCGGGTCCCGAAGGGGGTCTGGGTCCTCGGCTTCGTTTCGATGCTGATGGATATCTCCTCCGAGATGATCCACGCGCTTCTGCCGGTTTATCTCGTCACCGTGCTCGGTGCCTCGACGCTCACCGTCGGTTTCATCGAGGGCATCGCCGAGGCGACCGCCTCGATCACGAAGATCTTCTCGGGCGCGCTGTCGGACTGGCTCGGGCGACGCAAGCTGCTCGCGGCCCTCGGCTATGGGCTCGCCGCCTTCACCAAGCCGCTGTTCCCGCTGGCGCCGAGCGCCGGATGGCTGGTCGCGGCGCGCTTCATCGACCGCGTCGGCAAAGGGATTCGCGGCGCGCCGCGCGATGCCCTGATCGCCGATCTCGCGCCGCCGGGTCTGCGCGGCGCGAGCTTCGGCCTGCGCCAGTCGCTCGACACCATCGGCGCCTTCGTCGGGCCGCTGGCGGCGATCGGGCTGATGTGGTCGACCGCCGACAATTTCACCGCGGTGTTCTGGGTGGCCATTGTGCCGGGCTTCCTGTCCTTCGGATTGATCGCGCTCGCGGTGAACGAGCCGACGCCGGACGCAAGCCGCGAGCCGGCAAAAAATCCGCTCAACCTCGCTGCGATGCGGCAGCTTGGCGCGGTGTATTGGCGCGTGGTGGCGGTCGGCGTCGTCTTCACGCTCGCGCGCTTCAGCGAGGCCTTCCTGATCCTGCGGGCGCAGAGCATCGGGCTCAACGCGATGTGGGTGCCGGCCGTGCTGGTGCTGATGAACATCACTTACGCGCTCTCCGCCTATCCCGCCGGCGTGCTGTCCGACCGGATCAACCGGACTGGTCTGCTCGCGTTTGGCCTCGTGCTCCTCGCCGCCGCCGATCTCGCGCTCGCCTTGCTGCCGAGCCTCGCCGGCCTTTCGCTCGGCGTCGCACTGTGGGGCCTGCACATGGGGCTGACGCAGGGACTGTTCTCGGCCCTCGTCGCCGACGCCGCGCCGCCAAGCCTGCGCGGCACCGCGTTCGGCTATTTCAACCTGTTTACCGGGCTGGCGATGCTGGCGGCCAGCATCATCGCCGGCGCGCTGTGGGACGCTTACGGCCCGGCCGGCACGTTCCTTGCCGGGCTCGGCTTCGCGCTGGTCTCGCTGGCGGGCCTGCTTGCAATCGGCAGCGGCATCACGGCGCCTGCCGCGACATCAGAGGGGTAATGATGAACACCAGGACAGATGAGGGGCTGACGTGCTGAGCGGATTGGTTGCAATCGTGATCGGCAGCGTGCTCGGAGGATGCGCGCGCTATTTCGTCTCCGGCGCGATCGCCCGGCGGATGGGCGAGACATTTCCCTGGGGCACCATGACCATCAACGTCAGCGGCGCGTTTCTGATCGGCATTTTCGGCGCCCTGGCGACACATCCGGGCTCGGTCTTCGCCTCGCCCAACCCATGGCTGTTCGCCGTCACCGGCTTCCTCGGCTGCTACACCACGGTGTCCTCCTTCAGTCTGCAAACGTTGACGCTGGCGCGCAGCGGCGAGCAGCTCTCCGCGCTCGGCAATATCGTGTTCTCGGTCGGCCTGTGCCTTACGGCCGTCAGTTGCGGCTTCTTCCTTGCGGATCGGTTTGGGGGTTAGCTGCACATGAGCGTCCCCACCTCGGCCGACCGCTGGCGCAGCGCGAGGCTCTATACCTGGGTTGCCGCCGGCAGCATCATCGGCGGCCTGGCACGCTATCTCGTCGGTCTCGCGCTCGACACCGGACCGGGCTTCCCCTTCGCGACGCTGTTCATCAACGCCACGGGCTCGCTGATCATCGGCTTCTACGCCACGCTGACCGGGCCTGACGGTCGCCTGCTGGCGCGCCCCGAGCACCGGCAGTTCGTCATGACCGGGTTCTGCGGCGGCTACACCACTTTCTCGACCTTCAGCCTGGAAACCTTCCGCCTGTTCCACGGCGGCATGAAAGCCACCGCGCTGGCCTACATCGCGTCCTCCGTCATCTGCTGGCTGGTCTCGGTGTGGCTCGGCCATATGATGGCGAGCCGCTATAATCGGTTGAAAAGGAGCTGATCATGCAAATTCCCAGACAGGCAGTTTTGCTCCGGATCTTCATCGGCGAGAGCGACCATTACGACGGCAAGGCGCTCTATGAAGCGATCGTGACGACGGCGCGCGAGCGGCATCTTGCCGGCGCCACCGTGCTGCGCGGACCGATGGGTTTCGGCAAGTCGAGCCGGCTCCACACCTCGAAGATCCTGCGACTCTCGGAAGACCTGCCGCTCGTGATCGAGATCGTCGACAGCGAGGACAACATCAATGCATTCCTGCCCATCCTGGATGGCATGATGTCGAGCGGCCTGATCACCTTGGAGAAGGTGCAGGTCCTGCAATATGGTGAGAAAGCCGCAGGCTAAGTCGCCGCGGCAGGAACCCGAAAGGCCCGCCGTTTCAGGAGGCGGAATGAACGACACCGTCACCACGCCGAAAACCAGGACGAAGACGAAGGTCGAGCGGCCGCGGCTGCACAAGGTCATCCTGATCAATGATGACTACACGCCGCGCGAATTCGTCACCATGGTGCTCAAGGCCGAATTCCGCATGACCGAGGATCAGGCCTACAAGGTCATGATCACCGCGCACAAGCTCGGCATCTGCGTCGTCGCCGTGTTCACCAAGGACGTCGCCGAAACCAAGGCCACCCGCGCCACCGACGCCGGCCGCGCCAAGGGCTATCCGCTGCTGTTCACGACGGAGCCGGAGGAATAGTCGCGCGCGTTTTCCGACTTTGCATCCCCGCCAAAGATCATCGACAATGCCGTAAAACCGGCGCAGGCCTTGCGACGAAGCAGCCGCGACTAGGCGCCCGTCGGCGTGTCGCGCACGTTGACGCGCCCCCCGTCCGGCTTGCTGACATAGAGATGGCTCTCCAAGACGGATTGCATGTTCTCAAACATCGAATAAAGATCGTCGCAATAGACTGAGGGATTGTCGTAACCGTTTTTCTTGGAGAAACGATGCGGAAGATATCCTCCCCCGCAGGCGTTCATGAACTTGCATTGCTGACACTTCGCACAGAGATTGATTGAAGCATCGCGCGCGGCTTTCCAGCGAGGCTCATTCCTGACCTCATCGATCGCGTGATCGAAGATGTTGAATCTGGTGCTCGTGAAACCGTCGCCTGCAATCCGCAGCACATCGTGGGCCTCCACGGTGCCATCGGTCATCACCGTGCAAAGCTCAACGGGTTTGTGACCCACGCCCTCGGTCGGCGAATTGTTGCCAAGCAGGGCGGTGATCATGTCGGAGATGATGCGGATATCGGTCGTCGGCGTCGTACGATTTGCCTCCAGCCACAGGTCGAACAGGCCCTTGTAGAAGGCGGCAATGGATGGCGGCCTCTCATCCACCGTCGCGTCAGGGATCATGATGTCGTAGTTGGAGATTCCACACGCGGCGAAGAAATCGGCGTATTGCTGCGGCGCGTAAGCGGGATTGCAGACGGCCAGGGCAATGACGCCAATGTTGCGCGATACCAGCATGCGAGCGGCGCGTTCCACGGCGGAATGGGTGCCCGTCCCCTGAAACGTCCTGCGGTGGAGGTCGTGAATATGGGCCGGCCCGTCCAGGCTGATCGCAACCGAAATGTTGCGGGCCTCGAAGCAAGCGAGCCATTCGTCATCGATCAGCACGCCATTGGTCGTGACCGCGATGGGTATCTCGCAGCCCGTCCGCGATGAGATGGCATCGCAAGCCTCGGCAAAACGGTGGAAGTTCTCGACGCCCCACAGCAGCGGCTCGCCGCCGTGCAGAACGATGGGAAAATCGACGAGGGCGTATCTGATGACGTGCTCCTCGATGCGTTGCAGCAACCGATGCTGCACATCAGGGCTCATCAGCTTTGGCTTGCTATAAACGGAGGCGTCGCGGAACCAGTAACAATACGAACAGTCGATGTTGCATCTGGTCGCGACCTTGACCAGCAGCTGCGTGATCGGCTGATCCTGGAAGGCGACGCAATCTGGCCCCTCAGCCGACATGCCGATACCGCGACAAGTTGGAGGAAACGTACCTAGTACCCTCGAACAAATCCCCCTCGGCGGAACGCGCCTGCGCCCGGAGCGTATGCCGCCCTACGAAAGGCGCCTGCATTGGGTCCTTTCGCGAACCCGCCTCGCCTGAAAGCAGCCTGGGTCGCCACGGGTTCGTCGGAGACAACGCCTTGCTCCGCACCCTGTCCACGCAGATCGTTCAGCAACGCGTCGATACCCTGATGGTCGCTCTGAATGGTTGCCCCTGGCCCATGCAATTGGATGAGGCTCGCCAATACCTTCAGCGTCGTAATTGGCATGATTGTGCTCCTCTTTTCGCGACGCAATGCAGGGATCGAACGAAAGGCCGGGATGTCGAGCCGGCTGAGCAGTGACAAACACTATACCTTTTCCAATGTTGCGGCAATGTGTCGGGGCGAACCGGACTTAACCGATCCATACGGACGCACTTGTCGAACTCTCGGCGCCGGATCGAGATGCTTGCGGCCCTACTCTGAGCCTGACGTTTCGGTCTGCTTCGCCTCGGAGAGCGGACTTCGCTCCTGGAAACATGCCCTAAGCCATCACCACCGGCGCTTCTTCGGCGAGCCCGTACACGCGCTGCGCCTTCGAGAACCCGGCGATCGGAAACTCGCCGAGCTCGCGCCAGCCGTGGTGACAGACATTTGCAAAGCCTTCCGAGGCGACGACGGTGCGCCCCAACCGGCCGGCGATCTTCTCCAGCCGCGCCGCGAGATTGACCGCGGGGCCGATGCAGGTGAAGTCGAGCCGGTTGCCGCCGCCGATATTGCCGTAGAGGATGTTGCCGACATGCAGCGCGACGCCGAAGCGGAAGCGCTCGATGATCTCGCCGACGGGGAATGCGAGGGCATCGACGCTGGCGCGGGATTCGCGCGCGGCTTCCAGCACGCGCGCACAGACATGCGCGGCGTCGCCGACATACTCGTCGATTGGAAACACCGCGAGCAGGCCGTCGCCCATGAACTTCAGGACTTCGCCGCCATGGCCCCGGATCGCGGTCACCTGGCAGTCGAAATATTGGTTGAGGATCTCGACCACCGTCTCGGCCGGCAACCGGTCCGACAGCGCCGTGAAGCCGCGCAGATCCGACAGCCAGATCACCGCCTGCATGGTGTCGGTGTGGCCGCGGCGGATCTGGCCGCCGAGGATGCGCGCGCCGGCGCGGTTGCCGACATAGGTGTCGAGCAGCATCGCGGCGGTGCGGCGGAGGCTGACGATCTCGCTGACGCGCGCAAGCGGCGCCATGATGGCCCGGATCGTCGCGATGTGGTCATCGCTGAAACCGCCGGGATGCCGTGTCATCCAGCTCGTCGCGTGGATCGATCCATCGAGAAACGGCATCGGCACCGCGACGTAGTCGGTCACCCCTTCGGAGCGCATGTCGTTGATGATCGGAAAGCGCTTGCTGTCGGGATCGTCGGCGCGCCCCCTGACCTCCAGCCCGTGCTCGAACACGATCCGAAGCGGGCTCTGGGCGAACTCGGGTGAATCCAGGATATCGAAATCGACGGTGCCGACCTCGACCTCCCCGCCCTGCCGCCAGATGAAGTTGCGACCGAAGATTTCAGGATGCAGCGTGCGGATGAAGATGCCGAACCGCCACAGCGGCAGGCCGGCCCCGACCAGATGCTCGCAGACATCGGCGACCATCTCGGCCGGCCCGCCCGACGACCTCGCGCCGTCGATCAGCCAGTTGGTGATCCGCTGCAGCTCGGAGCTTTCCATGGCCGCATTTGCGGACGAAGTTGCAGGCCCGTCAAGCAGCTCGGAGGACTGGTGGCGCGACCTTAGAGCGCGATGAGCTAGCGCCCGACCTGACCGCGGTCGCGCAGGAAGTGGTCGGCCAGAACACAAGCCATCATGGCCTCGCCGACGGGGACGGCGCGGATGCCGACGCAGGGGTCGTGGCGGCCCTTGGTCATGATCTCGGTGTCGGCGCCCTTGCGATCGACCGTCAGACGCGGTTGCAGGATTGACGAGGTCGGCTTCACCGCGAAGCGCACCACGACCGGCTGGCCGGTGGAGATACCGCCCAGAACGCCGCCGGCATGGTTGGACAGAAAGCGCGTGCCGTCATTGCCGGTGCGCATCTCGTCGGCGTTCTCTTCGCCGGTGAGCTCGGCCGCGCCAAAGCCGGCGCCGATCTCGACGCCCTTCACGGCATTGATGGTCATCATCGCGCCCGCGAGGTCGGAATCGAGCTTGGCGTAGATCGGCGCGCCGAGGCCGGCCGGCACGCCCTCAGCGACGACCTCGATGACCGCGCCGATCGAAGAGCCGCTCTTGCGGATGCCGTCGAGATAGGTCTCGAAGAATGCGGCCTTGTCCTTATCGGGGCAAAAGAACGGATTCTTCGCAATCTCGTCCCAATCCCATTTCTCGCGATCGATCTTGTGCGGACCGATCTGCACCAGCGCGCCGCGCACGGTCATACCGGGCAGCACCTTGCGCGCGATTGCACCCGCGGCCACGCGCATCGCCGTCTCGCGCGCCGAGGAGCGCCCGCCGCCGCGATAGTCGCGCAGGCCGTATTTGGCCTCATAGGTGAAGTCGGCGTGACCGGGTCGGAACTTGTCCTTGATCTCGGAATAGTCCTTCGAGCGCTGATCGGTGTTCTCGATCAGAAGGCCGATCGGCGTGCCCGTCGTCACCTGCACGCCAGTCTCCGGATGCGCCATCACGCCGGAGAGGATCTTGACCTGGTCCGGCTCCTGGCGCTGGGTCGTGAAGCGTGACTGGCCGGGCCGGCGGCGATCGAGATCGCGCTGGATGTCGGCCTCGGTGAGCGGGATCAGCGGCGGACAGCCGTCGACCACGCAGCCGATCGCCACCCCGTGACTCTCGCCAAAGGTGGTGACGCGAAACATGTGGCCGAAGGTGTTGAAGGACATCCGTCTCTAGCTCGTAAGTCAGTTCTGACTTGTGGTAGCGCCCAGGGACACGGCGTTCAACCCTGTTCCCGTCATTCCAGGTTCGCCCTTCGGGCGCCCCGAGTGACGGCGTGCGGGGTTAACTATACTTCTCCAGCCGCCCATCGCGAAACACGTAGACGGCGCCCTGCTCGATATAGAGCTCCGCGGCGCTGGCCGGGGTCTCGATGCCGAGGGCGACCATCAGGGCCCGTGCGGTGCCGCCATGGGCAACCGCGACGGTGTCGACCAGCCGCGACTCGTACCAGTCGAGCATGCGCTGCTGCACGGCCGCGTAGGTCTCGCCTCCCGCGGGGGCCACCGTCCATTTGTCGGCAAGGCGGCGGGCATAGACCTCGGGATCGAAGGCCTCGCTCTCGGCCAGAGTCAGCCCTTCCCAGCTGCCATAGCCGATCTCACGCAGGCGATCATCCAGCGAATAATCCATGGCCGGCAGTTCGAGCTTGCCGCGCACGAGCTCCATGGTGGAGCGCGCGCGGCCGAGCGGGCTCGACACATAGGGCAGCGCCGCCTTGTCGCGGCCATCGCGCTTGAACAGATCAGCCAGGATGCCGGCGGCCTGCACGGCCTGGCCACGGCCGCGCGCATTCAGCGGAACGTCTTTGTTGCCCTGCAGCCGCCCGAGCGCATTCCACTCGGTCTCGCCATGGCGAAGATAGTAGATCGTAGGCACGGACATGCGGTCGGCAGGTTAGTCCTTCCCGCCCAGCGCGATGTCGGGCGCGTCGGGCCGCTTCATGCCAAGCACGTGATAGCCGGAATCGACGTGATGCACCTCGCCTGTGACGCCGCGCGACAGGTCGGAGAGGAAATACAGCGCACTGCCACCGACGTCCTCGGTCGACACGTTGCGCCGCATCGGCGCGTTGTACTCGTTCCACTTCAGGATATAGCGGAAATCGCCGATGCCGGAGGCGGCGAGCGTCTTGATCGGTCCCGCCGAGATCGCGTTGACGCGGATGTTCTTCTCGCCGAGATCGGCGGCGAGGTAGCGCACGCTGGCCTCCAGCGCCGCCTTCGCCACGCCCATCACATTGTAGTGCGGCATCCACTTCTCGGCGCCGTAGTAGCTGAGCGTGATGAGCGAGCCGCCGTCGGTCATCAGCTTCTCGGCGCGCTGCGCCACCGCAGTGAACGAATAGCAGGAGATCAGCATCGACTTGCTGAAATTCTCCTGGGTGGTGTCGACGTAACGGCCGTCGAGCTGCTCGCCATAAGCGATCGCGTGCACCAGGAAGTCGATCTTGCCCCACTTCTCCTTCAGCACCGCAAACGCGGCGTCGATGGTCGCCGCGTCGGTGACGTCGCAATGGCCGAGCACGAGGCCGCCGATCTCGGCAGCGAGTGGCTCGACGCGTTTCTTCAGCGCGTCGCCCTGATAGGTGAACGCGAGCTCGGCACCGGCAGCGTGGCATGCCTTGGCGATGCCCCAGGCGATCGAGCGGTTGTTGGCAACGCCGAGGATCACCCCGCGCTTGCCCTGCATCAGACCTGAATTCTGCGCCATTTCCTTATCGTTCCATCGAGCGGGGTTGACATCTGGAGGTACACCAGCCCTCTCTCGCGGTACAGTCCTAATCCGCGGCGTTAACGCTGTTTCGAAGCCCGGAATAGCCGTTCCGCTCGGGTGTTATGATCGTTGAGGCGCTCGCGCCGATCGGCAGGACTTCAAGACGGCATGAGTGCATTTCGCCAGAGTGTGGAAGCGATGATCCCGGCGTTGCGCCGTTACGCCCGCGCGCTCACGCGCGATGCGGATGCGGCCGACGATCTCGTGCAGGACACCTTGGTGCGGGCGCTGCGCTCGGAGCGGCTGTTCCTCGGAGGCGACGTCAGGAGCTGGCTCTACACCATCCTGACGAACCTCAACAAGAATCGCCGCCGCTCGCTGGCGCGGCGGCCGCAGTTCATGCAGCTGACGGAGAACAACCCGGATGCCAGCGGCACGGAAGCCGAAGGACGCGACATCGAGAAGGCGCTGACAACGCTCGTCGAGGAGCAGCGCTCGGTGCTGCTGCTGGTGATGCTGGAGGGCCTCAGCTACCGCGAGGTCGCCGACATCCAGGGCGTACCGATCGGCACCGTAATGTCCCGGCTGGCGCGGGCCCGCGCTCACGTTAAAGCATCGCTGGAAGGTGAGCGCCCGGCGCTCAGGCGGGTGAAATGATGGCGGGATTGATGCATCGCGTGTCTCGCATCCTCCGCATGCAGAGGCGCAAGGCGCAAGTAAGTCGCGAACGATATTTTGGGCCGCAGAGCCAGAGACGACCGATATGAACGACCGCAAGACTTCAGTGACCGAGGACGAACTGCACGCTTATGTCGATGGCGAGCTGCCGGCCGAGCGCCGCGCCGACGTCGAGGCCTGGCTTGCCGCCAACCCCGAGGATGCCGAGCGGGTGCAATCCTGGCGCGCGATGGCCGAGTTGCTGCACGCCCGCTACGACGCCGTCGCTCATGAGCCGGTGCCGGCGCGTCTGGAGCTCGAGCGGCTGGAGCGCCGCCCCAGGCGATGGTTCTTTGGCGCCGCCGCGGCCACCCTGGTTGCGTTCGTTGCCGGCGGCACGGCCGGCTGGATCGCCCATGGCGCCGCCAAATCGCCCTCGACCTTCCAGAGCTTCACGGAGGACGCGCTCGACGCTCACCGCCTCTATGTCGTCGAGGTCCGCCACCCCGTCGAGGTCCCCGGCAACGAGCGCGACCATCTCCAGGCCTGGCTGACCAAGCGTTGCGGCTGGACCGTGTTCGCGCCGAACCTGGAAGCGAGCGGGCTCAAGCTGGTCGGCGGCCGGCTGCTGCCGGGGCCGAACGGCCCAGCGTCATTCCTGATGTATGAGAGCCCCTCGGGCGAGCGGTTCACGATCTACACCGCCAAAACCGAGAGCGGCGCGACGCAAATGCGCTATGCCAAGGCGGACAGGGACGGGGCGGTGTTCTGGGCCGACGGTGGCGTCGGCTATGTCGTCACCGGCGGCGGCGACCGTGACCGGCTGACCAAAGTGGCGCAGGCGGTCTACGACCAAACCGAGAAAAACGGCACGTAATCAGCTGACGACCGCCGTGCCTCGATTCCGACATTGAAAATTTGGAATCAAGACATGCGTGCGTCTCATTATCGCACCGGATGATCACGCGAAAATGAGCAGCGTTCGATCCGCCGATCGACGCGGGCGGCCTCGATTGGGGTTTTTGGTACCGCGCTGGTCCCCCTCTCGAGGCCGCACCTTTTTGGCGGCTGCCCCGCCGGGCAGCCGACACGCCGAGGACGCTTAGCGTCGAAGCGCTACTGCGCTCCAGGCGTATTGTGTCCGAGATGTGAAGACGGTCTCGGCCAGCGCCCTAGCCGAGCCCGCTGCGCGGATTGTAGGGGTGTTGATCCCGCCACTTCTCCATCAATGCTTCAAGCTCGGCGTCGTTCCCGTCCGGTAGCATAATCCTGATGGTGACGAAGAGATCACCGGTTCCTGCCGCCTTCGGCAGGCCCTTGCCCTTGAGGCGGAAGGTCCGGCCGCTGGAGGTGTTTTTCGGGACCGACAGCTCCACGGCATTGCCGAGGGTGGGCACGCGGACCTTGCCGCCGAGCACGGCCTCGTAGAGCGTGACCGGCAGATCGATCCGCAGGTCGGCGCCCTCGACCTTGAAGAACGGGTGCGGAGCGATGCTGATGGTGATCAGGAGATCGCCGGGCGGATGGCCCTGCGCGGTCTCGCCCTGCCCCCGCAGCCGAATCTGCTGGCCTTCGGTGACGCCGGCCGGAATCTTGACGTTGAGTTCCTTGCCGTTCGGCAGCCGGACGCGCTTATCCCCGCCTTTCACCGACTCCTCCAGCGAGACGGTCATGGCGACGTTCAGGTCCAGATCGAGCCCGATCCCGCCGGTGTCGAATTCGAATTGGGCACCGCCGCCGGCGCCGGGCCGCGCACCGCGCATTCCGCCGCCGAACATGCTGTTGAGGATATCCTCGAACGCACCCGCGCCGGCTCCGCCGCCAGTGCCACCGCTACGGAACGTATAGCTCTCGAAGCCGCCGGGACCCGCCCGCCCGCGCGGACCGCCGCCGCCCGGAAAGCCTTGGAAGCGCGGCTTGCCGTCGGCGTCGATCTCGCCGCGGTCGAACTGCTTGCGCTTGTCCTCATCGCCGAGGATCTCGTTGGCGGTGTTGATCTCGGCGAAGCGCTCGGCGGCCTTGGGGTCGTCCTTGTTGCTGTCGGGATGATGCTTTTTCGCAAGCTTGCGATAGGCGCTCTTGATCGCGGCAGCGTTGGCGCTCCGCGGCACCCCCAAGACCTCATAGGGGTCGCGCATCCGTCACGTCTCCTTCAAAGGGATATCAATGTATTCAAAGGGCTCCCCGCCCCACCTGCACTTCATGTGGAGGGCGAGTGGCATTTTTGCAACTAGGGTCGCGAGACGATTCCTAGCTCCGCCACGGCTTTAGCGTATGAATCTCCCAGCGACCATGGCTGCTTTGGCAGCCGGCCCCCTGGAGCCAGCTTTCGGTGTTGCCGTTGACGTAGCTGGCCAGGAAATCGCGGCACTTGCGGCCATCCTCGGCAGCATAGGATTGCGCGATCGGCGTCACCGAGCCGCGCGCCCCGGTCTCCGGATTCTCCCAATGCTGGCTGGAATCCTTGTCACCCTTGCTCAGCACGTCGGAAGCGGCATTGCGGGCAAAGGCGAGATCGGTCTCGGTCGGCGCGGCATCCTTCGCGGATCGCGTGATCGAGCCGGTGAGGTCGCTTTCGTCGGCCTTGGCGAAGGGACCGCCGCTGTCATTGCGGGAGAAGCTGCAGCCGCCGGCACCGAGGCCGATCAGAATCATTGTCATGACGAGGCCGGACGGGCGGATCGCCGATAGGCCAACGGGTCCCCATGCCCTATATAGGGCGAGAGCAGACAACAACGCGCTTTGGGCCGCGGGACGCAACTCGGACTCCGGACATGACCGACACGACCTCGATGAAACACCAGACACCCTTAACATCCGGTGATTTCACCGCCGCCGACGAGCCGTTCGTGCTGTTCGAGGCCTGGCTGAACGAAGCGATCAAGAGCGAGCCCAACGATCCCAACGCAATGGCGCTCGCAACCGTCGACCCGGACGGCCTGCCGGACGTGCGCATGGTGCTGATGAAGGGCTTCGATACCGACGGTTTCGTCTTCTACAGCCACATCGCGAGCCAGAAGGGCCGCGAACTCGCCGCAAACCCTAAAGCAGCGTTACTTTTTCACTGGAAGTCGCTGCGCCGCCAGGTCCGCATCCGCGGCAACGTGACGCCGGTGACCGATGCGGAAGCCGACGCCTATTTCGCCACCCGCCCCAAGCAGGCCCAGATCGGCGCCTGGGCCAGCAAACAGTCCGAAGCGCTGGAAAGCCGCTTCGCCTTCGAGCAGGCGATCGCCAAGGTCGCCGCCAGACACGTCATCGGCGAGGTACCGCGGCCGCCGGGTTGGAGCGGCTGGCGCATCACGCCGTTGCGCATCGAGTTCTGGCACGACCGCCCATTCCGCCTGCACGACCGCATCGAATTTCGTCGTGACGCCGTCGGCCAGCCGTGGTCCAAGACGCGGATGTATCCTTGACCTGAAAGATCTCCATGCCGCATCCATCCAACGTGCCGCGACGTACGCTGCTCCTCACCGGCGCCAGCCGCGGCATCGGCCATGCCACCGTCATCCGCTTCTCCTCGGCGGGCTGGCGCGTCATCACCTGCTCGCGGCATCCGTTTCCGGAGGACTGCCCGTGGGATGCAGGCCCTGAGGATCACATCCAGGTCGACCTCGGCGACCCCGAGGATACCGCGCGCGCGATCAGCGAGATCCGCCGCCGTCTCGAGGGCGGCACGCTGCACGCGCTCGTCAACAACGCTGCGATCTCGCCGAAGGGCCCGGGCGGCAGCCGGCTCGGCTCGGTCGACACCGACCTCGACACCTGGACCCACGTCTTCCACGTCAACTTCTTCGCGCCGATCATGATGGCGCGCGGATTGATCGAGGAATTGAAGGCGGCCAAGGGATCGGTGGTGAACGTCACCTCGATCGCGGGCTCGCGCGTGCATCCCTTCGCGGGCGCCGCCTATGCCACCTCGAAGGCCGCGCTCGCCGCGCTGACGCGCGAGATGGCGTCCGACTTCGGCCGCGTCGGCGTGCGCGTCAACGCGATCGCGCCGGGCGAGATCGACACCTCTATCCTGTCGCCGGGCACCGAGAAGATCGTCGACCAGCAGATTCCGATGCACCGGCTCGGCACGCCGGACGAGGTCGCCAAGATCATCTACGTGCTGTGCACGGACACCTCGTCCTACGTCAATGGCGCCGAGATCCACATCAACGGCGGCCAGCACGTGTAGATGCTTGCGGGCATTCCGGGGCGCCCGAAGGACGAACCCGGAATGACGTCTCAGATCAAGGATGTCGCGGAAATCTTTGGCGCGTAGACGGAAGCAAGGCGATCCAGACAAGGCCGCCGCAAGACCTGGATCGCCCTTACCTTCCGTTGCTCAATCGACTCGAATCCGACGTGACCTCTCGCGCAGCCGCGGAGCGGCCGTGCTGAATGCGGTCGAGCAGTCGTCATCGTTTTCGCCATCGAGCAGCGGAGCACCACAGTGCCGGCACAGGCGTGCCGACATCACCATGCCGCTCGCCAGGACCTGACGATAGCTCGCCAGATCGATGACGTTGCGGGGCGATGTTATGCGTTTTTCAACCATGGCTGTTCCTCGCGGCTACCCCTGTCTTATCGCAGACAAGTTTCGCCCAAACGTTCAGCCCACCGCTCAAATTTTACCGGAGGAATTGGGGCAGAGCGCACACATCACTTCGCGGCCAGAATCTCGATCTATTCTGCGACACTAGGCGCCGCCTCTCTGCGAACGGCGTAAGGTCTCGGTAGGTATCTCTTTTTGAGCATGATCACCGCGCAAACGCGTTCCGCGTTGTCGCGAAGGAAAACCGCTGTGCACTTTGTGCCAGCGCACGGCCCTTCGGGTCCGTATTGTGCGCTAGAGCCACTTCTTGAACTTGAAGATCCAGTACGGAACGATCGCCGCGATCAGCATCATCACCAGCGCCATGGGATAGCCGTGCACCCATTCGAGCTCCGGCATCACTTTGAAGTTCATGCCGTAGATCGAGGCGATCAGCGTCGGCGGCATCAGGACAACGGCCATGACCGAAAACAGCTTGATGATGTTGTTCTGCTCGAGATTGACGACGCCGAGCATGGCGTCGAGCACGAAGGTGATCTTGTTGGACAGATAGGACGCGTGATCGGTCAGGGACGCCACGTCGCGCTGCATGGTCTTGAGTTGCTCGCGCATGTCCTTGGACCATTTGACGCCTTCGACCACCGCGGAGAGGAAGGTGACGAGGCGGCCGATCGAGACCAGGCTCTCGCGGACCTTGGAGGTCAGATCGCCCTTGCGGCCGATCGCGATCAGGATCTGCGAATACTGCTTGGCGTGGCCGTGGCGCTCGCTCTCGGGCTCGAAGATGTCGTGCGAGACCTGGTCGATCTCGGCGCCGCAGCGTTCCAGAATGTCGGCGCAGCGGTCGATCACGGCGTCCAAGAGTTCCATCAGCACCATCTCGCCGGTGATGGCCGGGGTGCAGGTCCGGGCGAGCTTGGCCTCCACCAGTAAGAACGGCTTGGGCTGGTCGTAGCGCACCGTCACCAGGCGATGGTCGCCGAGGATGAAGGTCACCGCCGTGGTTCGGGGCATGTCGGTGTCGGACTGGCACATCAGCGTCGCGGTCATGTAGCGCGCGCCGTTCTCGATATAGAGGCGGCTGGAGATCTCGATCTCCTGCATGTCTTCCCGGGTCGGGATCGCGATCCCCGCCAGTCGTTCCACCGCCTTGTCCTCGACGGAGGTCGGGTTGAACAGGTCGATCCACACTGCGGTCTCGGGCAGCGCCGAGAGATCGTCGATGACGGCCTTCTTCAGGGAGGACTCGGACGGAACAAACACGGAAAACATCAACAACTCCAGATGAGGCCTCAGAGCGACCAAGTCCCCCTTAGCGCGATTCTGACAAGTTCATGATGACAAGCACATTAACGAGGCCTTTGCATTTGTGGCCGCCCTGTGGCCCAACCGTGACACGGGATCGAGAGTTGGGCACGCCTTGCCCAAAAATCCGCCCGAGCCCGCAAAACTTGCGGCAAAAAAGCCACAGCTTCGGCCTTGCAGCGCGGGAAAACGCCCTAAATGCTGGAATTGTGGCAGATTTCAACGATAATGGGATTAACGGAGTCGAGGGAACTGTGGCGGTAAGCTCAGGTCCTGCGCGGTATTGCTTGATTGGAAGAACCAAACCATGTCGTCGCTGAAAGTTAAGTTCGGTATTTTGGCCGCCGGTCTGATGTTGTCTGGTTGTATGCAGGCGACACATTTCGAGGCGACCGACACCAAGGCCTTTAAGCCGAAGGACAAGGAACTCCTTGCCAAGGTCCGGTACGAGAACACCCCCGTTGCGGAACCGTTCCGGCGCGCCATCGTCGATTACCACCGCAAGGAATCCCCGGGCTCGATCGTGGTCGATTCCGACAATCACTACCTCTACTACGTGATGGATGGTGGCAAGGCGATCCGTTACGGCATCACCGTCGGCGAAGAAGCCATGGCCTGGTCCGGCATCGCCAAGGTCGGCAGCATGACCGAGTGGCCGGCCTGGCACCCGACCCCCGGCGAGATTTCGCGCCTGGGCGTGCCGACCTATGTTGCCCCCGGCCCGGACAATCCGATGGGCTCGCGCGCGATGTATCTCTACTCGGGCGGCAAGGACACGCTGTTCCGCATCCACGGCACCAACCAGCCGGAATATATCGGCGCCTCGATCTCCTCGGGCTGCATCCGCCTGACCAACGAGGACGCGATCGATCTCTACAACCGCGTGAAGGTCGGCACCATCGTGGTCGTGCTCGAACCGAAGCACGGCGACTCCCCGTACAACTCGCGGCTGGCGCTCGGCAGCAGCCAAACCGGCCAGGCCGGCAGCTACTGATCGCCTCCTGATCTCTGAGATCCAAAAGCGCCGGTTTCACCGGCGCTTTTTTGTTGCGCCCTTGCGCGGCGGCGGGCTGGGTTTGGCGTCAGGCGACGGCTTGTCCGCCGCTACGGCCGCATCTCCCTCCTCAGCCCCATCCTTCTCAGCTCCGTCCTTGACCCCGTCCTTTGCCCCGTCCTTGGCCTTGTCGGATTTCGCTGCGACTTCGCGCGGCGGTGCCTCCTCGGGGCGCTCGGCCGGGAGCAACGGCGCGACGTGCGGCAGGGGATCCCAGACGTTCCACTGGCAGATCCGGTAGTCGTTGCGCCGCTGCGCGAGATCAAGGTGGATGTGGTCCTCGTGGTACCAGTCCGAGCCCGGGCCGAGCACGGTGGTGAAGCGCGAGCAGACTGAATGCAGCACGCGCTCGCGCACCTCGCGCGACACGGCGCGGTCGGTCAGGCCGATCGACTGGCCGTTGGCGAGCTTGAGCGAACGCACGTCGAGCGCATTCGCCTTGCCGTGCTCGGACAGCATCGCGCCGACGATGCGATTGCGGCCACGGCACTCGAAGGAGTCGAAATTATCGAGATCGCTGATCGTGGATCCGAGGCTCGCGGCGAGCGGTACCATGTCCGAGCGCACCCAGTCGGCGATCGCGGACGCCATCGTGCAGCGGAGGATCGCGGCCGGCTTCACCGCCACCTTGCGCTTGTCCGGCAGCACGATCGCCTCCAGTCGTACCAGGTCATCGCCGCCGCAGCCGCCGGGGCCGCGGATATCGGGAATGGACGGCGCGATCGCGATCTCCTCGGTCAGCGCGAGCCGGCAGGCCGAGACCTTGGGCTCCGCCGGCTGGCGCTCCGCCGTTGAGGGCTCGCTCGGCTTTTCGGCGGGAGCCTTGTCAGGGGAAGGCTTGCCCTCGGCCGCCGGAATCTCCGGCTCGGTCTTGTCAGACCCCCTTGGCGCCTCATCCGGACGCGGTCTCGGCAAGGGGATTTGCGGGGAGATTTTTTTAGCCGAATGCACCGCTCCGCGCGGCCGTGGTGTACCAATGCCAAAGATATCCAGCGGGGCAGCAAATTTTCGCGCCTCCGCCGTCCCCACCAGAACGAGCGACATCCCGAGCGCGGCGGTAACCATTGCCGCACCGGCGGACATATAGCCGCGACAAGACCATTTGCGGCGAAAGTCCTGCAGGCTAAAATTCATGACAATTCTTTGGCCCGCGCTGAGAGCAATAACCCGCCCAGCGAATTCTCGGAGGAACGTCGGAATGCTTGGTTTGATGCAAGATTGGCCCCTGCTCTGCCACCGGATCATCGAACACGCCGCCAGGATTCATGGCAAGCAGGAGGTCGTCACGCGATCGATCGAGGGACCGATCCATCGCACCAACTATGCCGAAATCCACAAGCGCGCGCTCAAGGTCTCGCAGATGCTGGAGCGCGACGGCATCAAGCTCGGTGACCGTATCGCCACCATCGCCTGGAACACCTGGCGCCACCTCGAAGTCTGGTACGGCATCATGGGCATCGGCGCCATCTGCCATACCGTCAATCCCCGCCTTTTCCCCGAGCAGATCGCCTGGATCATCAACCATGCGCAGGACCGCATCGTGATGACCGACCTCACCTTCGTTCCGGTCCTGGAGAAGATCGCCGACAAGCTCCCGAGCGTGGAGCGCTACGTCATTCTCACCGACAAGGGGCATATGCCCGAGACCACGCTGAAGAATGTGGTCGCCTACGAGGACTGGATCGCGGAGGCCGACGGCAAGTTCAAATGGAAGGATTTTGACGAGAACACAGCGGCCGCGATGTGCTACACGTCCGGCACGACGGGCGATCCCAAGGGTGTGTTGTATTCGCATCGCTCCAACGTGCTGCACGCGCTGATGGCCAACAATGTCGACGCGCTCGGCACCAGCGCCTCCGAGACAATGTTGCCGGTGGTGCCGCTGTTCCATGCCAACAGCTGGGGCATCGCCTTCTCCGCGCCCTCACAGGGCACCAAGCTGGTGATGCCAGGCGCCAAGCTCGACGGCGCTTCGGTCTACGAGCTGCTCTCGACCGAGAAGGTGACGCACACCGCCGGCGTGCCGACAGTGTGGCTGATGCTGCTCCAGCACATGGCCGCCAACAATCTGAAGCTGCCGGATTTGAAGATGGTGATCTGCGGTGGCTCGGCGATGCCGCGCTCGATGATCAAGGCCTTCCTCGACATGGGCTCGAACGTGCGTCACGCCTGGGGCATGACCGAGATGAGCCCGATCGGAAGCGTCTCGGCGCTGAAGCCGCCGTTCAGCGACGCGACCGGCGATGCGCGGCTCGACGTGCTTCAAATGCAGGGCTATGCGCCGTTCGCCGTGCAGATGAAGATCACCGACGATTCCGGCAAGGAACTGCCTTGGGACGGCAAGACGTTTGGCCGCCTGAAGGTTTCGGGCCCTGCGGTGGCCAAGGCCTATTACCGGGTCGACGCCAACATCCTCGACGAGGAGGGCTTCTTCGACACCGGTGACGTCTCGACCATCGACGAGGACGGCTACATGCGGATCACCGACCGCTCCAAGGACGTGATCAAGTCCGGCGGCGAGTGGATCTCCTCGATCGACCTGGAAAACCTCGCGGTGGGTCACCCGGCCGTGGCGGAGGCTGCCGTGATCGGCATCTTCCACCCCAAATGGGACGAGCGACCGCTCCTGATCGTCCAGCTCAAGCAGGGCCAGCAGACCACGCGCGAGGACATCCTGAAGTTCATGGACGGCAAGATCGCCAAATGGTGGATGCCCGACGACGTCGCCTTCGTCGACGGCATCCCGCATACGGCAACAGGCAAGATCCTGAAGACGGCGCTGCGCGACCAGTTCAAGGACTACCGCTTCCCCAACGCGGCGGCGTGAGCGGACCGGAATAGCTTGCCCAAAAACCCGTTCGGTCCTGCGGTTGCGAATTCGCTTCATCTCCCCCGCTTGCGGGGGAGATCGGTCTCATCACGAACGCAACTCGATCCAATCTCGTGACGCCCTCTGGGCCCTCCGGACGTATCGAGGTCAGGCAGGCAGAATGATCATGATCTGGTCCGACCTTCGACGGATCTAGTGCTTTGCCTCTGCCTGGCCGGAGCTCTTCTGCCATTTCAGGAATTGTTGGTAGAGCGCCTCGTCCTGTTCCGGCGTTCGCGTGCCCTGCTGACCGGTTTCTCGGGTCTGCGCTGCCAGGAACTGGTCGAATCTCGCGCGTGTGTCGGAGGCCGGACCGGAATGCTGGTCCAGCCACTCCTGCGCCGGCGGAAAGCGATTCCATCCCTTCAGTGGCGCGCTCAACACCACCTCCTTCCACTTCGGATGGAAGGGCGGCCGCTGCAGGTCTTTCAGGCTGTCGAAGAAGACCTGAACGAAATGCTCCACCTTGCCGTATCGCTCGGTCTTTGCGGGCCAGTTGTAGGCCGCAAGGATGGCGGGCACAGCGATCGTGTCAACGCGGCCGCCGGGCGGGATCAGTGAAGGATAGTCCTCCGCCTTGAGGACAGATGGAAGATAGTCGCTCTGCAAGGGCCCGCTATACGGGATCGGCACGAAATGCAGGCCGTCTCCAGTCACCTGGCTCACGGCCTTGGAGGGACTTCCCTGCACCGCGATCACCGCGTCGAGCTCGCCGTTCTTCAGTTTTTCATAGGCGATGCGCTGCTCGATATAGGCGTAGACCGGCTTGATGCCGAGCCTCTCGAAGATCGTGATCGCGGTGACGAAAGTGCCTCCGTTCGGCAAGTCGACGGCAACACGCCGGCCGTTCAGATCGACAAGGTTGCGGATCGACGACCGCGCGACGACGTGCATCTCCTCATTGTAGAGCTTCGTGATGTAGACGAACTGGTTGCGGATGTTGCCGGTGTAACCCTTCCTTTCCAGGTAATCGAGCGTATCGGCGCGCACGATGCCGAGATCGACCCCCTTGAGGAACAGGATGTCCGCGATGCTCTGGACCGAGCCCCTCCCGATGATCGGCAGCACGCGCATCCGGTCGCCGTCATCCAGCGCGGAGGCAAGGTCGGCGCCGAACTGGACATAGGTTCCGCCGATCGTGCCTGACATCAGCGTCACGGTGTTGGCGTTGAGCCGCTCACGCGTGCTCTTGCTGGTGCTGGAATAGCTGAAGATCGCCTTCAGGCCCTCGCTCACTGCGGCCGGATCGACCTCTCCTCCCCTGTCTTGGGAAAAGGCCGGCGTCGTCAGCAGCAGCCCGACGCCGGCCGCGCAGCCGAATGCCAAGTCGGTCAAACGTCGGATGATCATGTCGTGAAGCTCCGGATGGTCGAGATTGACAGGCGCGCGACGCACGGTGCCGGGATCAGCGGGTGGGCATGAGCGTATCAAGCTGTCGCTGCGCTTCGGGGTCGCCCCATTCTTTAGCTTTCTGGTACCAATTGCGGGCCTGCGCGAGGTCCGCAAGCGGTCCACTGGCGCCCAACTGCTTGAGCACGGTCGGATCGTACGTCCTGGCCACCAGCAGCGCGGCACGCGCGTCTCCTCCTTCGGCCGCGCGCAGCAGCAATAGCCTCGCCGCCGAAACGTCGCCGCTGGTGAGCAAATCCTGTCCACGTTTGACGAGGCCAGAAATTTCCTTCGGATCCAGGTTGCGCACGGCGTCCGTCTGCGGCGGTGGGGAGGCCACCACGGAGCGCGCCGGCGGTACGGCCGCGACGGCGGCCGACGGTTGCGGAGCGACTGTGACTGCGGGTTTCCAGGAAAGCCGGCTCGAGCCAACCACGAGCACGGCGCCGTTGCTGTCACGCAATTCTGCCATCGCGACCATCTGACCGGCGAAACCATCTGGCGGAATGACCGACACGGCGGAAATTTCCGACGCCGGCACGCGCCACTCGTTGGCAACGCGCTTGCCCGACGTCAACCGCGCGTCGCCTGGCAGTCCGTTGATGGCAACGATAGCGCCGGAAGGGGGAGCACCCACGCGCATCCCGAGCGGCAAGGGAGCGTTGGCAGGCCCGCTGCTGTCCTCCACCGCAAGGCTCGCGACCTGCTTGCGTTGCGGTGCCGGACCGATCGCGGCTTTCACCGATTGCCAAAGCGACGAGATCGATGTGGCGTCGTTCGATTGAACTCCGGGCCTTTGCGACGCCGGAATGACCATGACGAGAATCAGCGCGATGCCCCCCGCAACTGCTACCGCGATCGCGAACCTGACCACGACGCTGAGCAGCGCGCGCCTTCCCGAGTTACGGAGGGCGGCCGGCACCTCGATGGGCTCCATCGCCTCGTGCATGGCTTGGGCGACGGCTTTGGAGAACACGTCCGAATGGTCACGACGTCGCGGGTTGCCGGGCGATGGCAAGGGCGGACCATCGGCAGTCGACGATGGATGCTCCGCGGACCGTCTCGGCGCCGCCGTCTGCATCGTCGGCTCGCGCAAGCTGCGCGGCGCGTAGTACATCGGATCGTGCGGATCGATATAGCCTTCGTGCGGTCCACCACTCATACTGAACACTCGCCCTGATGGGGCTGGCCGCCAGCCGCGCTGGTCGGTACCGGCTACGCTGTTTGCGATCCATGCAGCCCATGAGCGCAACCGCGCACATCCGGTCAGCCTTTTGCTGCACAACCGGGAGCTGAGGTCACTCTTACAACGTTTCCGGCTGACGCCCGCCGTTGTTCCTGCCGTTGTTCCTTTTTGACTGCCGTTCGCTGATGTCCCTCTCGCCGGGACAGTCCCTCGCTTCGGCGGTTCCGACAACCTGCAGTAGAGCCTTGAGGCGAAATTGCGACCAAGTCAATCTACAACTAAAGATCATTTCGATTGAATGGTTAATCAATTAAGTTGCAGATTCCCGCCTGTTCTCTGTGCCATATCGCCCGCAAACCTTGAAATTGCCGGGCCGCCGTGGTCTCAAGCAGCCAGTTTCCAACTGGCCCCCCTGGCGGCGGGCCAAGCTCCAACCCGGCAGTTTTCGTCGATGGCCCGCAGGTTTTCCGCTCCCTATCAGTCGGAGCCCGTGTCCAGCCTCGCGAGCTGGGCGCGCAATCTGGCTGTGTTCGCTGTGGTGGCGGTGGTGGTGTCGATCATCGTCGTCCGCTTCGGCTTCTTGGAGCCGAAGCCGGCGCTCGCCACCTTCTTCGGCGGGCTCGCGATCGCCGGGCTCTCGTTCCTGTTCGGGCTCGCCGGCTTTGCGGCGATCTGGCAGAACGGCTCGCGCGGGATGGGGCGCATCCTGCTCGCCTTCCTGATCAACGCGCTGATCCTCGCTTATCCTGCCTATCTCGCCCTTCAATACCGCAGGCTGCCGGCGATCCACGACATCACCACCGATCCGATCGACCCGCCGCGCTTCGACGCGCTGGCGCGCCTGCGCACCGGCGACGGCACCAACCCAGCGGTGTATGCCGGCCTCTACTCGGCCGAGCAGCAGCGCCACTTCTATCCCGACATCGAGCCGATCGAGCTGGAAATCACCGCCGAGCGCGCCTATGCGCTGGCGCTTCAGCTCGTCAACAAGCGCAAATGGCTCGTTATCGACGAGCGCGCGCCGCAGCCGCCGCGCCGCATCGGCCGCATCGAGGCGGTGGCGCGCACGCCGATCATGGGGTTCCGCGAGGATGTCTCGATCCGGGTCGCGCCTGATGGCGACGATTCCCGCGTCGATATCCGCTCCGCCTCGCGTTATTTCGACAGCGACCTCGGCAGCAACGCCGCGCGCGTCACCAAGTTCATCGACGATCTCAACACCGCGGCCGATGCCGACGCGCTGAAGCCGGTGAAGAAGACGCCGGTCATCCCGCCGAAGGCGCCGGCGAAAACGGTGAAGAAGTGACGCGCTAGCGTCATTCCGGGGCGGTCCGCAGGACCGAACCCGGAATCCATCGGGCAGCAGGGTTGGTGGATGAATGGATTCCGGGCTCGATGCTGCGCATCGCCCCGGAATGACGGGTGGAGCTAGATGCTCGCCATCCTGTACGTCCCGGAAATCACGGGATCGCCGTCCGTCGCGACCACGCCGCGGGCGACCAGATCCTCCAGATGCGCCAGCACGGAATAGCCGGCGGCCGTCGTCAGCCGCGGATCGATGCCGATATAGATCGCCCGCACCATGGTAGGGATATCGGCCTCGCCCTTGGCGAGGCGGTGCAGGATTGACGCCTCGCGCGCCTTGCGGTGGCGGATCAGAAAGCGCACGAAGCGCGGCCCATCCGGGATCTCCGGTCCATGGCCGGAAAAATAGAGATCCTCCTCGCGCGCAGCCAGCCGATCGAGCGAGTCCATGTAGTCGATCATCGAGCCGTCGGGCGGCGCCACGATCGAGGTCGACCAGCCCATCACGTGATCGCCGACGAAGTTGAACTTTCGCTCGGGCCAGGCGAACGCCAGATGATTGGCGGTATGGCCGGGCGTCGCCACGGCCTCGAGCCGCCAGCCGGCGCCTTCGATGACGTCGCCATCAGCGATCCTGACGTCGGGCGCGAAGTCGCGGTCGGCACCGGACTCCGGATTGTGCTTCTCGCTCTCGAAGCGCGGTCGCGAGGCGCGGTGCGGCCCCTCGGCGTAGACGGTCGCACCGGTCGCCTGCTTGATCCGCCCCGTGTTGGGCGAGTGATCGCGGTGGGTATGGGTGACAAGGATGTGGCTCACGGTCTCGCCGCGAACGGCATCGAGCAGCGCGGCCGCATGCGCCCCGCTGTCCGGACCGGGATCGACGATCGCGACGTTACCCTTGCCGACGATGTAGCTGACCGTACCGGTGAAGGTGAACGGGCTCGGATTGTCGCACAGCACGCGCCGCACGCCGGGACGGACTTCCTCGACGATTCCAGGCTTCAGCGGGAAATTGCGGTTGAACGGGACGTCGTCGTTGTCGGACATGGCTTCTTCTTTGTTCTTTGACGTCATTCCGGGACGGCCCGTCAGGGCCAGACCCGGAATCTCGATTGAACAGGATGATGCGGCCCGAGATTCCGGGGGCGCGCTTTGCGCGCCCCGAAATGACGGAAGACGTACTTAGAAGAACGCCTGGATGCCCGTGATGGCGCGGCCAAGGATCAGGGCGTGGACGTCGTGGGTGCCCTCATAGGTGTTGACCGTCTCGAGGTTATGGACGTGGCGCATCACATGGTACTCGATCGAGATGCCGTTGCCGCCGTGCATGTCGCGCGCGACGCGCGCGATATCGAGCGCCTTGCCGCAATTGTTGCGCTTGACGATCGAGATCATCTCGGGCGCGAACTTGCCCTCGTCCATCAGGCGGCCGACGCGCAGCGAGGCCTGCAGGCCCAGCGCGATCTCGGTCTCCATGTCGGCGAGCTTCTTCTGCACGAGCTGGGTCGCGGCGAGCGGCTTGCCGAACTGCTTGCGGTCGAGCGTGTACTGGCGAGCGCGGTGCATGCAGTCCTCGGCGGCGCCAAGCGCGCCCCAGGAGATGCCGTAGCGGGCGCGGTTGAGACAGCCGAACGGACCTTTCAGGCCGGAAACGTTGGGCAGCAGCGCGTCTTCCGGAACCACGACACCGTCCATCACGACTTCGCCGGTGATCGAGGCGCGCAAGGACAGCTTGCCGCCGATCTTCGGCGCGGACAGGCCCTTCATGCCCTTCTCCAGCACGAAGCCACGGATCTGGTTGTCGTGCTCGGCCGACTTGGCCCAGACCACGAAGACGTCGGCGATCGGGGCGTTCGAGATCCACATCTTGCTGCCGGTCAGGCGATAGCCGTCCGAGACCTTCTCGGCGCGGGTCTTCATGCCGGCCGGGTCGGAGCCGGCGTCGGGCTCGGTAAGGCCGAAGCAGCCGACCCACTCGCCGCTGGCAAGCTTCGGCAGGTACTTCTTGCGCTGGTTCTCGTCGCCATAGGCGTAGATCGGATACATCACCAGCGAGGACTGCACCGAATTCATCGAGCGATAGCCGGAATCGACCCGCTCGATCTCGCGCGCGACGAGGCCGTAGGCGACATAGCTCGCGTTGGCGCAGCCATATTCCTCCGGCAGCGTGATGCCGATCAGGCCGAGCTCGCCCATCTCGTTGAAGATCTCGCGATCGGTCTTCTCTTCCAGATAGGCCTTGGAGACGCGCGGCAGCAGCTTGTCCTGGGCATAGGCGCGCGCGGTGTCGCGCACCATGCGTTCGTCTTCGGTGAGCTGTTCGTCGAGCAGGAACGGATCGTCCCACTGGAAAGAAGCCGCAGCCGGCTTGTCCTTGGCCTGAGGGCGCACGCTCATGAAACGTCCTTTCGCGTCTGGTTCCGTCTAAAAATTGCCCGACAAATTAAAGCGCCGGGGCAACAAGTGCAATTGCATCCTGGTTTCGGTCATTCCGGGACGCGCAATGCGACCCCGACATCTTTCGACGTCAACCAACATCGAGGCTCCGGGGCTGGCGCTTTGCGCCATCCCGGAATGACAACGCCTCAGGTCTCGAGCTGTTCGTTCGCGACGATCTCGATGCCGAAACCCGACAATCCCTTGTAGTCGTGCACCGACGAGGTGAGATGCCGGATCGAGGTGACGCCGAGATCGCGCAGGATCTGCGCGCCGACGCCGACCTCGCGCCACTGGCGGTTGCGGTCGGCCTCGGTCGACGTCTCGTCCGGCAGCGGCGACACCGGCACGCCGGCCGCGCCGTCACGCAAGTACACCAGCACGCCACGGCCGGATTTCTTGAAGTGCTCGAGCACGGCCGCCATGCGCTTGTGGCCGGTAAAGGTGTCCTTGACGATGTTCGGCTTGTGGAAGCGCGTCAGCACGTTCCTGCCGTCGCCGACCCCGTTGTAGACGAAGGCGACGTGGGCGATGGAGTCGAAGGGCGAGCGGTAGGCATAACCCTGGAGCGGGCCGATCGGGCTCTCGGTGACGAAGGTCGCGACCCGCTCGATCAGTTTTTCGCGCGCCTGGCGATATGCGATCAGATCGGCGATCGTGACATGCTTGAGCTTGTTCTGGGCGGCGAAGCGGGCGACCTGCTCGCCCTTCATCACGCTGCCGTCATCGTTCATCAATTCGCTGATCACGCCGACCGGCGGCAGCCCCGAAAGCTTGCAGAGATCGACTGCCGCTTCGGTGTGGCCGGAGCGCAAGAGCACGCCGCCGTCCTTGGCGATCAGCGGGAAGATGTGGCCCGGACGGGCGAAGTCGGCGGCGCCGACATTGGAATTGGCGAGCGCGCGGCAGCAGGAGGCGCGTTCCTCCGCCGAGATGCCGGTGCCGCCGTCAGGCTTGTAGTCGATCGAGACCGTGAAGGCGGTGGTGTGGGCGGAGTCGTTGTGGGCGACCATCGGATCGAGCCGCAGGCGGCGCGCGTCCTCGGTGGTGATCGGCGCACAGACGATGCCGGAGGTGTGGCGGATGATGAACGCCATCTTCTCGGCCGTGCAGAACGAGGCCGCGACGATGAGATCGCCCTCGCCCTCGCGGTCTTCGTCGTCGGTGACGACGACGAGCTCACCCCGGGCAAAGGCCTGCAAAACTTCCTGAACGGTATCGGGCATTTCCCAATCTCTATCGGTTATGGCCGGAGGCTTAGCCGGACTTGGGCCGGCGCGCTAGTGTCCTGGACGCAACCACATATGCCCGGCGGCTGGCCTGCTTACGGGGTTTCAGGCTTGCACCGAAGATACCAGCGATATAGGCGCGGTCCGGTCAGGCGGAAGATGCCCGGCTGCCCTCAGGGCAGCACTTCGCGCCGCTCGCTCAGCCGCAGGTCGAGCTCCGCGCGCTTGTCGGCCAGCAGGCCGGCCTGGGCGGCCTCGATCACCGTGAACAGCTCATGGGCGTCGCCGAGCCGGGTCACCGTGACATAGCTGGCGCCCGCCTTGTAGAGCTCGCCGACATCAGCCAGCAGGTCGGCCGTCGCGACGATCAGGGCATTCGGGTTGAGCGCGCGGACGTGGCGAACCAGCTTCTCGTTGGTGGCGCCCTTCAGGAGCGAATCCGGCACGCTGAGGATGATCATCTCGGACTTGCCGACGCCGGCATGAACCAGCGTATCGACATTGCTGATGTCGCCATAGATCACGTGCAGGCCGCGCGAGAGCAGGGTCTGATACACATTGGGGTTGAAATCAACGACCGTGATCTGCTCCAGCAACACGGGCGCCTGTCGCTCGATCTCCGCCAGCAACGCGCTCGCTGCACGGAAAAAGCCGAGGATGACGATGCGGCGGGCCTCGCCATGGCCGCCCTCGTCCCCCTTCTCGGCATGGCCGTTGCCATGGTCGAGGTCGCGCAGGCCGATCCGCTTGAGGGGCCCGATCGCCCAGCGCGTGATCTCGTCGCTGCGCACCATCACGAAAGTCGAGAGCACGGCCAGCACCACGAAGGCAAAGGAAGCCGCGTTCGCCGTCTGCGGCGCGATGTGGTGGTCGGCGACGCCGGTCTGGATCACCACGAGCGAGAACTCGGAGATCTGCGCGAGGTTGATGGCCGGCAACAAGCTGGCTCGCAGCCCCTGCTTCATCAGATAGAGGGGCGCGAAGGTGGTGACGACGCGGCTCACCACCGTGAAGGCCGCAATCATCAGGGCGAGCCCAATGACGGAGAGGCCCGGCACCGGAATGGTCATACCGAGGGCGACGAAGAACAGCGTGATGAAGAAGTCGCGCAAGGTCGTGACCTTGGCCGTGACGTCGAGCGCATAGGGGAAGGTCGACAGCGAGACGCCGGCGATCAGGGCGCCCATCTCGCTGACAGCGACAGCCGCTCGGCGGTCTCGGCGACCAGAAAGCACCAGGCGAGCGCGCCGAGCAGGATCAGCTCGGGCCGGCGGGCGATCTGGTGGAACAGCCGCGGCAGCACGTAGCGGCTGACCAGCAGCGCCGCTGCAACCAGCACCGCGACGCGGCCGATCGAGAGCAGGATGACGCTGACCTGCAGATTGGCGAGGCTCGGCTGCACCGCCAGGAACAGGATGGCGAAGATGTCCTGGAGCACCAGAACGCCGAGCGTGATGCGGCCAGGCAGCGTGTCGAGCTCGCGCTTCTCGTAGAGCACCTTGACGATGATGACGGTGCTGGAGAGCGCGCAGGCGACGCAGAGATAGAGCGCATCGAAGTGCCCGCCGCCGAGCGACAGGCCGATGCCGACGAAGAACAGGATGCCGAGCAGGCAGCCGCCGAGGAGCTGGCCCCCGGCCGCGAACAGGATCACTCGCCCTGCCCGCACGATCTTCTTCAGGTCGATCTCGAGCCCGATCATGAACAGCATGAAGATCAGGCCGAGCTCGGAGATGACGCTGATCGATTCCTGCGACTTGACCCAGCCGGCGCCGAATGGACCTATGCAGAAGCCGGCGATAAGGTAGGCCAGGATCAACGGTTGCCGGGAGAAATGGGCGAACAAGCCCAGCATCCAGGCAAACAGAATACAGAGAGTGATGTCGCGAATGAGTTCGTGCATGCCAAATTGGTCCGTTTTGCCGCACCCTAGAGACGGGTTGCGGCGCGGCAAGCGAGCAATTCGTCACATGCAGGCGGCGCTTGCCGCTGCAATGCTGCTATGTCCGCTGGCCTCGATGCCATCCGCGGTCGCGCAGCCCAAGGTCAATATCGAGCAGGGCTTTGTCGATTCGCTCACCACGCTGCCGAAGGAGGAACTTGCCGTTTCCGGCGGCTTCTATGTGCCGGCCTATTCCAGCGTCGCGATGAGCCAGGGCAAGCTGCGCGTCGACTTCTCGGTGACACTCAGCGTCCACAACGCGTCCGAGACCCAGCCGCTAGTCGTCAGACGCATCGCCTATTTCGACACTACAGGCAAGCAGGTGGAGAGCTATCTGAAGGCACCGGTCGCACTGAAGCCGCTCGCCACCGTCTCGATCTTCATTCCGACCGACGATGTGCGCGGCGGCACCGGAGCCAACTTCATCGTCGACTGGGCCGCCACGGGCGAAATCGCCGAGCCGGTGGTCGAAGCCCTGATGGTTGGCGGCGTCGCCAACGCGCATTACGCTTTCATCAGCCAGGGCCGTCCGACTCGGACGGCCGGCAAGAAGTAACCGGCCAGCCGGTGCAATGCCGGCCGGCTCAACAAGAACAGAACGAGGAACGCCCATGACGTCCAGCTTCGATTTCGCGCCCCTGTTTCCGCCGGGGTTGCCGGCCCCCACTACGCGCTGGACGGGCCTTGCCAAATACAGCTTCGTCGGCGGCAACAATGATTCCGAGCAGGTGCCCGTCGATCGGCTGATCGAAGCGGTCGACGCGGTGTTGCGGCGCGAGGGCCGGACGCTCGCGACCTACGGCCTGGCGCACGGGCCGCAAGGCTATTTGCCGCTCCGCGAATTCCTCGTCGCAAAACTCAAGCGCGATGCCGGCATCGCTTGCACTGTCGACGATCTCCTGATTGTCTCCGGCTCGCTGCAGGCGCTCGACCTCGTCAACCACACGCTGCTGGCACGTGATGACACCGTGATCGTCGAACAGGAGACTTATCAGGGCTCGCTCAACCGCCTGACCCGGCTCGGGGTCAACACCATCGGCATCCCCCTCGACGAAGACGGCATGCGCATGGACGTGCTGGCGACGACGTTGGCCGATTTGAAGAGCCGCGGCATCCGGCCGAAATACATCTACACCATCCCGACCGTGCAGAACCCGACCGGCAGCATCATGCCGGAGAGCCGGCGTGCCGAACTGCTGCGGCTATCGGCCGAATACGGCGTGCCGATCTTCGAGGATGATTGCTACGCCGACCTCGTCTGGTCCGGAGAGCGCCCGCCGGCGATCTACGCGATGAGCCCCAAGGGCGGGGTGATCCACATCGGCTCGTTCTCGAAATCGATCGCACCGGCGCTGCGCGTCGGCTTCATCGTCGCCCCCTGGGAGGTGATGTCGCGGATGCTGTCGTTGAAGACGGATGCCGGCTCCGGCGCGCTGGAGCAGATGGTGCTCGCCGAATATTGCAGGCCGCATTTCGCAACCCACGTGCCGGCGCTGACGAGAGCGCTGCGCACCAAGCTCGATACGCTGATGGAAGCCCTGAACGAGCAGTTCGGGACGGCCGCGGAATTCGAGGAACCGAAGGGCGGCATCTTCCTGTGGGTGAAACTGCCCGATCAGGTCGATACGCTGAAACTATACCAGGCCGCGCTTGCCGCGGGGGTCTCGATCAATCCGGGTCCGGAATGGTCGACCAACAAGGGCCATTC
>NZ_AUFA01000022.1:0-117928 GCF_000426265.1 Bradyrhizobium sp. Cp5.3 | reverse complement strand
CACGCTGGTCGTCACGCTGGCGATCTACCTGTTCTCGGTGAACCTGTTGCGCTCCCGCTCGGGCCGCGCCTTCATGGCGATCCGCGACAACGAGATCGCCGCCTCCGCGATGGGCGTCAACGTCGCGCTCTACAAGACGCTCGCCTTCGGCGTCTCCGCCGGCATCACCGGCGTCGCCGGCGGCCTCAGCGCGATCGCGGTGCAGTTCGTGGCACCGGACAGCTTCACCATCACGCTCGCCATCCAGCTGTTCCTCGGCATGGTCGTCGGCGGCGTCGGCTGGCTGCCAGGCTCGATCGTCGGCGCTGCCTTCATCATCTTCGTGCCGAACCTCGCCGAGGGCATCTCCAAGGGCCTCTCCGGCGCGGTGTTCGGCGTGTTTCTGTTCCTCGTCATCTACCTCGTGCCGCATGGCGCAAGGCAGATCGCGATCGCCGGCAAGAGCGAATCGTGAAGAACAACAAAGCAGACGCAAACCCCAAGTAAGGAGCCAAGAGAAATGATTGCAAAGACACTACGGCCCGCCCTTCTCGCGGTGGCGATCACCGTATTCGCCTCGGGTGCAGCAGTCGCCCAAAAGAAGTATGACGCCGGGGCAACCGATACTGAGATCAGAATCGGCAATACATCGCCCTATAGCGGTCCTGCATCGTCTTACGGCGTGATCGGGAAAACGGAAGAATCGTTCTTCAAGATGATCAACGACAAGGGCGGTATCAATGGTCGGAAGATCAAGTTCATCAGCTATGACGATGGCTACTCGCCGCCCAAGACCGTTGAACAGGTTCGCAAACTCGTCGAGAGTGACGAAGTGCTACTCCTATTTAGCTCGATAGGCACTCCAACGAATTCGGCAGTCCAGAAATATCTCAATACCAAGAAGGTACCCCAACTCTTCGTCGCAAGTGGCGCAAAGAAGTGGGACGACCCAAATAACTTCCCCTGGACCATGGGCTTTCTATTGGATTTCCAGACCGAGGCCCAAATCTATGCAAAGTGGCTGATGAAGGAGAAGCCGGACGCCAAGATCGGAATTCTCTATCAGAACGATGATTTCGGAAAGGAATACTTGAGGGGCGTCAAGGACGGACTCGGTGCCAAGGCCTCGTCCATGATCATGATAGAGGAAAGCTATGAGGTGTCCGAGCCATCGATCGACTCGCACATTATCAAGCTCAAGGCCGCCAATCCCGACGTGCTGATGATTTTCGCAACGATCAAATCCGGCGCGCAAGCCATCAAGAGAACGGCTGAGCTCGGCTGGAAGCCGCTCCAGATCATCAATAACGGAGCATCTTTCGTCAGCAGCGTCATGAAGCCGGCGGGCTTCGAGAATGCGCAGGGCGTGCTATCCGCGGCCTACGCCAAGGACGGCGCCGATCCGCAATGGAACGACGATCCGGGAATGAAACGGGTGTACGAGTTCCTAGACAAGTACAT
Source organism: Bradyrhizobium sp. Cp5.3 (assembly GCF_000426265.1). Classification (NCBI taxonomy): domain Bacteria; kingdom Pseudomonadati; phylum Pseudomonadota; class Alphaproteobacteria; order Hyphomicrobiales; family Nitrobacteraceae; genus Bradyrhizobium; species Bradyrhizobium sp. Cp5.3. Next base: position 116,488 of record NZ_AUFA01000022.1, on the reverse strand, counting down.
GCCGGGCGCCGACAAGACCGATGGCGGCATCATCCACGGTTACGGGGTATCTCAGACGCTGGTCAAGGTTCTCGAAATGTGTGGTGACGATCTCACCCGCGCCAATGTCATGAAGCAGGCGGCGAGCCTGAGGGACTATGCACCCGACACCCTGTTGCCCGGCGTGAAGATCAACACGAGCTTGAGCTCTTATGCTCCGATCACTCAGCTACGCATGCAACTTTTCAAGGGCGAGAAATGGGAGCTTTTTGGCGACCTTCTTAGTCGAGACGCTCAACGCGAGTAGTGTGCGTTCTTAGCCAGCGATCCGGGCAGGATCCCTGTGACGCTTTCCAAGACTCGAGTCCGTGCAAACCTGACTGCACGAGCTCGAGTGTTTCAGCTTACGCGGCAGGTCCGGCCGGATCGAGGCATAGACTGGTCGGCTTCATTCGTTCAGACCGGGAAATAGTCAATTGCGCTGTGCGCATTTTTCGGATGACTTCTCAAGACTAAGCTCGGCCCACTTACAAAGAACGAGAACAGGTTGGGAGGATATTGTGTTTCTAGGCGGCGGCGCCGATGCGCGCGCATCGGTGGGCGGAGAGCGTCCCCGCTCGGGACATCCAAGCAAGCCCTTTATCAATGCTCTTCGACGGTTCCTTGCCATCGCTCGCCCCAGCAAGAGCCAAAAATCAAGCGTGTGCGATAGAGCTCGCGACGGGCACCCTTTGGGAGTAGCGCTATGATCGGTAGTCGCTCGGTCTTACGCGTGGAAGAGAAGGAGCTGGTCGCCGAGGGCATCTGTAAACTCCGTTTGGTTGACCCGCGTTGCGTGCGCCTTCCGGACTGGGCTCCCGGCGCACATATCGACCTCAACCTTTCAAATGGCCTGACCCGTCAGTACTCGCTCTGCGGAAATCGCTGGGACGCGATGGCATACGAGATTGCCGTGCTGTTGGAGCCGAACAGTCGCGGGGGATCTGAGTTCATCCACCGGCAGTTGCAGGTCGGCGACCTCGTCCAGATGGGGGGACCACGCAACAATTTCAGGCTCGTCCCCGCGGATCACTATCTCTTCGTCGCCGGGGGAATTGGCATCACGCCATTGCTCCCGATGATCGAGCAGGCAGCTATGATGGAAGTGCCGTGGACCTTGCTCTACGGCGGCCGGCGACTGTCGTCGATGGCATTCCTCGACCGGCTGCGACCGCAGGGTGATCGAGCCGTGATTGCCTCTCGAGAGACGCAAGGCCGCTTTGACCTTGCTGCCGCTGTCTCGAACTTGCCGCCAGGAGCCAAGGTCTATTGCTGTGGGCCGACATCGATGGTCGACGCACTTGAGCAGATTTGCAATGTTCTTCCGCCCGGTTCACTCCGAAGGGAGCGTTTCTTTGCGAAGATACACCCAGGCCCTGTCCGCTCCACCGCATACGAGGTCGAACTTGCGCGCAGCGGGAAAGTGCTGACCGTTGAGCCAGGCGAAAGTGTGCTCGACGTCGTCCTCAAAGCCGGCGCACCACTGCTTGCCTCTTGCCGCGAGGGGCTGTGCGGGACCTGTGAGACCGCGGTTCTCTGCGGAGTTCCCGATCATCGGGACTCGATCCTGAGTGATGCGGAGCGGGAGCGCAACGCGTCGTTCTATCCCTGTGTATCGAGGTCGGCCTCGGACCGGCTCGTCATCGATCTCTGAGCTTCCAAGGAGGACCGAAATGGCGCCACTGAGCCAAGCAATCCCGACCATTGGACGCGATCCGCCCGTCCTTGCCGACGACCCATTCAGCGAAGCGGTGCTGACCAGCCCGTTCGAATTCCAGCAAACGCTCCGTGAGGCGGGACCCGTCGCCTACCTGTCCAGCTACAACGTCTACGCAATGGGCCGCTATGATGAAGTGCGCGCGGCGCTGGTCAACTGGCAGGGGTTCGAATCCGGCAACGGCGTTGGACTGTTCAACCCCCGCAGCGAGACGCCGTACCGTCGTCCGCCCAGCGCGATCCTCGAACTCGATCCCCCGATCCACGATGCACCCCGGCACGCGCTTGAGCAGGTGCTCTGTCCTCGCATGCTGATGGGGTTCAGGGATGGTTGGGCGCGCACTGCGGAGATCATGGTCGACCAACTTCTGAAGCGCGAGGTGATAGACGCGGTATCCGACCTCGCGGAGGCGTTCCCCTTGAAGGTATTCCCCGAAGCGATGGGCATACCGGAGGAGGGGCGCGAGAACTTGCTGGTCTATTCGGACCACAACTTCAACTCATTCGGACCCAACAACGCGCTCGTCGAGAAGGGCAGGAAGGCCTTCACTGACTTGGTCGGGTGGATGAGTAAGCAGGGCACCCGCGAGTCGCTCCGTCCCGACGGTCTAGGGGCCCGCATATGGGCGAAGACCGATGAGGGTGATCTCACGACGGCACAGGCGGGGGGAGTCATCAGGTCTCTGCTCATCGCTGGACTGGACACGACCGTGCATGCGCTTGGCGCAATCATCGATGCATTTTTGTCCGCGCCGGAGCAATGGCAGCTCCTGCGCGCGGAGCCCACGCGTGCGCGTGTGGCGTTCGATGAAGCCATTCGCTGGGCATCGCCGGTCCAGACATTCTTCCGCACGGCCACCCGTGACGTTGTTGTCGCCGACACGAAGATACCCGAAGGTGAAAAGATACTGATGTTCCTCGGCGCGGCGAACCGGGATCCGCGACGCTGGAACAATCCTGACCACTTCGATCTGAATCGCGACCCGTCAGGCCACGTCGGGTTCGGAATGGGAATTCATCATTGCGTCGGGCAGCATGTTGCACGACTGGAAGCGGAGGTCATGCTGCACGAACTCGCGCGACGGGTTGCTCGCATCGAACCCGCAGGTGAGGCGAAGCCGCATCTGAACAACACATTGAGGGGATGGAAGACGCTGCCCGTGCGCTTTGTCGCTGCATGAAGGGCCGTGTGGCAATACGCCGATCGCACGGAACTGACGCGGGGGCGGCCTGACGCCGCGATTGGGAATTCGCCATCGACTTGTGACCCCTTCCTCCCGGAGCACCTGCGGCGGGTAGTCGGCTTCGGGCCGCTGCCCGCCGCTTTTTGTTTAAGTGTCGACGTAGCTTAGGCAGCGCGGAGCACGGAAAGAGTCGTAAGTGGTCTCGTCTACGAGCTTGAGGGCACCACCCCGCTCGCCGAGAGAGCGCGAGGCGCCGTTGCTGGCCCGGCCACCGATCGCGATGATCTCGACGAAGCAGAACAGGAACCCATCATCAAGGGCGCGTCGGCGGGCCGGTCGGCTTGGCAGTCCCTCCCGATCTTAATCACAAATGTGATGTTTGGCTTGTTGCTATGCGAGGGCAGTAGGAAATTGCTCCGCAAGCACTAAGGTCTGGTTCACCCTTCAGCTTTGATTGCCCTTACTAGAACATGCGGGAGCAAAGACGGATGACTCTTATCTCGCGAATGGCGCGCGTAGCGTCCGTGTCGGTGGCCTTGATGATCTCCGCGACGTCTGTTAGCGCGCAAAAGAAATACGACACCGGTGCGACGGACGCCGAAATCAAGATCGGCAACATCATGCCCTATTCCGGAGCGGCGTCGGTCGCCGGCGTCATCGGTCGGGCCGAAGCGGCATACTTCGCAATGATCAATGAAGCTGGCGGGATCGGTGGCCGCAAGATCAATTTTATCAGCTACGACGATGCTTATAGTCCGCCGAAAGCCGTGGAGCAGGCGCGGAAGCTCATTGAAGGGGACGAGGTCCTGTTCCTGTTCTCGCCGTTTGGCACACCCTCGAACGCGGCCATACAGAAATACCTTAACGCGAAGAAAGTCCCGCAGTTATTCGTATTCTCAGGTGCTTCGAGATTTGCCGACCCTCAGAATTTTCCCTGGACCACGATGGGTTGGTTGCCCACATATCGGCTTGAGGCGAGCATCCACGCCAAGTACCTTCTGATAGAGAAGCCGCAAGCCAAGATCGGCGTACTCTACCAGAATGATGACGGCGGTAAGGACTATCTCAAGGGCTTGAAGGAGGCTCTTGGCGACAAGGCCAGTTCCATGATCGTGGCGGAAGAGAGCTTCGATGTCGCTGAGCCCACGATCGATACCCATATCGCAAAGCTCAAGGCGTCCGGCGCAGACACGTTGATTGACTTGGCGTCGCCGAAATTTGCCGCCCAGGCCATCAAGAGGATTGCAGCCTTCGATTGGCGGCCCTTGCATATTATCGCAAGCTTCTCCAGGTCGTTGGGTGGCGTGATCAAGCCGGCAGGACTTGAGAACGCTCAGGGCATCGTCTCGGGAACCATTGCAAAGGATCCCGAGGACAAGCGTTGGGATGACGATCCTGGCATGAAGGCCTACAATGAATTCCTGACGAAGGCGTTCCCAGAGGGCGACAGGCGGGATTCCAACACCTTGATCGGCTATGGCCTGGCGCAAATGCTGATCCAGGTGCTGAAGCAGTGCGGTGACGACCTCACGCGTGAAAACGTGATGAGGCAGGCGACGAACCTGAAGGAGTTTCGCAGCGAGGTGCTGTTGCCGGGTATAAAAATGAACACCTCGCCCACCAACTACACGCCTGTCAGTCAGATGCAAATGACGCGCCTCAACGGGGAAGGATGGGAGCCGGTCGGCGACATCATTTCTGGCGACGCCCAAAGGTAGTCTGGGGAGAAGCGCATGGGCGTGACTGCATCAGAGTCAAGGGGAAGTCGAGGTCCTTGCGCCGGCCGGCTGAAGGATAAGGTGGCTTTGATCACCGGTGCGGGCGCCGGAATTGGTCAAATGGTGTCGCTTCTGTTCGCCGAGGCCGGTGCCAGGGTGTTCGGGAGCGATCTCAACCCGGCGGGGCTGGACGAGACGGCGCGCCTGGCGTCGGACCGAGGCCTGTCAATCGATGTCGCGACAGTCGACGCCTCATCCGAGGAGCAAACTAAAGGATGGGTCGCGGAGGCGGTGCGCAAGTGCGCTCGTGTGGATGTACTCTACAACAATGCAGCCAGCGTGCGGATGGCGCCGTTCTCGGAAATGACGGCACGGCAGTGGCAGGATACGCTGCGCCTCGAACTGGACGTCGTCTTCTTCCCCACCAAGGCGGCTTGGCCTCATATGGTCGCGCAACAAGGTGGTTCGATCATCAATATTGCGTCGGTTGCCGGAATGCTTGGTGGCGAGGGGACCGGTGCTTCCGCGCATGCGGCCGGCAAGGGCGGTGTGATCGCGCTGACAAGGCAACTCGCCACGGAAGGCGCGCCGCATTGGATCCGGGTGAACTCCATCGCGCCCGGCCCCATCCTGACGGAGACGCTCCGGCCGCGCTATGAAACCGACGCCCGCCTTCGCGCCCAATTCAATGACACGCCGGCCCTCGCACGGACCGGATACGCGATCGACGTCGCCTATGCGGGATTGTTTCTTGCATCGGACGAAGCCTTGTACATCACGGGAGTGAACTTGCCGGTCGACGGGGGCAAAACCTGCAAGAGCGGCCCCATGGTGAACCGGTCGGCCGAGGTGTGAAGCAGCCAATTGTCGTCCAGAGGCGGGACTGCGCCTTGCCATTGCCGCGAAATGGCGTCACTTCGCGAGCGAAGACTGGGTCACGTCTGATGCTGGCGTTTTGGTACGTCGGCTGCGATATCGGATCGATTCTCACTCTGCCGCGGCCACCGACATTCGGCCGCTCTCGAGCTCCGCCGTCAGCCTGGCACAAGGCGAAGGGGACGGTCGGGATCAACCATTACATATGTGATTGGTCGGCGAGATGGGTTGGCGCGCAGCGCCTAGGATATGTTCCCGAGCCAGCGCCGCATGGCGTCGATGATTTGAAGTCGCTTGGGCTCGATGCGCTCGATCGGACCACCGACACCGATCGCAAGCAAGCTGTGCCTGCCCAATGGCGGAACGAGCATGCCTATCGTGCTGACGCCCGGAGTCGTGAGTCCCTTGGTCTCCGAATAGCCGCGCTGGCGGATGGCTTCGACCTCCTGCATAAAGGCCGTTTCGCGGAAGTTCGGTGAGACCTTTGGGGCTTCCGCGTTGTTGCGTCGCACGATCGCGCGGATTTCGCTGTTGGACTTGCAGCTCAGAAGAACCTGTCCGAGCGCAGTGCGGGACATCGGCCGGACTTCTCCCGCATTCACCATGAACTGGATGGCATGCATTCCGGGTAAGACGTGAAGGTATTGCATCGCCGCACCGACCTGTTGCCCGAGCATGATGGTTTCTCCGGTACGGGCCTGAAGCATGTCCATGACACGGGTGATGCGCGTGTCACCGAAACGCGCGTTCTGGATCCAGTCTCCCAGCAATGCGACGCGATAGCTGGGCAGAAATCGCCGAGTCTCGCTTCGTATTCAAGGTAATTCAGTGAGACGAGGGTCTTCAGCAGCACAGAGGTACTGGACTGCGGCATTGAGAGCGCGGAGGCGAGTTCTGCCGCCGAAGCAGAGGCCTTGGTCCGCCGGAAGTGCTCCAGCAGCGCAAGTGTGCGCATCGCGGATTTGATCGGTGCAGTGTGAGGTTTGAGCGGTCGCGGCACTTCTGGAAAACGTCTGGTTCGAGTTTAACATTACATATGTGATCTTCGCGCTCTTGCCCTGTCAACGGGTATGAAGCCGCCTGACATGCACTAAGTTGAGCCCGGTTGATCTGGCGATGACATCGTGGGTCAGATCCGCATGGGAGCAAAGATGCCCGGTCGTACTATGTTTCAGAAGATATGGGACGATCACGTTGTCGCCGATCTCGGGGACGATGTCTTTCTGTTGCACATCGATCGTCACATTCTTCACGACCTTGGAGGACCGGGAGGAATACTGAGTGTCGAACAACGTGGCCTGCGCATCCGCAATCCCGAGCTGACCTTCGCAACCGCTGACCATGCCATTTCCAGCGCCCGAGGGCGCGCCTGCACCTCAGAAGTCGGAATCCGTCTTCTGGAGGCCCTACGCTCGGGTACGCGATCGGCCGGCATACGTCTCTTCGATGTCGGTGAAGTCGGGCAGGGGATCGTCCATGTCATTGGGCCCGAGCTGGGGCTGACGCAGCCAGGCGCGCTGCTCGTTTGCGGCGACAGCCACACCTGCACGCATGGCGGGATCGGCGCCATGGCGTTCGGAATCGGGACGACGGAGCTCACTCATGTGCTTGCCACCCAAACGCTGGTGCAGTCGCGGCCTAGAACGATGCGCGTCCGCCTCGAGGGCAACACGGCTGTTGGCGTGACGGCGAAGGATGTGATCCTGCATCTGATTGGAACGATCGGTGTCGGCGGAGGCTCCGGCTACGCCGTGGAGTACGCTGGCAGTGCCATCCGACACATGGGGATCGAAGAGCGCTTGACGGTTTGCAATCTGTCGATCGAGCTGGGGGCCAAGATCGGCATGGTCGCACCCGATGAAAAGACGTTCGCCTATCTGAAGGGACGCAAATTCTCACCCGCCGAAGAACTCTGGGATCGTGCGACCACTTATTGGCGAACTCTCCCCTCGGATGATGAGGCAGAGTTTGATCGCGAGGTGGAGATCCAAGTTGGCAACGTCGCGCCACATGTGACCTGGGGCACCAGCCCGGAACAGGTGCTGCCAGTTGACGGCATGATTCCCGACTTGGCTGCCTTGCCGGATGTCGGCAAGCGCGAGGCTGCCGTCGCGGCGCTGAACTACATGGGGCTTGAGCCCGGCAAGCCGATCATCGGTACGCCTGTCGACTGGGTGTTCATTGGTTCCTGCGCCAACAGCCGTATTTCCGACCTGCGATCGGCTGCCGAGGTAGTGCGCGGGCGTAAGGTGGCATCGAGCGTGCGGGCCTGGGTTGTGCCCGGCTCGGAATCTGTCAAGCGTCAGGCGGAAGCCGAAGGTCTCGACGGCGTCTTCAAGGATGCGGGCTTCGAATGGCGCGAGCCCGGGTGCTCGATGTGTCTTGCGGCCAACGGCGAGACAGTTCCAGCCGGCCAGCGTTCGATCTCGACCTCAAACCGCAACTTTCTGGGTCGTCAAGGGCCGGGGGCGCGCACTCATCTTGCAAGCCCGGCAATGGCGGCTGCGGCTGCCATTGCTGGCCATATTGCCGACGTCCGGAAGCTTAAGGAATTGACATGAAGCCCTTTGGCGTACTGACCGCCCCCGCAGCCCCGTTTCTCCATGACAATATCGACACCGACATCATCATTCGGATCGAGAGGCTCGTCGGATTGATGGGGCACGCGGACTTGGGGCGTTGGTGTTTCGAACTTCTTCGTTATTTGCCCGACGGTTCTGAGAATCAAGATTTTATTCTCAATCAGGAGCCCTATCGCAAATCGGAAGTCCTGCTGGCGGGTGCAAATTTCGGCTGCGGATCTTCGCGTGAGGGGGCCGTATGGGCGCTGATGGGAATGGGTCTGAAGGCCGTGCTGGCGCCGAGCTTTGGCCAGATCTTCTATAACAACTGCTTCCAGAACGGCATGCTGCCGGTTGTGCTGACCCGCGCGTCAATTGAAGAGATTATCTGCGAACTGAAGCCGGACACTGCAACGACCTCGGTGACGGTCGATCTTGAGCGCCAACTCGTGGTTTCTCCAAGCGGCAGGGAATACTCGTTCGAGACGCCCCCCTTGCGACGGCAGGCTCTGCTCGAAGGGCTCGAGACGGACGACCTCAGTCACACTCTCAAACGCGAAGCAGCTATAGCGGCTTATCAGGCGCGCGATCGCCAGCGCCGGCCGTGGATCTACGAATCTGTGGAGGTGCAGTCGTGACACGTTCTGACAATCGGAGCATTGCAGTCGTCGGCGGAGACGGAGTAGGACCGGAAGTGACCGCGCAGGGTCGGCGCATCCTGGCGCTGGTCGCCGAAAAGCGCTCGCTTGGGGTCAAACTGACCGATGGGGACTACGGCATCGAGGCCTATGAAAAGCGCGGCCGGATGTGGCCCGAGCCGACACGCGTTGCCATGGCCGAAGCCGACGCCGTTCTGTTTGGTGCAATCGGCGGCACATCCTATCCCTTACCCTCCGAGTTACATAAGACGGACAGCTTGCTTGCGGTGCGTCGCAGCCTCGGCGTCTTCGTCAATCTGCGGCCGATCCGAACTTTGCCTGCGCTCTACGAGGCGTCGTCGCTAAAACCGCGTGTGCTTGAAGGCGTTGACTTGATTATCGTGCGCGAGCTTCTTGGTGGCATCTATTTTGGTGAACCGCGAGGTGTCGAAACGCTTCCGGGCGGCGAACGGCGCGGCGTCAACACCCATGTTTACACGTCTTCGCAAATTCAGCGTATTGCGCGCTTTGCATTCGATATTTCGCGTACGCGAAAGGGACGAGTGTGCTCCGTTGCGAAGGAAAACGTGATGGAGGCCGGCCAGCTCTGGCGTGAAGAAGTTCAGGCGATCCACGACGCTCAATACCCCGATGTGGAGTTGACCCATATGCTCGTCGACAATTGCGCGATGCAATTGGTGCGAGCGCCTGCACAGTTCGACGTGCTCCTCACCGACAACCTGTTTGGCGATATTCTCTCGGATTCTGCCGCAATGATCACCGGCTCTTTGGGAATGCTGCCATCGGCCTCGCTCGGGGGCGTTCGCGAGGGCGGACGGCGCGGAGCCCTCTATGAGCCGGTGCATGGCAGCGCTCCGGACATCGCAGGCAGGGGCCTGGCAAACCCGATCGGATCGATCCTGAGTGTCGCCATGATGCTTCGCTTCTCGCTCGGCATGCCGCAAGAAGCGGATCTGGTCGAACGCGCCGTTTCCGAGGCGCTTGAATCCGGTGCGCGCACGATCGACATAGCAATCGGCAGCAACCATATCTCGACGGTAGAGATGGGGGATGCCGTGGCATCAAAGTTGGCATCACTCTTGAACTGATCATAAACCGAAGGCCGCGCGCGTGAATTTGGTGGATCGTGCCGTTCTGTCTCTCAAGCAATGGCTACAGCGAGTGGCCTGAGCTGGTGACGTTGGAGACGACGGGATAAAGAGGTGGCTGAGTTGAAAAATAAACTGGTCAAGGGGCACTCCGCTCTTGCGAAGGCACTTATCGACAATGGCGTGGATACGATCTTCGGTCTGATAGGCGACGCCAACTTATTTTTTGTCGACAGTTTTATCCGGGAGCACGGTGGCCACTACATCGCGGCTACCAACGAGGCGAACGCCGCCTCGATGGCGATTGGGTATGCGAATGCCTCGGGGAGGATTGGGGTCGCAACTGTTACTCATGGTCCAGGGCTCACTAATGTCTGTACTACTTTGGTAGAGGCAGTGAAGGGCCGCGTTCCAATCGTCGTGATGTGTGGCGACACAGCAGCTGAGGATCGTGAAAATATTCAAGATATACCCCAGCGCGATATCATAGTTGCGACGGGCGCTGGCTTCGAGCAGCTTCGCTCGGCGAGGACTATGGCGCACGACCTATCAATAGCATTGCGACGGGCGATGGTTGAGCGTCGTCCGATTGTCCTCAACATGCCCCTTGATATGCAGCAATTTGACGTCACTTACAGTCCTGTTCGCTTCAAAGTCTCAGAAAAGCGCGGCCTCGTTCCAGCCAGCTCTGACCTTGACAACGCAATTGGCATAATCGCTGCCTCAAAAAGGCCGATCGTCTTGGCAGGCCATGGGGCATCCAGCTCTGAGGCTAGATTGGCCATTCTGCGTCTTGCCGAGCGGACGGGGGCCCTACTAGCCACATCACTCAAGGGCAAGGACTTATTCCGGGATCAAGATTATAATATTGGTCTCTTTGGCACGTTGAGTACACCTGTTGCCGTCGACCTAATCATGGAAGCAGACTGCATCATCGCTTTTGGGGCGAGTCTTAACAAATATACGACATCACGCGGTGCGTTCCTGAAGGGCAAGCGTGTCATTCAGGTTTGTGATGAGCAAGCGGAGGTCGGCAATTACGCCTCCCCTGACGCGGGACTGGTCGGTGACACGGCTCTCGTAGCCGAGACCATATTACACTGGTTGGATGAGGCGGAGATTCCTAGTTCTGGTTTCCGCAATGAGGACATAAAGCGTAGGCTGCGGAATTATTCGCGTGGGGAGAAGTTAGGCAACTACAAGGGCTCCGACGGTACAATCGACATCACCAACGCTCTCTTGGAGCTTAACAACCTCCTTCCCGAGGACCGCTTTCTCGTGACGGATGTTGGCCGGTTTGCCCTTTCTGTGTTTCGATTGATTGACGCGCCAAACGTTCACTCGTTCATGCTTCCAAGTCACTTTGGAGCGGTTGGTCTAGGGATGTCGCAGGCAATCGGTGTAGCGAAGGCCGTGCAGAGCAGGCCTGTGGTTCTGTTTTCGGGCGACGGCGGATTCATGCTAGGGGGAATGGCCGAGTTCAATACTGCCGTTCGATACAAACTCGATTTGATCGTCGTGGTTTGCAATGATGGAAGCTATGGAGCAGAGCACATCCAGTTTCGCGCGAAGGACTTGGATCCCAGTCTGTCGATTTTCGATTGGCCGGATTTTGCCTCGGTAGCGAACGTGCTTGGCGGGAAGGGGCTGACGGTAAGGACCGAAAACGATCTGCTGGCTGTAGCCGAGGCAATTAAGACAAGAGATAAGCCGCTCCTAATTGACCTCAAGCTCGACCCGGATCGTCAGCCGCCAGCTGGTCACTAAGACCGATGATCGTCAAAGGCTGTATCTTGTCCACCGGCCCTCGTCCAGTTGAACGTCGTGCGGAATAGCGTCGCGGGAAAAGCCGGCGTGCCGAGATGCACCAGTAGAACTTAGCGATAGCGGTTATCTGGAGACCGGATCGGTGACCCCGGCGATCAAGAGAAGGGGGGCGTCCGCTCATGTCTTATACAGATTGTACAGTCTGGACTCGAAGCTCGCCTCCGCCACCCTGAACCAGGTCACGATGTCCTCGCGAAATTTCAGCCATTCGCCGTAGATCTTGCGCAGTTCGGGATTCTTCTCAGCTTCTTCGGCGTAGAGCGAGAAGACCGCGCAGTATCCGCCCTCCATGATCTCGCGTGAAAACAGCCTGAGCTCGGTGCCGTTCGCGATCGGAAGCTGCCCACGGTCATGCAGGCGACGGACGCCGCAAGACCGCGCTGTTGCTGGCCGAACGCTCTGCGTGAGCGTGACGGCAACGGGACGCAATTTATCGTCGCAGGGGCATTCAATGTATCTGTACCATTCGGTACTATTTACTTCCGCCGGCTTCGTCGCTAGATGCCTTTGTGCAGGCAGGGATCTTTCGTGCTCATAGTGCCCTAGCCGAGCGAATGTAATCGAGGTGAGGGAATGGAGAAAGTCACAAGGGTGAAGGCTCCCCAGCGCGCCGGCCGTCCCCGCAAGGAGCTCGCTGCTGAGGTCGACGAGCGGATCCTTCATGCCGCGCGCGAGCTGTTCCTGGCGCGCGGGCTCGCCGGCGTCAGTGTCGCGGAGATCGCGAGCCTTGCTCATGCCAGCAAGGGAACGATCTACACGCGCTTCCCCACCAAGGAGGCTCTGTTCGCTGCGATCGCGATCCGTAACTCGGAAATAGTGCGGCAGGGATACGAGAACGCGTCATCGCTGGGCGATACAATCGAGGAGCGCCTTACGGCTCTGGCGAGCGAGATACTCAAGCACGTGCTCGCCGCCGACAGCATCGATTTCATGCGACTGGCCGCTGCCGAAGCGCGCCGCTTTCCCGATCTTGCCAAGGTTGGGCGCATGATGCGCGAGCGCGGCACCCATCACGCTGCCACCATCTTGCGCGATGTGACCCAATCGACGCAGGACAGACTGTATGCCGCCTTCGCGCCGGAACGTCTGACCAGAACCGCCCAATTCTTCCTCGATCTCGTGGTCGCGCCGCTGCTGCTGCGGGCGGTGATGGGCGAAGATCCCAAGTCGCTGAGACCGCAGATTCGCACGCATGTAGCGGAGAGCGTTTCGTTCTTCCTGACAGCCTGTCGGAGCGGCGAGGCCGTTCGGTAGCCAGCGGCACTGCTCGTCGTCGTCGAACGCCATATTTCTCCACACCCGAAGCCGCGGAATGATCCTCCGCATCGATGCGGCGTGGGCGCCGTCCGGAGCGGCGTTCTGCGCGTCTCACGTTTCGATCCAGGAATAGAACTTCACAGTACGGTTATTTGACGGGTCGAATCGTTGACGCTATTGGTACCGAACCGTACGGTTCTATTGCTGGACTGAAAAAGAGTAGCATATTGAGAAGACTGGGGAATTTCGTGGGGTGGCGGGGCGAACGCTGCATTTGTGCGTCGATGGTTAAGCGCGCGAGTCTTTCGGTCAGCGTCGCCGTGCCGGCTTTTCTACTCGCCTCTTGTGCGGTCGGGCCGAATTTCGTCGCGCCCGACGCTCCGGCCGCAAATCGCTACACGCGTGAACCTCAACTCGCCTCGACAGAGAGCACCAGGACGCCAGGTGGCAATTCGCAATCCTTCTCGCCCGGAAGCGACGTCTCGGGCGTCTGGTGGACACTCTTCCGCTCGCGGAAGTTGACGGGATTCGTCGACGAAGCGGTTCGCAACCATCCGGACATCCAATCCGCAGAATTCGCCCTGCGAGCCGCCCGCGAGACCGGGCTCGCCGAGCAGGGAGCCTTGTTTCCGCAAGTGAGCGGAACTGGCTCAGCGGCGCGCGAGCAGGGCCCGCTCTATAAGCTCTTCAATACGTCGGTCAGCGTGTCATATGCGCTCGATCTCTGGGGCGGCACGCGCCGGCAGGTCGAAGCGCTCGAGGCGCAGGCTGACTACCAGGCGTTCAAGCTGGAGGCGACCTATTTGGCGCTGACCGCCAACGTCATCACGGCCGCGATCACCGACGCCTCGCTGCGCGACCAGATCTCCGCGACCGAGGACATCGTCAAGGCCGAGACGGATCAGCTCGAGCGCATCCAGCACCAGTTCGAGATCGGCGCCGTCTCCAAGTCCGACGAGCTGGCACAGGAGTCGACCCTCGCCCAGGCCAGGGCGACGCTGCCTCCGCTCCAAAAACAATTGGCGCAGCAGCGCAATCAACTGATGGCCTATCTCGGGCGGTTGCCGAGCGAAGACCGCGGCGAGCATGTAACCCTTGCCGAGCTGCGCCTGCCGGGTCGGCTGCCGGTGACCTTGCCGTCGGAGCTGGTCCGGCAGCGACCGGACATCCGTCAGGCCGAGGCGACGCTGCACCAGGCGACCGCGACCGTCGGCGTCGGTGTCGCAAATCTTCTCCCGCAGGTCACGCTGTCGGGCAGCTACGGCGCAAGCGGGACGGGCAAGCTGTTTTCGCCGGGCACCGTCGCCTGGGATGCGACGTCCTCCATCACGCAGAAGCTGATCGACGGCGGTACGCTCTATCACACCAAGGAGGCCGATGTTGCGCTCTTCGAGCAGAACATGGCGGCCTACAAGAGCACGGTGATGTCGGCTTTCCAGAACGTCGCGGATTCGCTGCGCGCGATCCAGTACGACGCGGCGACACTGAAGGCGCAGGCCGAGGCCGAGAAGGCCGCATCGGACAGCCTGTCCATGTCGATCGAGCAGTTTAAGACCGGTGCGGTTCCCTACGCCAACGTCATCACCGCCCAGCAATCCTATCTCAATGCGCGCATCGCGCGCATCAAAGCGCAAGCCGCGCGCTTCGCGGACACCGCGGCGCTGTTCCAGGCGCTCGGCGGCGGGTGGTGGAACAGGGCCGATCTGACGGCCGATGCCTCGCCCCGCGTCAATCTCGGCTATTTCGCCGGCCCCAACCGTTCAACCCAGGAAGCGGTGCGATGACCAAGCGCATGACGATCATGCTGGCCGTGATGGCCGTTCTGTTCGGCGGCCTCTATGGCTTCCAGACCTTCAAGGACATGATGATCCGGAAGGCGATCGGTGCCATGGCGAATCCGCCGCAGACCGTCTCCACCGTGGTTGCGTCAACCGCGCCGTGGCGATCGACGCTTTCTTCGATCGGCTCGTTGCGTGCCGTGAACGGCGCTGATCTGGCGCTGCAGGCTTCCGGGATCGTGCAGCGCATCCAGTTCAGCTCCGGAGACGAGGTGGCGGAGGGGCAGCCTCTGCTCCAACTGGTGGCGACCGACGACGTCGCCAAATTGCAGTCGCTGCAGGCCACCGCCGAGAACTACGCGATCGTGCTCAAGCGCGACGAGGAGCAGATCAAATTCAACGCGGTCAGCCAGGCCACGCTCGACAGCGACCGAGCCAATCTGAAGAACGCCAGGGCTCTGGTTGAGCAGCAGAAGGCGATCGTCGAGCAGAAAACACTCAGGGCGCCGTTCGCCGGCAGGCTCGGAATCCGAGCCGTCGACATCGGCCAGTTCCTGAGCGCTGGCACCACCATCGTCACCTTGCAGAGCCTCGATCCGATCTACGTTGATTTCTACCTTCCCCAGCAGGCGCTGGCGTCGATCAACATCGGGCAGGATGTCACCGCGACGGTCGATGCCTTTCCCGGCGAACGCTTCACCGGCCGTGTCTCGGCGATCAACGCCAAGGTCGATAGCGGCAGCCGCAACATTCAGGTCCGCGCGACGATCGCAAACAATCCTGCGCGATTGCTGCCGGGCATGTTCGCCAAGGCCGAGATCGACACCGGCAAGCCCGAAGACATCGTCACCGTTCCGCTCACCGCGATCGTCAACAACGCCTACGGCGACCTCGTCTATGTCGTCGACAATTTGCATGACGGGCAGGGCGCTGCGCGGCAGATGTTCGTCAAGACCCGGCCGGCAAAGGGCGACCGCATCGCCGTCACCGACGGGATCAAGTCCGGCGAGAGCGTGGTGATCGCGGGCCAGATCAAGCTTCGTAACGGCAGCCCGGTCAGGATCGACAATTCCCACGTGCCGCTCGCCGAGGCGGCGCCGACCGTCGTCGACCAGTAAACGACGCGCGAGCCAAGAGCAGATACGATGCGTTTCACGGACATCTTCATCCGCCGCCCGGTGCTGGCCATCGTGGTCAGCGCGCTGATCCTCGTCCTTGGATTGCGGTCAATGACCTCGTTGTCGATCCTGCAATATCCGCGCACCCAGAACGCCATCGTCACGGTGACGACGGCCTATGCCGGCGCGAATTCCGATATCATCGCCGGCTTCATCACGACGCCGCTGGAGAATGCCATCGCCCAGGCGAACGGCATCGACTACATGAATTCCAGCAGCATCACCGGCACCAGCACCATCACGGTGAACCTGCGGCTGAACTACGACTCCGGCAAGGCGATGACGGAGATCAATGCCAAGGTCAACTCGGTCCTCAACCAGCTTCCGACCGGCTCCCAGCAGCCGACGCTGACCCTCAAGGTCGGCCAGACCATCGACGCGATGTACGTCGGGTTCGCGAGCGACGTACTGGCTCCCAACCAGATTACGGACTATCTCACGCGCGTGGTGCAGCCGCGTCTACAGGCCGTGCCGGGCGTGCAGACCGCGCAGCTGCTCGGCGGCAAGAAGTTCGCGCTGCGTGCCTGGCTCGATGCCGACAAGCTCGCCGGCTATGGGCTGACGGCCAGCGATGTCTCTACCGCGCTGTCAGGCAACGACTACATCGCCGGTCTCGGTTCGACGCGGGGGCGCCTTGTCCAGGTCGACCTGTCGGCCACGACCAACCTTCATTCGCTGGAGCAGTACCGCAACCTCGTCGTCAAGCAGGTGAACGGCGCCATCATCCGCCTGAAGGACGTCGCGAACGTCACGCTCGGCAACGACGACTACGACAGCTCGGCGAAGTTCAACGGCAAGACCGCCGTCTACCTCGGCATCCAGGTCGCGCCGACCGCCAACCTGCTCGACGTCATCAAGGGTGTGAAGGCCGTCCTTCCGGACATCAACGCCAACCTGCCGAACGGCATCGTCAGCGAAATTCTCTACGACTCGACCGAGTTCGTGAACAGCTCGATAGACGAGGTCGTCCACTCGCTGGTCGAGGCGGTCGTCATCGTGACCATCGTCGTCTTTCTGTTCCTCGGCTCCTGGCGGTCGGTCCTGATCCCGGTGATCGCGATTCCGCTGTCGCTGATCGGCACCTTCGCCCTGATGCTGCTGATGGGCTTTTCGATCAACCTGCTGACACTGCTGGCTCTGGTGCTGGCGATCGGGCTCGTGGTCGACGATGCCATCATCGTGGTCGAGAGCGTGCATCGCCTGATCGACCAGGGGGAGACGCCGGTCGAGGCGGCGATCCAGTCGGCGCGGGCGCTCGGCAGCCCTATCCTCGCGATGACCGTGGTCCTGATCGCGGTGTACGTCCCGGTCGGCTTCCAGGGCGGGCTCACCGGCGCCTTGTTCACCGAGTTCGCCTTCACGCTGGCGGGCGCGGTCACCGTGTCGGCGGTCATTGCACTGACGCTGTCCCCGATGAACTGTGCCTGGCTCCTGCGACGGACCGAGCGGGATGCCACAAATTGGGAGGCGCGCCTGGTGCGCAGGATCGACCATGTGCTGGAATGGCTGACCGCCGCCTATCGCCACCGGCTCGAATCCGTCTTCGCCACCAAATCCGTGGTGATGGTTTTTGCGTTGCTGCTGCTCGCCGGGATTCCCTGGCTCTATGCGAATTCCCAGAGCGAGCTTGCGCCGGACGAAGATCAGGGCGTGGTGCTGACGCTGACCAATTCGGCGCCCTCGGCAACGGCCGAGCAGCGCCTGTTCTATGGCCAGCAGCTCTACGATCTCATAGCCAAGCGGCCCGAGACCAGCGTGGTCTTCCAGATCGACACGCCCTCGCAGGCGATCGGCGGCTGGGTGCTCAAGCCTTGGGACAAGCGGACTGCGACGACCAAGACGCTACAGCCCGAATTGCAGGGCCTGCTCAACGGCATTGCCGGCACGCGCTCGGTGGCCTTCCAGCCGTCGCCGCTGCCGGGCAGCAACGGTCTGCCGATCCAGTTCGTGATCGGCACGACCGGTTCGTTCAACGAGCTGGACGAGGTCGCCCGGAACTTCATGGCCGAGGCGCTCAAGACTGGACAGTTCATCTTCCTGGACAACGACCTCAAGATCGACAAGCCGAAGAGCACCGTGGTGTTCGACCGTGACAAAGCCGGCGACCTTGGACTGAAGATGAGCGATCTCGGCGGCGCGCTGGCAGCCATGCTGGGCGGGAACTACGTCGAGTATTTCAGCCTCGACGGCCGCTCCTACAAGGTAATTCCGCAGGTCCGCCAGAACGACCGCCTGACGACCGAGCAACTCCTGAGCTATCAGATCCGCACCAGCAACAACACGATGGTGCCGCTGGCGACGGTTGCCCATCTCGACAACAAGACCGTTCCGCAGGCGCTCAACCATTTCCAGCAGATCAACGCCGCGACCATTTCTGGCGTGGCCATGCCCGGGGTCGCGATGGGGGATGCGCTGGCGACCTTGAAGAGCCTCGCAAAATCCCTTCCGGCCGGCTACTCGGTCGACTTCGCAGGCGCCTCCCGGCAGCTCGAGCTGGAATCGGGTGGCTTCATCGCCACGTTCCTGTTCGCGCTGATCATCATCTATCTTGCGCTTGCCGCTCTCTTCAACAGCTTCGTTGATCCCGTAATCATCCTGATCTCGGTCCCGATGTCGTTCGCCGGCGCGCTGATCTTCATCAGCGTTGGCCTCGGCGGCGCCAGCATCAACATCTACACTCAGGTCGGTCTCGTCACTCTGATGGGTCTCGTCAGCAAGCACGGCATCCTGATGGTCGAGGTGGCGAACGAGCTGCGCGCCGAGGGGAAGAGCCGCTCCGAGGCTATCATCGAGGCTGCGACGATCAGGCTTCGGCCGATCCTGATGACGACGGCTGCCATGGTGCTCGGCGTCCTGCCGTTGGTCACGGCGAGCGGCGCGGGCGCGGTCTCCCGGTACAATATGGGCCTTGTGATCGCCACCGGCCTTTCGATCGGAACGCTGTTCACGCTGTTCGTGGTGCCGGTCGCCTACGCGCTCATTGCACATCGTGGCGAGGCAAGCGTGGCCCGACATACGAAGTGAGTTTGCGGCGTGGTCTCCGGGCGCGGCTGCTTCGGTCTGGTGCCGGCGAGGTCGGCAAGCTTTCCGGTTGCGGTACGAACAGCGAATAGATGATGATCAAGACCATCCTCATCGTAGACGACGATCAGGAAACAGGCAATTTGATCGCGCGCTATCTGCGCGGGCATTCCTTCTCGGTCGGTCTGGCGCCGGATGGCCGCGAGATGGATCGCTATATGGCGCAGAACCGCGTCGACCTGATCGTGCTCGATATCATGCTGCCGGGAGAGGACGGCCTTAGTCTGATTGATGACCTCGTCGATCGAGACCGACGGTCTCGCTCACGTCTTGTAGAGATTGTATAGGCTGGACTCGAAGCTCGCCTCCGCCACCCTGAACCAGGTCACGATGTCCTCGCGAAACTTGAGCCATTCGCCGTAGATCCTGCGGAAGTCGGGATTCTTTTCCGCTTCTTCGGCGTAGAGCGAGAATGCTGCGCGGTAATCCGACTGAATTCGGAAGCACATGCCGCAATCGACTTGGGGCGAACGAACGTCGATTTTGATCAGAAGCAAGCTAGTGAGCCCGCACAAGCGGCGTAGTGACCATGTTCCCCAGAACGCCGCAACGAAGTCGCAACGAATTGGGTGAAACGACCGTGAACAAAACGGGACGGAAACGGCTGTCACATAAAGAAAAATCAATAACTTAGAGAATGCTCACTGCGTTCGGGACGCACGGGACCCCCTACAGTCTGATCGCGACTTGAACCGAATGTGTTGCGCCTCCTTGCAGCCAGCCAAGAATCTCTCGTCTCGCCGTTCAGGCGACTTTCCCGCGAGCTTTGTTTGCAGCAGCCCACCGCCGCTCAATTTCTTTCACTGCCACTTTCATGCTGGGTAGATACTTCTTAGCGGCGGCCTCCGGCGTCATCGACGACGAGAAAAAGATCAGATTGAGGCTTCCGAGCACCGGACCACCGCCCGGGATCGCAAGCGCGATGGCACTGATGCCGGCTTCCGATCCGCCGACCGACGAGGCGTATCCATCTACTTTCGTCTGCAAGAGGATGTCGTTGATGAAACGGCGATCCTTCGCCAGCTCCGCGTCTTCCTCGACGAGCGAGGCGGTTAGCTCCAGCATCTCGCGCCGCAGCGCCGGCGTGGACGCAGTTAGGATGGCTTTTCCGAGCGCGCTGCGCACTAGAGATCTTCTCCGTCCGACCATGGAGCGATGAACGGAGAACGGACTGAAGGGATGTGTGCTCTCCCGTATGAGTACCGACCCGAGCTCGAAGACCCCGAAGTCGCTGGGCCAGGAGACGTCGTCCAACAGGCCGAACATCGCGGGCAGCGCCGCCTGGCTCGATAGGTCGCGCGAAGACACGCCTTCGCTCAAAGTGCGCACTTGGGGCGTCAACGCGAACAGGGCGTTCGTTTCATCCAAGGTCACGTAGCCATCTTCGCGCAACGTATCGAGCAAGCGATAGCAGGTCGTCCGGTTGAGTCCGGTCCTCTTCGCGAGCTGTACGACGTTCGACGGCCCGCTCGCATTGAGCTCGTTTATCAGCGCCAATCCACGGGAAAGCGCCCTGACGTTGCGGTGCATGACGCCCTCCGGACCTGTTCGCAGTGCGAACATTTCACAGACTCCGATGGAATCATAGTTCAATCCGCGGCAATCCATCGCCGGCACGCCCAAACAAGCGGCGACGGGAGGAAACGATGGTTCATTCAAGCTTCTATTTGTCCGCGGCGGTGTGCCTGGCTCTCGCGGCGGCGCCGGCCGCAGCGCAGACCGCCGGCGGCACCCCGAATCTCAGCGGCGGCAAGGTCAAGGTCGGCGTCCTGACCGACATCGCCGGTCCGACGGCCATGGCGAACGGCAAGGGCTCGGTGGTCGCCGCCCAGATGGCCGCCGAAGACTTCGGAGCTGGCCTCAACGTCGAAGTGATCTCGGCCGATCACCAGGGTAAGCCCGATGTCGGCTCGCAGATCGCAGCGCGCTGGTTCGACGTCGAAGGTGTCGATGCGATCGCCGACATGCAGGGATCTCCGATCGGCTTTGCCGTGCAGAACATGGCCGCCCAAAAGAGCAAGATCATGCTGCTGTCCGGTTCGACCTCCTCCGATTTCAGCGGCAAGGCGTGCTCGCCGCTTTCGGTTCAGTGGACCGTCGATACCTACAATTTGGCAAAGGGTGCCGCAAAGTCGGTGATCAAGGCAGGCGGGACGAAGTGGTATTTCCTGACTGTAGATCAGGCCTACGGCCATGCTCTGACGCGCGACACGTCGGAGCAGGTCAAGCTCAACGGCGGCCAGGTGGTGGGCAACTCCGTGTTTCCGCCGAACACCTCGGACTTCGCATCCTTCTTGCTGACCGCGTCGAACGCAGGTGCGAACGTGATCGCGATCGCGGCTTCCAGCGGCGACACCGTGACGGCACTGAAGCAGGCAGACGAATTCGGCTTGAGTGCGCAAGCCAAGATCGTGCCGCTCCAGTCGGTGTTGACGGACGTGCATGCCGTCGGTCTCAAAATCGCACACGATGCCTATGAGGTGTCGCCGTTCTACTGGGACCGCACGCCTGAAACGCGCGCTTGGGCCGAGCGCTTCTACGCCAAGGCCAAGCAGATGCCGACGGGCTTCCACGCCGGCGTCTATTCTTCCGTCGCGCACTACCTGAAGGCCGTCAAGGCGACTGGCACCGACGACGCACCGGCGGTGATGAAGCAGATGGAAAAGGAAAGGGTGCACGACTTCTTCGCGGACGACGGCTACATCCGCGAAGACCGCAAGATGATCCACGACATGTACCTGCTCCAGGTGAAGAAGCCCGGAGAGAACAAGGGCGATTGGGATCTCTACAATGTCGTGCAGACGCTGCCCGGCGAATCCGTCAACCGCCCGCTTTCCGAAAGCCCTTGCCCGCTGGTGAAGAAGTAAGCGCCCGCAGCCACCGTTCGACAACTCAAATCGGCGTTCGAAGGAATCCGGCCATGTCAGTCGCCATCGTCTGCGCTTCCCATACTCCCCTCATGTACAAGGGTCCTGCCAGCAATGAGACCGAGCAACGTGTTCGAACCGCGTTCGAACGTCTCGGAAGCTTTGTGAAGACGTTCGCGCCGGACTACATCGTCCAGTTCGCGCCCGACCACTTCAACGGCTTTTTCTACGACCTAATGCCCTCGTTCTGCGTCGGAGCCGGAGCCGTCTCCCTGGGCGACTGGGGCGGCGGGACGGGGCTGTTGGATGTTCCGGAGAAGACGGCGCTCGACCTCATCGACCACGTGCGGTCGGAGGACTTTGACGTCGCGGTGTCCTACCGCATGCCGGTCGATCACGGCTTCGTCCAGCTGTGGGAGGCGATGCTCGGGGACTTCAAGTCGATCCCGATCTTGCCGATCTTCGTGAACGCCGCTGCGCCCCCTGTGCCAACCTATCGCCGCGCTCGCCAACTCGGTGAATCCGTGGGCCGCTTCGCGATGCGGTCCGGCAAGCGGGTGCTATTCGCCGCGTCCGGTGGACTCTCGCACGATCCACCGCTTCCGTCGATCAAGGATGCGCCGCCCGAAATCCGCGAACGCTTGATCAACGGCCGGAATCCAACCGCGGAAGCCAAGGAAGCCCGCGAGAAGCGCGTGCTCGAGGCGGGTGTTCTCGCCGAGGCGGGCAAGGGGCCGTGCCAGCCGCTCAATCCGAAGTGGGACGCGGAGTTCATGGAGATTCTTCGCAGCGGTCAGATTTGGCGCGCCGACGCGCTCGACACCGGCAAGGTCCGCGAAGACGCGGGGCGCGGCGCCAATGAGGTACTCGCATGGGTCGCCGCCTTCGGTGCCTTCTTGACGGGCGGCCACTTCAAGATGGAGCAGGAGTTCTACGAAGCGATTCCGGGCTGGATCGCGGGCATGGCGATGATGGCGGCCAAACAGGCGGATGGCGCTCGTTGATCGACTAAACCCCGCGCGAATGCGGAAGCATCGCGGAGCAGGCAAATGGCATACGAAACAGACGTTCTCATCATCGGCGCCGGCCCAACGGGCTCGACGACCGCTCTGGCGCTCGCCAACTGCGGCGTTCGCTGTCACATCGTGTCGCGCGGCAACTGGATGGCCGATAGCCCGCGCGCCCACATCACAAACCAGCGCGCCAACGAGGTCTTCCGCGACCTCGGGATCGCGGACGACGTGGCCCGGTACGCGAGTCCCTGGGAGCTCATGGGTGACACGACCTTCACGACCAGCCTGGCCGGATCCGAACTGATCCGGATGCGGACGTGGGGGACCGGCGACGATCGCCGCGGCGATTATCTGCGCGCGAGCCCGTGCGGCATGGTCGACATCATCCAGCCGCTGCTCGAACCCATCCTGTTCCAGAAGGCGGCGGAGAAGGGCGCGACCTTCGCGTTCAACACCGAGTACGTTCGTCATGAGCAGGACGCGGACGGCGTGACGGCCACGCTGCGTGATCGTCTTGACGCGCGAGAGTACACTGTCCGCGCGCGCTACATGGTCGGGGCGGACGGCGCGCGGTCGATGGTGGTGGACCATCTCGGCCTGCCGATCGAAGGCCAGATGGCACGCGCCGGGACCGTCTACACCGTCTTCAACGCCGATCTCTCCAGGTACAGCAAACATCGGCCGGGCATCCTGAACTGGATCGTGACGCCGGATGCGAGCTTCGGCGAGATCGGCATGGGCCTGCTGCGGGCCGTGCATCCGTGGACGCAATGGATCGCCGGTTGGGGCTTCGACATCAGCAAGGGAGAGCCGGACCTCTCGCCGGAAGCGATCATTCCGAAGATCAAGGTGCTGATCGGCGATCCGTCCGTCGACATCGACGTCGTGAGGACCTCGATCTGGTACGTGAACCAGGCCTACGTGACCCAATATTCGAAGGGGCGGGTGCTCTGCGGCGGCGACGCGGTCCACCGGCATCCGCCCTCGAGCGGCTTGGGCAACAACACCTGCGTGCAGGACGGCCACAACCTCGGTTGGAAGCTTGCCTACTCGGTGAAAGGCTGGGCGGGCCCCAGGCTTCTGGAAAGCTACTCGCAGGAGCGGGCACCGGTCGGAAAGCAGATCGTACTGCGGGCGAACCAGTCCCGGCTCGACTACGCCCCGCTGAACGCGTGCTTCCGTGTCCAGGGCGCCGAGAACCCGGTCGCCGCGGGCATCGCCCGCTTCCGTGATCCGGGTCCGGACGGCGTCGCCGCCCGGAAGGCGGCGCAGGCCGCGCTCGATCTGAAGCAGACGGAATTCAATGCCCAGGGCACCGAGATGAACCAGCGGTACGAATCTTCGGCCGTGATTCCGGACGTCGGCGCCGAGCCCGAGAAGTGGCGGCGAGACCGCGGTCTCTACAATCAGCCGACGTCGCGCCCGGGTGCCAAGATCCCGCACGCATGGCTCGTCGATCGTGACGGCTTGCGGGTGTCGACGCTCGACGTGACCGGAAAGGGCCTCTTTACCGTGGTGACGGGCCTCGCCGGCGCCGCGTGGAAGGAAGCGGCTCTGCGCCTCGATCTGCCGTTTGTTCGTGTCGTGGTGACCGGCTCGCCCGAAGCGCAGGACCTCTATTGCGAGTGGCAGCGCGTTCGCGAGATCGAGGAAGCCGGAGCCCTGCTTGTCCGCCCGGATGGCGTGGTCGCCTGGCGCGACATGGAGGGGACGTCCGACGTGAGCCAAGCCTTCGACCGGCTGAGCGCGGCTATTCGGACGGTCCTCGATCTCACGGACCTCTCGGCCATCCCACGCGAGAAACCGCTGTCTCCGCCGAAGCCGAGCGGCACGCCGCTTTTCGCCTGACACACAAGCCAACGGGATTCAGTCATGAGCGACACACGACCAGAGAAATTTTCCAGCGTCTGGGCCGATCTGAGGGGCGTTGCCTTCAGGCAGCACTACATCGAGGCCGGCGGGATCCGGACCCGCTGCATCGAGTCTGGCGATCCGTCCAAGCCGCTCGTTCTGGCGCTGCACGGCGTCGGAGGGCATGCGGAGGCGTACTCCAGAAACTTCGGCCCGCATGCCGATCACTTCTGGTTCGTCGCCATCGACATGTTGGGACACGGTTGGACCGACAAGCCCGCCATCGACTATCAAGTCAAGGACTACGCCGACCACGTCCTCGCGGTTCTCAAGACGCTCGGCAGGGACAAGGCGATGATCAGCGGCGAATCGCTTGGCGGATGGGTCGCGACCTATCTCGCCGTGCATCGTCCCGCTGTGGTCGAGAAGCTCGTCCTCAACACCGCCGGCGGCTGGACGGCGCACCCCCAGGTGATGGAGCGCCTGAAAAAGCTGTCCAACGAGGCCGCCTCCGATCCCTCCTGGGAACGCATCAAGGCGCGTCTCGAATTCCTGATGTGCGACAAGACCATGGTCTCGGACGATCTGATCGAGACCCGCCGCGCGATCTACGCGCAGCCGGGATTCGCTGACACGATGAAGCGGATCATGTGTCTTCAAGAGATAGAAATCCGCCGGCCCAACATGATCACCGCCGACCAATATCGGTCGATCAAGACCCCGACCATGGCCGTGTGGACGTCGCATGATCCGACCGCGACGCCCGAGGAGGGCAAGCAGATCGCGGACATGATTCCGGGCTCGAAATTCGTCGTCATGAACCGCTGCGGCCACTGGCCCCAGTTCGAGGACGCGGAGCAGTTCAACCGGCTCCACATCGAATTCCTCCGGACCGGCAAATAAGGATCGCTCAGATGAACCAGCAAACCAAGCACAGCGAAGTCGCAGCCCAGATCCGCGCCGCCTATGCGGGTAACCCGATCGCGCCCATTCGGCCTCGGCTGGGCGAACTCGACGTCGACGCGGCCTACGCCATCCAGCAGGCGAACACTGCGCACTGGGAGAAGGAGGGCCGGCGCGTGGTCGGAAGCAAGATCGGGTTGACCTCGCGCGCGGTGCAGAAGCAGCTTGGCGTCGATCGCCCGGACTTCGGTGTCCTCTTCGCAGACATGATAGTGGGCGAAGACGAGCCAGTCGCCGCCGGGCGCGTGCTTCAGCCGAAAATCGAGGCAGAGGTGGCCTTCCTGCTCGATCGCGACGTCGAGGTCGAAACGCCCACCGTGGCCGACGTCGTACGCGCCGTAGCCTACGCGATGCCCGCCCTCGAAATCGTCGGTAGCCGCATCACCAATTGGGATATCGGGATCGTCGATACCGTCGCCGACAACGCGTCGTCGGGCCTCTTCGTCCTGGGAGGGCCAGTCCGGCGGTTGGATGGTTTGGACTTGCGCGCCCTCCAGATGCAAATGACGAGGAAGGACGAGGTCGTCTCGCAGGGGACCGGCGCGGCCTGTCTCGGCAATCCGCTCAACGCGATGGCCTGGCTCGCTGGCGAACTTGCCCGCCGCAAGCGGCCGCTGCGCGCCGGCGACGTCGTGCTCTCCGGAGCGCTCGGCCCGATGGTGCCGGTGAACCCGGGCGATGTGTTTGATGCCAATATAGCAGGTCTCGGCACCGTCTCGGCCCGGTTCACCCACATCCCGAGGAACACCGAATGAAGCTCGTCAGATTCGGCGATCCCAGCGCCGAGAAACCGGGTCTCGTCGACGATCAGGGTCGCCTGCGCGACCTTTCGGACGTCATTGCCGACCTCAGCCCCGCCAGCTTGTCGCCTTCGGCGCTGCAAAAGATCGCCACGATCGCTCCATCCACGCTGCCGATCGTCGCCGGCGAGCCGCGTTTTGGCGTGCCGATCGCAGGCGTCGGAAAGTTCATCGCCATCGGCTTGAACTACGCCGATCACGCCGCCGAGGCGAATCTGCCGCTGCCGTCCGAACCCATCGTCTTTCAGAAGGCGATCACCTCGCTCAGCGGACCGAACGACGATGTCGTTCTGCCGAAAGGTTCGAAGAAGTCGGACTGGGAAGTGGAGCTCGGAATCGTGATCGGCACGCGAGCTTCCTACGTCGAGCGCGCCGATGCACTCGCCCACATCGCCGGCTACTGCGTCGTGAACGACGTCAGCGAGCGCGAGTACCAGATGGAACGCAGCGGCACGTGGGACAAGGGCAAGGGCTGCGACAGTTTCGGGCCCGTCGGACCATGGCTGGTGACGACGGACGAGGTCACCGACCCCCAGGCGCTCGACGTCTGGCTCGACGTCAACGGACAGCGCATGCAGCAGGGCAACACCCGTACGATGATCTTCGACTGCGCCGAGATCGTCAGCTACGTCAGCCGCTTCATGACGCTGATGCCCGGCGATATCATCGCGACGGGCACGCCGCCCGGCGTGGGCATGGGCAAGAAGCCCGCCGCGATCTATCTCAGGCCGGGCGATGTCATGACGCTCGGCATCGAGGGGCTTGGAACGCAACGCCAGCAAACTCGCGAATGGTCACCCGCTGCGAGACCACGAACGTGACCCTCTACAGCAGAAGGTTCGAAGGGCGGACGGCCGTCATCACCGGTGCGGCGTCGGGCATCGGCCGCGACGTGGCGCGTCGCATGGTGGCCGAGGGTGCCCGCGTCTCCATGTGGGACTTGAACGCTTCCCTCCTTGCCACCGCAGCGGCGGAAGTCGGGATTGCGCATACGCAATCGGTCGACATCGCGGTTGAAGGCGCTGTCGATGCCGCTATGCGGCGAAGCATCGAGGATCTGGGCGGCCGGCTTGACATTCTGGTGGCCAGCGCCGGCATCACCGGGCCAAACGGAGCCGTCAAGGACTATTCCGGCAGCGATTGGCGCAAAGTCTTCGACGTCAACGTCAACGGCGCCTTCTACTGCAACCGCGCCGCCGTTCGCGCGATGGAGAAGGGCGACTACGGTCGCATCGTCAACGTCGCCTCCGTTGCGGGAAAGGAAGGCAATCCGAACGCCTCGGCCTACAGCGCGTCCAAGGCGGCCGTGATCGCACTCACGAAATCTCTCGGCAAGGAAACGGCCACGACCGGTATCCGCGTCAACTGCATCACGCCAGCGGCGATCAAGACGCCCCTGTTCGACCAGATGATGCCTCAACACATCGAATTCATGTTGTCGAAGATTCCGCTCGGACGGTTCGGCGCGATCGAAGAGGCGACATCGCTCGTCTGCTGGCTTGCGAGCGAGGAGTGCTCGTTCAGCACGGGCGCCGTGTTCGACCTCTCGGGCGGCCGAGCGACCTATTAGCCGGGCGGTTCGGCATGTTCGCGCTGCGAACAGTTTGCGTGAATGCATTGTGGCCTAGGCGGCTCGTTTGATAGTCAGAGCAACAAGAAAAAAACGCCGCTGGGAGTACGGAGGAAACGATGATTTGCAGCAGAACTGAAACAGGGTGACGAGCGAAGCTATCGGCACAGCCGACCGCGCGCCCGAACTTCGCAACGCGGACCGACGATCCAAGCGACGACCCTACCGGTCGGAGCGCGATGCCGTATTGCATTCCAGTCGTCGTCACAGACCAATAGGGAAGGAACCACATGGCCACAATGAAAGCCGCCCGGCTGCACCAAGTCGGCACTACCTTTTCGATCGACGAGATCGCTGTTCCGAAACCACGCCCCAACGACGTTCTGGTCAAGGTGAAGGCGTGCGGCATCATCCCGAACATGAAGAACGTGATGGCGCACTACGC
This sequence comes from Bradyrhizobium sp. Cp5.3, assembly GCF_000426265.1. NCBI lineage: Bacteria > Pseudomonadati > Pseudomonadota > Alphaproteobacteria > Hyphomicrobiales > Nitrobacteraceae > Bradyrhizobium > Bradyrhizobium sp. Cp5.3. The sequence continues at coordinate 88,038 of NZ_AUFA01000022.1, read as the reverse complement.
GGAGTGGTTTCCCTTTCTTCCACTTCCGCCATTGCCAGCCATCTACGGTTTGGACGCCTCCGGAGAGGTCCTCGAGGTCGGCAGCCAGGTCAAGTCGATCAAGATCGGCGACCGAGTGTACGTGAATCCCGGCACGTCCTGCGGATCATGCCACGCTTGCCGCTGCGGGCAACCCATCAACTGCGACGCCTACACCTTCCTCGGCTATTTCGGCTTCGGTCCGCGCTCGAGCCAGGTCTTCCTCGACTATCCTTACGCAGGATTTGCCGAGTACATGACGGCACCGGCTTCGTCGTTGGTAAAGCTTCCTTCGTCGGTGTCGTATGAGGCCGCCGCCCGCCTCGGATATCTGGGAACGGCCTACTCTGCCCTGCGCAAGGCGGGCGCTCGCGCGGGTACCAGTGTCATCGTCAGCGGCGCGACCGGCACGCTCGGCCTGGGGGCGGTCGTTCTTGCGTTGGGGATGGGCGTCACCAAGATCTTCGGCATAGCGCGGGACAAGAAGCTGCTCGAACGCTTGCGTGCGATCGCTCCCTCGCGAATCCACGTGCTGTCGGCCGGCGATCGCCCATTGGATGAATGGGTTCGGGAGCACACCGACGGCTTGGGAGCCGACATTTTCATCGACGCGGTAGGGCCGGGTGCTCCCAGCTCCACTTCGCTCGCGGGCATCAACGCATTGAGGCGCGGTGGTCGGATGGTTGACATCGGTGGCATGGCCGAGCCCCTGCCGTTGGAGATGTTCAGGCTGATGTGCTTCCAGATCAGCGTCATCGGCTCGCTCTGGTTCGACGTCGCGGAAGGCCAGGACATGGTCGAGATGGCGGCGGCCGGAACCTTGGATCTCTCTGTCTTCGAGCATGACCGCTACCCGCTCAAGGACATCTCAAAGGCACTCGAAGCAGTCGATCGTAGGACCGGCGGCTTCAGCAATGTCGTGATCGTCCACGAATAGGCAGGAGAATTCACATGGCGCGCCTGATTGTTACCTCTCACCGCAATGGAAAATCCTCGACCGGACTTGACCAATCACTTTCCGCAAAGCCGTTTCAGTCGGTGCCCGGGTTCGACACCACGTTGATCTGGGGCACGGCAGCCGTTCCATCTGTCCCGTGGGATGGACGCAACGCCGCCGATGGCCGCAAGAGCGTGCTACCGGAGGTCGGCGAGACGCGGTTGATGAAGGTTACCTTTCCCCCCGATTCCGTGATGATGTCGCCGGACTTCGATCCCGCTGCCGCCGGCGCCGAGTACATGTCTCGACTGCCAGGTCTTGCCGAGCGGTTCGAGCCCGAAAGCCCGGGAATGCACACCACCGACAGCGTGGACTACGGGATCTTGCTGGAAGGCGAGATCTCGCTTGAGCTCGATGACGGGGAAACGCTCGCACTTAAGGCGGGTGACGTCGTCGTGCAAAACGGTACCCGGCACGCCTGGCGCAACCCGGGTACCAAGCCAGCAACGTTGATTTTCGTTCTAATCGGTGCACGGCGCGAGAGTGCGTGATGGCCGTTGCGCCGATCAGTGAGAGGCGTGCCAGCCGGAGAGAACAGAATGGCGCCGGCGGCGACCAGCCGAAGGAGCAGCGCCGCCAGTGCTACCTAGTTTCCTTCGCCTTTGCCGGTGATGGTGGCGTTAGCACCTGCTGCTCGGATAAAATTCGGCGCCGACTGGTGCGGTTGGTCTTAGCGCTCAGCTTCTGCGTTCCCGACTATAGCGACGCGGCGCACGTCGCTTCTTACGGGATTCCGGCAGACTCGTTGCGGAAGCCTGCTGATCCTCCTGAAACTTGAGCGTCGCTTTGACATGCTCGGCGAGCTTCAAGGCGCTGTCGGCGTTCGAAGCAAGTCGAGACAGGAGCTGAGATAGCACTTTAAACTCCTCGCGCGTCAGCATCCCAAATAATGCGTCGTTGACCGGCCGTTGCAGAGCTGCAAGCCGGACCAATAGGCTGACCCCGTGCTGGGTGAGGGTGAGTTGCACTCGTCGTCCGTCTTCGGGATGAGGGCTCTTCTCGAGCAAGCCGTCGGAAACCAGTTTGTTAATCTCGTTGGTGACGAAGGCGCCGCTTAGATACAGCCGTTCGGCGATCTGATTGACGCCCATCGGTTCTTCCGCAGTCGAGTTCTTGATCGCGATCAGGATCAGATACTGAGTCGGCGACAGGCCGACAAAGCTCGCGAAAATTTCGCGGCAGGCTTCCAGGCTGCGTCCGAATGCAAAATAGTCGTAGAGGAGGCCGCGAAGCATGCGGTCTCCTTCTTTATCGAGCAGTTCGGGTTTCGACGCCGTCAAGAGTGCATCGGTCACTCGGTCATTCTCCCCACGAAATCATAGCCTTGCGAGCTGCTTAAAGAGCACGCATACGTCCGCCCAGCAAGTAGGCTTGACATCGCCAAATAGCTTTGTAAAAAAGCTATCTGAGAATTATAAATCAGGACCGGGCGACGAGGCGGGTGTCCATGGAGGATCGTGCATTCAGGCGTGCTCTCGGCGAATTCGCCACCGGCGTTGCGGTGGTGACCGCACGCGGCAAGGGCGAAGAGCTGATCGGCATGACCATGAGCTCGTTCAACTCGGTCTCGCTCGATCCGCCGCTCGTTCTCTTCAGTGTCGATCGCAAGGCGCGCAGCCTGCCTGCGATGCTTGAAGCCAAGGGCTTTGCCGTGAACATCCTGGCGCGTGACCAAGAGAAGATCTCCAATCAGTTTGCGCGCGCCCTGTCCGACAAATGGGACCAGGTGAAGACATCGGTCGGCCATGCCGAAGCGCCGCTGATCTCGGGCGCGATGGCGCATTTCGAATGCGTGCCATACGCCAATCACGACGGCGGCGATCACGTGATCTTCGTCGTTCGGGTCGTCCGTCATGCGAGTCGCTCCGAGGCCGCTGCTCCCCTGATCTTCTTTCGCGGTCGATACCGCGATCTCGTCGATGAAACCGAGCGCGAGCCGACCTGGCCGCTTCCCATTCACTACTAGCTTCGAACCGGAGAAACCGCGATGCGTAGCGCAAAGGAATATTTGGCAGGCCTGAAGGACGGCCGGACCATCTACATCAACGGCGCCTCGGTGGGCGATGTTACGACCCACCATGCCTTCCGCAATCTTGCCGACTCCATGGCGGGCTTGTTCGACTTTGCGAGCGCGCCTGACAACGCGGATCTGATGACGTTCGATACGGGCGCCGGCCGCGCCAACCGCATCTGGCAGCTTCCGGCCTCCTATGCCGAGCTCGTGACGCGGCGAAAGGCGCTCGAGGCATGGGCGTCGCTGCATGCCGGATTCATGGGCCGCGCCCCGGATCACGTGGCATCCTGCATTTCCGGGCTCTACATGGGGCTCGACGTCTTCAGGGAATATGATTCGGCCCGCGCCGGCGCGCTCGAGAGCTACTACCGCTACGTCCGCGACAAGGATCTCTACCTCACCTACGTCATCATCAATCCGCAGGCAGACCGCTCGAAGGGCGCTGCCGAGCAGGCTGATCCATTCCTCACCGCCGGCGTCGTCGATCGCGATGCCGAAGGCATCACGATCCGCGGTGCCAAGATGCTGGCCACCGGAGGCGTGGTTGCCGACGAGGTCTTCGTTACGACCATCCAGCCGATGCGCCCGGGAGAAGAGCGTTATGCGATGTCCTTCGCGATCCCGATGAGTACGAAGGGCCTCAAGATGCTGTCGCGCAAATCCTACGAGGATGCTGCGGGCGCAGTGTTCGACAATCCGCTGTCGAGCCGCTTCGACGAGAACGATTCCGTTCTCTATTTCGACGACGTGAAGGTGCCCTGGGACCGTGTCTTCATCGAAGGCAATGTGGAGATGTGCCAGAAGCAGTTTCACGCCACGCCCTGCCACGTCTATCAAAACTACCAGGCGATGGTCCGTCTCAGCGTGAAGCTCAAATTCCTGACCGGCCTTGCGCATCGGACTGCCGACATGAACGGCGTCACCCAGTTCCCGCAGGTGCGCGAAATGCTCGGTCAGCTCGCGGCCGAGACCGGCATGGTGGACGCGCTGGTGGCGGCGATGGAGGCGAAGGGCACGCAGGTCGGCCCCTATTTCATCCCGGACCGGCACACGCTCTATTCCGCACAGGTCCTGACGCAGCAGCTCTATGCGCACGTCATCAACACGCTGCGCGAGCTCGCCGGCGGCGGCATGATCATGCTGCCCTCGTCGGTCGCCGACTTCGGCAACCCGGAGATCGCGGCCTTGATCGGCAAGACCCAGCAATCCCCGAAGGCCAGTTCGCATGACCGCGTGAAGTTCTACAAGCTCGCCTGGGACGCCGTCGGCTCCGAGTTCGGGTCCCGCCATCAGCAATACGAGATGTTCTACGCCGGCGCGACCTTCGTCACCAAGGGCCACTCCTATCGCACCTACGACTGGGCTGGCGCCGACCGGCTCGTGCAGACCATGCTCGATTCCTACGACCTCAACGGCGTCTCGACCGCCAGCAAAGCCGCCTGAACCAGGAGAGACAGCAAATGCCCGTCAACAAGAAGCACGACGAATTCTACACGCTCGACTTGACCTCCGGCTGGGAAGTGCCGGTGGGCTATCCGGCCGGCATCCAGCAGAAAATCATCTCGGGCGGCCTGGATGAAGAGAACCGGCGCGGGACGCGCACCCGGCTGCTCCGTTTCGCGCCGGGTGTCTATACGACCGCACCGTTCTCGCACGAGTATTGGGAAGAGGTCTATCTCGTTTCGGGCGATCTGATCGTCGGAAACGACGAGAAGGGCGAGGGTGGCAAGAGCTTTCCGCCGAATACCTATGCCTGTCGGCCGCCGCACGCGCCGCACGGGCCTTTCAAGTCCGTGAGCGGCTGCTTGCTTCTGGAGATGCACTATTTCGATCCGGTGTGATCCCGGATCGCTGCTGCACAACATCGTTTGACCGGCTCAAGGGGAAGAGAAATCATGGTGTTCAAAGGTATGTCCATCGTCGTTGCGCGTTGCCTCTCGTCACTTGAATTGCTCTTCCGGCTGGATCGCGGCTTGCCGCAGGCCAATCTGCGATTGGTGGCGGACGGTCTTGCCGGCGCACTCGTTCTCGGCGTCGTCGCCGCCTCTCCGGTCGCCGCGCAGGAGAAGCCGGGCTCGTTGGGGTTTGGCATCTTCACCTTCACTTCGGGTCCCGCTGCGGCCTATGGGGTGCCCGGGAAAAACGCCGCCGACCTCATGATCGACGAGATCAATGCTGCCGGCGGCATCGCGGGCGTGCCGGTCAGCGCAACCTATGTCGACGAGGCGCAGGGCGCGCAGGGTGTGATCGCGGAATATCGCCGGTTGGCAGGAGATACGAAGAACCAGGTGATGGTTGCGGCGCTGTCGAGCGCAAATTGCCTGGCTCTGGCGCCGCTCGCGGAGCAGTTGGAGGTTCCGACCGTAGGCTGGAACTGCGATACCCATCAGTTGCTCATCGACGGCAAGAGCAAATACGTCTTCCGTCCCAACGGTAACACCGTGCCAGAATTCATCGCCTATGCGATCTACTTGCTGGATCGCAAGCCGGATGTGAAGACGGTTGCGATCATCAATCCGGACTATGCGTTCGGTCACGACGCTGCGAAAATCTTCACCGCGGCACTCAAGGCCCTGAAGCCGGACGTCGAGATCGTTGCTGAACTCTATCCGAAGCTCGGCTCGCCCAATTACCAGACGGAGATCTCGCGCCTCACCACTGCACGTCCGGACGTCGTCTTCTCCAATCTCTGGGGCGCCGATCTCGAGAACTTCGTTCGCCAGGCCACGCCACGCGGGCTGTTCACGTCCAGTCAGGTGGTGCTCGCCCTCGGCGAGACCGTGCTGCAACGTGTGCCTTTGCCCGAAGGCGTGATCGTCGGCGTTCTCGGCGACGGTTGGTGGATGTCGCCGGACGCCAAGGCGAACCCCGAGACGGTGAAGTTTGCCGAGGCCTACAAGGCGCGTTTTGGAGAGTATCCGGTCTTCCCGTCCATCAAGATGGCCAACGCGCTGATCTACGTGAAGGCCGCCTACAAGGCCGCAATGCAGAAGAATGGCGGAAAGTGGCCGACGCGGGCCGAGCTCGCGGGTGCCATGAAGGGGAGCACGGTCGCGACCCTGACCGGCACTGCGCAGACGCGCGCCGACAATGACGGTCTCGTCGACCAGATCGTCGGCGTCACCGCCAAATCACCGGCGCAGCAGTTTCCCGTGATCGGCGACATGGTTCGTTACAAGGGCGACAGCCTGATGCCGCAGGCCGGTCAGGATCCGCTGACCTGGATTTCGACGCTCAAGCCCGAGTTGGCGAAGAGCTTGCCGAAGCCGGGGAGCTACAAATAGGCGGACCTCATTCACGCGGGGCGTAATCCGATGTCGAATGCAATCATCCCCTTGCTGCTGGACAGTCTCGCCAGCGCCGCGTTGATCTTCTTCGCGGCAGTTGGCCTGACGCTGGTCTTCAGCGTGCTGCGCGTCCTCAACGTCGCCCATGGCAGCCTCTACTCGATCGGCGGCTATGTCGCAGCTTCGATCTGCCTGTTCATCGCGAGCAGGCAGCTCAACCCGTACCTGTCGTTCGCGGCGCTGCTGTTCAGCGCCGTGTTCGTCGCGGCCCTGTTCGGTCCGCTGATCGAGCGCAGCCTGGTCCGCTGGACCTACGGCAAGTCGGAAGCCGTACAGATCCTGATCACGTTCGGGCTGTTCCTCATGCTGGAGGATCTCCAGCGCATGATCTTCGGCGTGCAATCCTTTTACGAAGACGCGCCGATGCGGCTGCTTGGCACGTTGAATATCGGTGGTGTCGTCTATCTCAACTATCAGATCCTATTGATCGGAATGGCACTTCTGGTCGTCATCGGCCTGCGGCTCCTGATCAACCACACCCGGCTTGGGCGCCTGATCACGGCCGTCGTGACCGACCGTGAAATGGCGCAGTCGATCGGCATCGATACCAACCGGATCTTCATCCTGGCGTTCTCGCTCGGCGTGTTCCTGGCGGCACTGGGAGGAGCGCTGGCGACGCCGACGTCGGGCATCGCCCCGGGGCTCGGTGCCGACACGATGGTGCTCGCCTTTGCGGTGGCGGCGATCGGAGGCCTCGGGCAGATCGAGGGCGCCGCGGTGGCCTCGCTGATCGTCGGTGTGGCGCGCGTGCTCGCGATTTATCTCGTGCCGTCGCTGGATGCCGTTGCGCCATATGCGGCAATGCTTGTCGTGCTTTTGATCCGCCCTTACGGCCTGTTCGGGTCGATGACCGCGCGGAGGATATGATGCGAACGATTGTCGCCGCTTTAGCGGTACTCATACTTGCTATGCTGCCTGTCGCCGCCCCTTGGCTGCAATTCGTGCTGACGCTTGCGATCGCCAAGGGGTTCGCAGCGCTCGGAGTCGCTGTGCTGCTCCGCGCCGGTCTGATCTCGATCGGTCATGCGATGTTCTTTGCCGCGAGCGCCTATGGGGTCGCGTTCCTGGCGCGGGCCGGCATCAACGACCTTGGCCTGCTCCTGATCCTCTCGGTATTGGTCGCCGCACTGGTCAGCGCGATCGCCGGACTGTTCCTCGTTCGGTATCGCGCGATCTTCTTCGCGATGCTGAACCTCGCGGTGTCCATGGTGTTCTACGCGCTGTGTGCCAAGCTCTATGGCGTCACTGGTGGCACGGACGGCATGCCGGTGCCGATTCCGGCGGTGTTCGGCATCGTGCTTGGCGAGCCGCTGTTCAAGAGCGTGCTGTTCTACCTCAGCCTGGTCCTGATGCTGCTCGTCGGTCTTGCGGTCCAGCGCTATCTGAACAGCCCGCTGGGTCACGCGCTCTCGGCCGTTCACTCCAACGAGATCCGGCTCGAATATCTGGGAATTCCGGTCTGGGCTGTGCTGCTGATCGCCTATGTCATCTCGGCGGCGCTGGCGGGTCTTGGCGGCGCAATCGCCGGCTTTGCGATCGGCCGCGTGGTCCCGGATTTTGCGTTCTGGACTGCTTCCGGTCACCTCGTGCTCATCGCCGTGCTCGGCGGCATCGGCGGCGTGCCCGGCGCGTTCGTCGGCGCCCTGTTCTTGGAGTTGCTGCACAGCGCAGCGGTGACCGTCACGGATTCCTGGAATTTGATCGTGGGCATGACGCTGATCGTCGTGATCATGTTCCTGCCGCAGGGGTTCTACGGACTGTTCTCACGCAAGGAGGCGTCGAGCCTATGACGCGTCCCATCCTGGAAGCGAGGGGCCTCCACGTCGCATTCAATGGAGTCAAGGCCGCCGACGGCGTGAGCATCATGGTCCACGACGGCGAGTTCCTGGCGATCATCGGTCCGAACGGATCGGGTAAGACGACGCTGCTCAACATCTGCACAGGTTACATTCGCCCGGGATCGGGCAGCGTGCTGCTCGACGGCTGCGATATCACGCGCCTGTCGCCGCGCGCCATCGCGCGCCGGGGCGTCGCGCGGGCGTTCCAAATTCCGCAGCTGTTTTCCGCGCAGCGCGTGATCGACAATATGATGCTGGCTCTCGCCGCAACGGACGGCCTGTGGAGCGCGATCCGGCCACTCGATACCCCGGCGCGCCGCGCGGAAGCCGAGGCGCTGCTCGACTTGGTCGGGCTCGCGGACGACGCCGACCGGATCAGCAGCACGCTGCCGGAGGGGCATCGCAAGCTGCTGGATATCGCCGTCGCCTTGGCGCTCAAGCCGCGGCTTTTGCTGCTGGACGAGCCAACCAGTGGCGTGAGTGCGCTCGAACGTTTCCCGCTGATGGAGGCGTTGATGAGCGCGCTGCGCCAGCGCCGCATCACGGCGCTCTTCGTCGAGCACGACATGGACGTAGTCGCGCGTTATGCGAGCCGTGTGCTGGTATGGAATGCCGGTAACATCATGGCCGAGGGGCGGCCCGACGAGGTGTTTAGCAACGCGCAAGTTCGCCAGCGTGTCGTGGGGGTGGCCTGATGCTCAGTCTCGACAAGGTCAGCGTCTCGATCGAAGGCGTCCGCGTGCTGCGCGGCGTCAGTTGCGAGATCTTCGCGCGAACGACGACCGTGTTGATCGGCCGCAACGGTGCCGGAAAGACCACGACGCTGCGTGCGATCATGGGTCTCATCGCACATGACGAAGGTACGATCCGCCTCGATGCTGACGATCTCGGCAGCAGGCCCTCCTACACCCGCGCCCGGGACGGCATCGGCTATGCGCCGGAAGATCGCCGATTGATTCCGGAATTGAGCGTGGAAGAAAATATCCGCCTTCCGGCGCTGGCGCTGAAGCTTGACCGCATCGAAATTGCACGCAGGCTCGACGAGATCTATCAGTTGTTGCCCGAGTTGCACGTGATGCGCTCCAGGCCTGCCGGCGGCGTTTCCGGGGGGCAGGGCAAAATGGTCGCGCTCGGCCGTGCGCTGACGGTCGCCCGCAGGGCCCTGTTGCTCGACGAGCCGTTCCAGGGCCTGGCGCCGGCCCTCGCGCTCGACTATGCGCGCACGCTCGGCGAGTTGCGCAAGCACCGGCCGGAGCTCGCCATGCTGATCACCGAGTCTTCGCCGACGCTGCTCGACCGGATCGCAGACAGGACCCTGCAGATCGAGCGCGGCGAAGTCCTGGCCACATCGATCAAGGATAGGGAATCCCATGTTGCTGCAATTTGAGCGCCTCGCAAATGACCGGACGGACCGGGTCGGCGTCGAGATCCACTCTCTCATCATCGCCGGCTGGGCGGGCAGGGACGCCGCGGCGATTGAGCACCATATCGAGGAACTCGCCGCGCTCGGCATTCCGCGTCCCTCGACGACGCCGCTCTACTACCGCGTCGCGGCTCAAACACTCACCCAGGAAAACCGCCTGACCGTGCTCGGCCCGGACAGTTCCGGCGAGGTCGAGCCGGTCATCGTGGCCATGGCCGACGGGCTCTGGGTCGGCATCGGATCAGACCATACGGACCGCAAGGCGGAAGCATCGGGCATCGCCCTTTCGAAGCAGCTCTGCGGCAAGCCGGTCGGGCCGCAGCTCTGGTCGTATGGCAGCGTCGAAAATCATTGGGACGAGTTGGTTCTTCGCTCGTGGGCAACGATCGATGGCCAGCGGGTCCTCTACCAGGACAGCCCGGTGTCCTCGCTGAGGACGCCGCGCGATCTCATCCGCCGCCACACCGGCTCAGGCACGCTGGCGGCCGGCACGTTGATGTTTTGCGGCACGCCAGGTGCGATCGGCGGCATTCGGCCGGGGACGCGCTTTGAAATGGAGCTGAGCGATCCCGTGCTCGGACGCAAGCTGACGCACGCTTACGACGTCGACGTGCTGCCAGTCGTGTCCTGATCCCGCCTCGCAAAACGGTGTTCATGACAGCAATGAACGGTCGACCCAACCAATCTGCCGTTGCACGCCTCGAGACGGCACTGGCACGGATCCGGCTGCTGGAAGCGAAGAATGTCTTCACGGGTGTATTCGCGGACAGCGCCCGGTGGGAGGCCGAGGCCGCAGATCGACGCGCCGCTGCAGGCAGCCCTCGCGGCCCGCTTGATGGCCGCATCGTTTCCGTGAAGGCGCTGTTCGATGTCGCGGGCACGGTGACGAGCGCCGGCTCTGCGGTCCTGCGCCGCCTGCCGCCGGCCGTCGAAGATGCTGAAGTCGTGAAACTGTTGCGGGCCGCGGGCGCCATCGTCATCGGCAAGACGCAGATGACCGAGTTTGCCTTCTCTGCGCTCGGCACGAATCCGCATGATGGCACGCCGGGGAATCCACGAGACCCTCTCCGCGCCCCAGGAGGCTCGTCATCGGGCGCCGTGGTGTCGGTGATCAATGGCATCGCAGATATCGCCATCGGCAGCGATACTGGCGGTTCGATTAGAATCCCGGCGGCGTTGTCGGGCGCGGTCGGCTTTAAACCCACAAGCGGATTTGTGCCGAACGTGGGCGCGTTCTCGCTGTCGTCAAGTCTCGATACGATCGGTCCGATCGGCTCGAACGTCGCCGATTGCTTCATAGCTGATCAGGTGCTCTCGGGGCAGAGTACGCCGTCGCGGCTGCGGAGTGCTCCGCCTGGCACGTTCCGCCTCATCGTCGCTCGCGGGCGCCTGTTTGATCGCTGCGAGCCTGAGGTGCTTGATGCGTTCGAGGATGCCATAGAGCGGCTTCGGTCTGGTGGTTTGCGGATCGAGGATGGATCGATCGAAGCGTCTCTCGATCGTGTCGCGGGAATCGACCGGATCGGCACGTTTCCCTCCATCGAGGTCGGCGCGACGCTGCGTGGTCTCGGGCTGTCGAGCCTAGATGGGGTCGATCCGAAAACCCGCGTTCGCATCGAAGCCGGCGCCGCTATCCTCGGAACCGACTATGTGCGCATGGTGCGTCTCCGGAAAGCCGCGATCCAGTTCTTTGAACAGTCCTTTGGCAACAACGAGGTTTCCGTCCTGCCGACGACGCCGATCCGCGCGCCGCTTCTGTCGTCGGTCGAGGAGGACGCGACGTTTCATGAGTACAACGGGCTCGTGCTGCGCAATCCTCGCGTCGCCAACATGCTGGACTGCCCCTCTGTTTCGCTGCCCCTGCCGGTCGATAGTCTTCCCATCGGGCTGATGCTTGTCGGTCGCAGGAATTCGGACAGGCGCTTGCTAGAGATCGCATCGCGCATTGAAGCAATGCTGGGGCCGCAACCGCAGGGCTCGCCCACTCGCTGTCGAATTGGCAAGGCGTCCGCGAATGCTTCGAAATGAGGAATGAGGCTTTTTGGATCGTGGTCCCTGCCATCGGGGTCACCATGTTCATGGCCACGATAGTGCTGATGATCGGAAGGTAAGATTCGCTTGTGTCGGTGCCTTCGAAGCTTGTGACCCGCTGTTCCGATCTGCACCGCGTTCGTGGGAACGCCGACGCATGATAACGACAATACGCTCGAGCGGCTGTACGACCGTCATGACATTCGAAACTTTGGAGAAGAATTCATGAATTGGCGTCATTTCGGGCGAGCTATGGCCATCACAATCCTGCTCAAGGTCTCAGGGGCCTACGCCCAACCGGTCCATGACGGCTTCTACTGGATCGGCGAGATGAACAAGGCCTCGGCGGTCATGGTTGTCGATACCAAGATCGTGGAGCGGGATCTGGGACGCAAGATTGCCGCAGCCGTAGCGAAGGTGATCCATGACGGCGAGCAACCAGGTGCATCCCGCCCTGATGACTACCTGCGGGTCGAACCCATGCTGATAGCGGCCGGAGGGCCCGACGTCACTCGGCTGCACTCGGGCCGCAGTCGTCAGGACATGTATTCCACGTGGCAACGGATCGTGCTGCGAGAAACATACCTTGAGAGTGCGGCGAGCCTGAACGATTACCGCGCCGCCCTGCTGAACCTCGCCCGGACCGGGCCAGACGCCATCATGCCGGCCTTCACGATGGGGGTACAGGCGCAACCGATTACGCTGGGTCATTACGTCTCGGGTTATTTGGGGGCGCTCGAGCGGCAGGCCCAGCGGATCAGGGAAAGCTACGCACGTCTCAATCTCTCGCCGCTCGGAGCCGCCGCGGTCGGCACATCGAGCTTCCCCATCGATCGCCGGCAGCTCGCCACTCTCCTTGGCTTTGACGGTCCGATCGAGAACTCTTTCGATGCGAACCATGTCTCGCCATTCGATCTCGACGTCGAGGTCGCAGGACTGGCAACCGCCTCCGCGATAACCAGCGGTGCGCTGATGGCAGACCTCCTGGACCAATATCGGCAGATCCGGCCGTGGTTCCTGCTGGCGCCCAGCGAGACGACCCCGAGCAGCATCATGCCGCAAAAGCGGAATCCGTTCCCGATGTTGCTCGCCCGCGAGCAGGCCACTCGGACTTTGGGGCTGGCCCAAATCGCGGTCATGCTGGCGCACAATATCGGGCCGGGTGTTATCGAATATCGCGGCGATGCTGCAAACAATGCCCTGCGAGAGGCCACGCAGCTACAGGCTGCCATGGCGAAGCTGGTTCGAACCCTGCGCTTCGATGCCGGTCGCGCGCTCGAGGAGGTGAATGGCGACTATGCCACCACGACCGAGCTGGCCGACGTGCTGCAGCGAGAAGCCAACGTCCCGTTCCGCGTCGGCCACCATTTTGCATCCGATCTCGTTAATTTCGGACGTGGTCACCGCCTTCGGGTGTCCGAATTGCCGTACGAAGACGTAAAGAGAATCTTTGCGCAATCGACCAAGGGCCTACTTGGTGAAGAGGCTGCCTTTCCGTTCTCCGAAGCCCGCTTCCGGGAAACCTTGACGCCTGAGAACATGGTTCGCTCCAGCCGTGGCCTCGGCGGCCCGCAACCAACGGAAGTCGCGCGCATGCTCGCTGCCCAAGAAGAGCAGCTTACAGCCGACCAGAGCTGGCTTGAGACGCATCGAGCAGCCCTGTCGAGGGCATCTAACGAATTGGACGCGGCATTCAACAGGCTGAAGAACTGAGGAGCCAATGGTGGTCTGTTGTGGGAGTTCGATGCAAAATGACCGATATGAAATACGGCCAGTATGCATAGGAACGCCTCACAAATCACCGACCACCTATTTGGAGGGAAGCGTTGGCTCTTTTTCGAGCTGTGATGTGGACGAAGTCACTGAAAGCTGCACTCGAACACGCGCTGAGCCGTCTAGCCCGTCTTTGCCGCCGATGCATCGTCACCGCAAAGGCGGCCTGCCCATAGCCGCCAGCGGAGGATACCCTTCGGGGACCTCACCAGGGGTGCTCAGTGCCGTCCCATTTCCAGAAGCGACCCGATTTTGAGATATCCAGTCGATCGACAACCTGGTGAATGCCCTCAGCGCTATCTTCGACAGAGATGTCCGCTTGGGGCCCGCCCATGTCGGTGCTGACCCAGCCAGGGTGTATCGGGCAGACAATGATGCCGCGGCTCTCAAGCTCCACTGCCATGACTTGCATCACTTTGTTCGCTGCTGCCTTTGAGCTGCTATAAGCGTAGGACCCCATGCTTCGGCGATTGAGAGAACCCATCTGGCTCGTGAGTGTGACGATCTTCGGGCATGAAGATCGTTCAAGGTTCGGCAACAGCGATGTCGCCAAGCGGAACGGTGCGATCGTATTGACCTCAAGAACGTTACGCCAAGCTTCGTAGTCCATATCAAGAAGCGACTGGTGGTCGCCACCCAAATCCCCCGCGTTATTGATCAAGATGTCAACCGGGGCGCCATTGAGCCTATGACTAAAGTCCGCCACTGATTCCGGGCATGCGACATCGAGGCTTTCGACTTGCACCCGCCAGCCGGCCGATAATGCTTCCAACGCCTTCGCAGAAGCCGGATTGCGAACTCCGGCAACGACCGTATCGCCAGCTTCTGCATAGAGGCGAGCAAGCGCCAGGCCTATTCCTCTCCCGGCTCCGGAAATAACCACTGTTCTCGGCAAGTCTGGTCACCTTCAACAAAGAGCTCCGGTGGATCGTGCTCGGCGGGCTGGTGGTGCCGATCCCTCTTACACCGATAGCAGCGTCGCGAACCCGTCATCATTCGCCGAGCGATTGCGGCATGGTCACATCTAGTTTGGTGGCCAATGCGCGAAGGGTGTCCACGGTGCTGGTCCTCAATTGCAAGCCGTCTCGTTTCGCCGCCTCGCGACGACGTAGTGCCGCTTCGCCGGGGAGCCTTACGTTGCCCATACCTGGCCGGGCGGGACTGGTGCTGCAGCTCCTCGCAATGGCATCCGTCTGGTGGGTGAACGCATGGAGTCCGGCAAAGGCGGAGGGAGCGATCAGCTGAAGGAACACCGAGTTCAGCATCCCCTTGGGTCCGTCCGCGCGACCATAGCCGGATAGACCTTGGCTCAGGGCTTCGGCCGCGAGAGCCCAACTGTAACCCTTTTGACCGTGATCGCGACCGCCTGCGGGCAATATCGTGCCACCTCGTTCAATCACGGTAGGGTCATTCGTAAAGTTGCCTTCCGCGTCCATGAGCCAGGACTCGTCGAATCTCCGGCCCTCTTTTGCGAGCCGCATGGCCATATTGTTGGTGGTGATAGAGGCGCTAACATCGATCATCACCGGATCGCGACCGGTCGGAATGCTGATGGCGAATGGCGCAGGCGAGAGGGCTGCGCGGGTGCCGCCGAAGGGCGCAACTGTGGCCACACCCGGCCCGGACGAGAAGATACAGAGCACCATTCCGCGCAGTGCCGCTCGTTGTAAATAGGCAGCCTGACACCCAATATGGTGCCCGTTGCCAATCGCAAGACTGATGACACCGTGTTGTTCGACTCGCGCGAATGCCGTCTCAAGCGCACGTTGCATGAGCCATGGTCCCGGTAGCCGCCGACCGTTCCATGCAATCGCAGCACCGCGATCAGAAATAGTCTCCGGTTCGCCAACCAATGACATGCTGCCGACCTCGATCTCGCTCAGGTATCGTGCGGCCAATTCCAACCCGTGGGTGTCGTGCCCAAGCATATCGGCTTCGACGAGGATATCAGCGACCGCCTCGGCCTTCTCGACATCCATGCCGGCCGCGCAGAATAGCCCCGACGCAAAGGCGCGCAAGGCGGTGGGCGAGTAGCGGACCGATTCCATACCCTTCACGAGCATACCTTCCGAATTGTCTGCAGGCACATGTACTTCGACGACCTTGCACTCTTGACGATATACAAAATGCTCTCCGTATCCAACGGGGCGGACAATCCCGAAATTGGGCGCCGGAATGTTAGGTATCCGCGACTTGTAGCCCCTCATAACCAAGCTCCAAATTGAGAGCTGATCGCGAGAGGGCGCGCATCAACCATTCACCGCGTGGCCTGTGGTTTCGGACACCTACACTACGACCCCGCCGCCTATTCGCAGACCGCATAAGTGCAGCTAACGCACTAGACCAGTCATGTCGTCCAGATTCTCACGATATGAGACTGTCGTCAGCCTTAAGTGGTCACGAATAGTCATTTCCGGCCCGAGCGTAGAAGGCGGTTGCTTCTGCTCGTGTTGGCTTCAATCAATGCTTATGCCAGCCTTCGCGACAACATCACTCCACATTCGAGATTCCATCTCGATGCGTTTTGTTAGCGCGACCGAGCCGGTCGGGGCGATATCGATGCCGATCGCATCAAACCGTTCGCGAGTATCCGGAGCGTTCAGGACGTCGACTGTAGCACGCTCGATCTCCGCTCGCACCGCTTCCGGCGTCTGCCGAGGTGCGAGCAGGGCGAACCAGGCGCTGCTATCGAAACCAGGGAGACCTGATTCTGCCATTGTCGGGGTATCCGGGAGAAGGCGGCTTCGTTCCGCGGAGGTCACTGCGAGCGCGCGAAGTCGGCCGGATTTTATCAACGGCAGAACCGATGGCAGGTTGTCGAACATCAATTGTACTTGGCTACCCAGCAAATCCTGTATTGCGGGCGCGCTGCCCTTGTAGGGGACATGAAGCAGTTCGATTTGCGCGCGCTGCTTGAAGAGTTCGCCAGTGGCATGTCCGTTTGAGCCATTACCCTGTGACGCATAAGCGAGCTTCCCGGGGGTGGCCTTGGCAAGAGCGATTAGGGCTTGAACGCCCGTTGCATCCACGTCCGGATTTACGACCAGAACGTTCGGGACACTTCCTGTTTGGGAAATCGGTGCGAGATCGCGATCAACTTTGTAGGGAAGTTTCGGATATAGCGCGGGATTGATTGTCAAAGCGCTGGAAGCGATCGCCAATAGCGTATGTCCATCGGGAGCGGCACGCGCGACCGCTGCTACCCCAATTCCGCCGTTGGCGCCCGGGCGGTTCTCGACGACGACACTGCGCCCCCAACGTGCGCTCAGCTTTTGCGCCAGTATTCGGGCGATGAGATCATTCGTGCCGCCCGCTTGATAGGGCGACACAATGGTGACGACGTGAGCGGGAAAATCATCCGCGGACGCCTGGCAGATCACTAGCGGCGTAAGGCACGCCGCCATCAGCAACCAAAGTGTACCGCGCACTTGCGCTCGTGCAATCGCCATCAATGGGCGTCTCGCTCGTCGGTGTACCAGTCGGGCTTCTGCGGGTAGTGCGGTCCATCGTAAATCTCGATCACCACGGTTTCCTCATGTGCGATGGCCGGCCCGTGCACATTGCCCTTAGGATTGCAATAGAAGCAGCCCGGCGTAAGGACGACGCCAGTTGACGTGTATTCATACCTGCCTCGCAGGCAGAACATGAACTGATTAGACGCGTGGAGATGCGGTTGAGGAATGCCGGCTCCCTTTTCAAACTTGATCAGCGCGATCGATGCGCCGGACTCTTCGTTTCGCCAGAGCATTTTCTCGTGAACCCCCTTCAGGGATTTCTCACGCCAATCGACGCTCTCTGACTGAATCAGGATTTCTTCCAGATTTGGTGCCCCTGCAGGGAGGTTCATCGTGTGCCTCATGTGTTTGTCGTATCGAAGTTAAAGTCGAATTTGGCGGCTAACGGCCGGCCGAAAGCCTCGGGCCGAAAACGATCTCCGCATTGGTTTTCCGGATCTTCAGCTTCAACGTGGCATCGAGCACACCGAGGTCGCCGTCCGCCGTCGATGCGCCCATTGGGAACGGCCAGTCGCTGCCCAGGAGAATTCGGTCATCGCCGATGATTTCGACGATTGTTCGTAAGAATGCCGGCGAGTGAACCAGGCTATCGACATAGAACTTCCGTACCGCCTCGAGAGGATGCAGGTCCAGTTTCGGCAAGCCCGGCCGATTGGTCGCAACGCCCTGCTGCCACCGCCCGCAGAGTGCCGCTACGCAGCCCCCGCCGTGCGCCAAAATGATCCTTAGTCCTGGGAAACGATGCATCACGCCGGCAAAAATCAGATTGGCTGCGGCTATCGTCGTCTCCATCGCGTTGCCAAGCAGATTGCTGAGGTAGAATGCGTCAAGCCGCTTGTCGGGCGAGGATCCGGGGTGGATAAATAGGGGGAGCTTTGAATCGCTCAATACGTGCCATAACTGATCATAGCGATCGGATGCATAGGACAGCGGGCCAAGCTCCGTTCCCGCGACGACGCCTGCCCAGTCCGCCCCCAACTGCTGCGCCGTCTTGACGGCAAGCTCGGGATTCTCGATCGGAAGATACGCGAACGGGCGCAGCGTTGGTCGCTGTCCGTGGCAGGCAGATAGCAGACTGTCATTTATGAGCCGAGTGTAGCTCGAATGGTCTGCCAGATTGAGGTCCGGTCGGAACAATGGGGGAGGGACGGAAACGAGGGCTCCATCCAGTCCATCACGCCCAATCCGGTCGACCAACGCATTGACGTCGGCCAGTGGATGTATCGGGACGCCATGCGCGCAAATGTGCAACACGTTCGGCGCAGCCCTCATCCCGTAGAGCTGCTTCTCGCCAGCATCGATCACCGCAGGCGGTAAGAGGTGCGTGTGAACATCCCAACCGCCGAGCCTGCCCGTCGAGTTCATTCGATCTCGCCCCATGCGCATTATGTCAAGGTGCGACTGTCCATGTCACCGACTTGAGTTCGATCAGCCTCGACAAGTATGTCGCCTCTGATTTGTTGGTGAGCCGATGCACCGGGCGCATCTCATCAATGAAAGCAAACGAACCGGCCGGCTCCTGCGTCGTTATCTTCTTCCCGAATATTGTCTCGATCTCGTTTTCTCCACCCCCGAGCGAGACAACAAGGTAGGGGTGATAGTGGATGTGAAAATCGATTGTCTGGCCTGGTTCGAGGCGAACCTCCCACATGCGAATATGCTCGTTCTCGAACAGGACCTTGTCGCCAACGTGTCCGAGGCGAATGTTGCGATCTGCAGCGGCCTTGATACCGAATTTGTCGTCCATCTTGTCGCTCTTACTTGGTCGGAAGAACAGCTATTGCATTGATCTCGATCAGGTAGTCAGGTGACGTCATTTTGTTGATTTCCACCATGGTGGATGCGGGCAGGGGAGCCTTGAAGTATTCCGCCCGTACCTTGTGGATGGCGTCGAAATGTTCCATGTTGCGAACATAGACGTCGACACGGCAGATATCATCGAGCGTGCCACCAGCAGCTTCGACCGCTGCTTTCAAGTTCTCGCAGACCTGTTTGGTTTGGGCTGTAATGTCGCCAATCCCGGCAATGCTGCCGTCGGGGCGGCGCGAGGTCATGCCGGAGATAAAAACAAAGCGGCCGGTCGCCTCTATTGCCGTCGCATGCGAGAACACGCCATTCGGCTGACGGAGCTTCGGGCTGGTGACCTGAGTTTTGGCCATGTTGTCCTTCACTGGTTATTGAGAGGGCTTGCCGTAACGCCCAGCTCCGCTGACAAGCGGTGCAGAGTTTGCACCACGGCCGCCTCGAGCCGAACGGTGCCATTCGAATACTGTCGCTTGCGCCATTCAGGTTCTCCCGGCGTGAACAATTGCTCGACACCTGGTGCTCGTCGTCCGGCGCGAACCTGCTCCGCTGCTGCCGCAGCACGTTGTCGGAAGTCTGCGACATCGCAGAAATGGGCAACGTCAATGGCGATGAAGAGGTGAGAGCAATCGTAGGGGACGCTAAGGTCGCCATACAATGGTCGTACCTGCGAGCCGATTGCGCCTCCCGACAGCAGTCCGCAAAGCAGGTCGATCATGAAGGACAGACCAAAGCCCTTGGGGCCACCAGACGGCAACAGCATGCCAGCGATCGCTTCGGTGGGGTTTGTTGTCGGCACACCTTCGTTGGTCACGGCCCATGTGGACGGAATGTCTGCCTTGGCCTTCTCCGCCATCCGAATCTTGCCCATGGCCGCTTCGCTGGTCGCCATGTCCAAGACAATCGGGATCTCCCCTGCGGTCGGCAGCGCTATCGCGATGGGATTATTGCCGACAATCCTTTCTGCACCGCCCGGCGCAGGCATCAGGGGGCGAGTGTTGCACATGGCGATGCCTATGCACCCGGCATTTGCTGCGCTCAGCGCGTATCGTCCTGCGGTGCCGAAGTGAAAGCCGTGCCGAACAGCAACGATGCCTGCGGCGAACTCCCGTGCCTTGTCGACAGCAATCGACATCGCCTGATCGCCCGTAAGATGGCCGAGCGCGTTGGCGGCATCGAGCACCGTGGCGGCCTGACGGCTCGATGATACCTCAGCAAGTTCAACGCGAGTAACGGCCCCCTTCCGGAGCCGTTCAATGTACATTTCGACAAGCATGACACCGTGCGAGTTGAGGCCCTGAATATCTGCCTCAACCAAACCATCTGCGACCGTGTTTGCGGCTTGCTGCGACAGACCCGCAGCAACGAAGAGTTCGGCAATTAGTTTGGCGAGCTTTTCGGCCGGGATGGAAACGGGCGTATTCGATACCATTGTCAACTCACTATTGGAGAGCGCCCGGCGTTCACTTTAGAGAGCGCTTCTCGGGGCGGCGCGCACTCGCCGCCTTCTTTCCATCGACCAAAGATGCGGCGACCTTTTGCAGTGTGCGGCTGATGTGCATGCGATTGAGCTCGATTGCTCTTTCGACGTCGCGGTCCACGGCGGCGCGCATGAGTTGCTTGTGTTCGTCGACGTCGTCGCGCATCGGTCCCTTGGAAAGGATGGAGAGAACGACATATCGCTCCGCCTGCTCGAATAGGCGGGAGCGAATCGAAAGCAAGGTCGGGGACCCACAGCCGGAAACGAGCGCGCTATGAAAGTCCGCATGCTCTTTCCACCAGGCGTCACTGATTGCATCCGGCCTGGACGGATTGATCTTGGTTTGGCGCGAAAGCCGGTGAAACGAGCTCAGGAGATTGGCTTCCCAATCGAGCCCCCCTCGTTCAAGAGACCAGCGGAGCGCAACGCTCTCGATCTCAATCCGCGTGTTCATTACATCGCGCAGATTTTCCAACGAGACGTCTGAGACTCGAAAGCCCTTGTTTTGCTCGAGGTCGACGAGCCCTTCCGCTTCAAGACGCATCAGTGCTTCGCGAATGGGGCTCGTACCCATCCCATACCGCTCCCGGAGAGACTCGACCCGCAGCCGCTCACTAGGCGCCAAACGGCAGCCAAGAATATCGGCGCGCATCTGGGCAAGAACGGAGGCGTTCAACGTTTGAGCGTTGTCGGGGGTCGTGGCCGGCGAGCGCATTCGGGCTCCTGGGCATTTTCAAGATTGAAGGCAATAATCCAATATCAGCTCAATTACCGAAGAGCAATCATTTTATCGAAAATCTGTTGACGTGTCGTTTATCTTGGTGGCAGGATTGTCCGGTCAGCTGTTGGACGGAGGGCGTAATGAGCCTGTGGTCTCGATTTGTCGTGGGCGTCGCTCTGTCCTGCGTGGCGTTGCCGGAAGCGACGCTGGCCCAGCAATCCGCGGCGCCAACGAAGGTAATCTTCTCGCTCGACTTCATTCCGTTGGGGCGCCACGCGCCTTGGTACGCAGCGCTGGCTGAGGGGTATTTCAAAGACGAGGGGCTCGACGTTACGATCATTCCGGCGCAGGGGACTGCGCAGGCAATCCAGGCGGTTGAGTCAGGAACTGCAAATCTGGGATTTGTGGACGTTCCCAGTGTGGTGATCGCGCGGGGCGGCGGCTCCAAGATTAAGGTGCTTGCCGTGAACTACGGGAGAGCGCCTTACGCTATCTTTAGTCTTGCTGCGGGAGCCAACGTAACGGAGCCAAGGCAGCTCGAGGGCCTAGCGCTCGGTAGCGGAGCGGGCAGTTTTACGCCAAAGATAATTCAAGGCTTTATGGCTCAGCAGGGGCTTGATCCCAGCAAGCTCGTCATCAGCAACGTGGCTCCGCCCGCCCGTGCGTCATCGCTCCTATCTGGCCAAGTCCCGGCGATTGAATTCTTCGTCATGTCGAAGCCCGGGTTGGAGGCTGGTGCCAAAGAGGCAAAAGCTGAGCTTCGTACACTGTTGCTGGCCGATCATGGTCTCGACCTCTATTCAAACGCCATCGTGGCCACTGAAGATTTCATCACCAGGCAGCCAGATGTCGCGAAGGGATTCGTTCGCGCCGCATTGCGAGGCTGGAAGTTCGCGATCGAGAATCCGGAAAAGGCGGCCGCGGACGAGATCAAATATGTTGCGAGTCTGAAGCCGGATACCATCGTCGCGGAAATCAATATCGTCCGAGACCTCGCCGTCACCGCTGATACGAAAAAGAATGGGCTCGGCTCATTTGATCCTGCGATTATGGCGAAGAACCTCGACTTCGTTGTGAAGTATGTGGGCGTGAGCGGCAAAGCGCCCGCGCCCCAGGACGTCTACGCGACCGGTTTCCTGCCGAATCCGCCGGTGATGCCATGACGGGTGCAACTCTGCTTCATCTGCACCCCAAGGTGAACGGTCAGCAGCCTGCACCATCCGAGGCTCAATTCGGGCACTTCGATCGCGTTAGGCAGCGCTTTGCTCGTCGGGGGCAGCCAGAGCTCGTTGCCATCGAAGACATCACCTTCGACATGAAGGCTGGCGATCTGATAACTCTGCTCGGTCCGAGCGGCTGCGGAAAAACGACATTCCTTAAGATCGTTGCTGGTTTGATCCCCGCAAGCAGCGGTGTCGTCCAGATCAATGGTGTCGATGTAACCGGCCCGCATCCGGATTTCGGCGTCGTGTTCCAACAGGCGAATTTGATGCCATGGCGCACTATTCTCGACAACGTCCTGTTTCCGATGGAAATCCATGGGCGGCGCGACGAAGCAGCCGTCGCGCGTGCGGCGGAGTTGCTCGGCCTCGTTGGCCTTTCTGGTTTCGAGCAGTCCTATCCGACCCAGTTGTCCGGCGGCATGCAGCAGCGTGTCGCCTTGTGTCGGGCTCTGATCCACAAGCCAAACCTTCTGTTGATGGATGAGCCCTTTGGCGCTCTGGACGAGCTGACGCGGATGGAAATGCAGGATCTGCTGTTGGACATCCGCGCCAAGACTGGTGCAACCGTGATGTTCGTGACTCACAGCATCAGTGAGGCCGTTTATATCTCCGACGTCGTGATCGTCTTCAGCAAGCGACCGGCAGTAATTGCCGACTACATTGCGGTGGAGCTCGCCTATCCGCGCTCGCCTGAAGTGCGGTATTCAGCTGAATTCACTGAACTCGAGCATAGGGCGGGCCGCGCGCTCGGTATTACGCGATGATGACTCGGGGTTTAATAAACGCACTATATCCGATGCTCGGGGTTGTCGTCATTCTGGTCGCCTGGCAGCTTTATGTCTCGACCTTCGGAATAAGTCGTATCGTGCTCCCGGGGCCTATCGACATTGCGGCCGCCTCGTTGAACAACTGGCCCATTCTTCTTAAGGAATGCTGGCCGACGTTGCTTGAAAGCCTGCTGGGTTTTGGCTTGGCCGTAGCCATTGGAATTCCAGTCGCTGTCTGCGTAGCCAGCTCTCGGGTACTGAACCTGATGCTGTACCCCATTCTTGTCGCAACGCAATCAATCCCGAAGGTTGCGGTTGCTCCCATTATCCTTGTTTGGTTCGGGCTTGGTTTGCAGTCGAAACTCGTAATCGCATTCCTAGTGGCATTTTTTCCGATCGTGGTTGATACAGCCGCAGGGATGCGAGCGACTCCGCCGGGACTCTTGGAACTCGCGCGGTCCTTGCGAGCGTCGCCCTTGCAGGTGTTTCTCAAGGTGCAGTTCCCGGCGGCACTACCGTTTATTTTCGCAGGCGCAAAAGTAGCCGTAACACTCGCCGTTGTCGGGGCGATCATTGGCGAGTTTGTGGGCTCCTTGAACGGGCTCGGCAATCTGCTTCTGACAGCGAACTCACAACTCGACAGTGCGCTCGCCTGGGCTGCGCTGGTTTGGCTGAGCGTGCTCGGCATCCTCCTGTTCGCCATGGTCGTCGTCGCCGAGCGCATTCTCATGCCCTGGGCAGAAGCTGGCCGTCATTAGAACGTTGGCGCGGAGCGGCGGCTCCGGCTTTTCTACGTGTCGAGGGTTATGTCATGAAGATCGTTAGTTTCACATTCAACAACAGCGAGCGCCTCGGAGTAGCCGATGGCGACAATGTTATCGATTTGCAAGCCGTGGATCCTGCCGTTCCTAATGACCTCGGGGATTGGCTCCGGCAGCAGAACGGCGATCTAGAACCGCTTCGTGCCCTCGCGAAGCGAGCGCCAGCGTCCGCCCGACGCTCGATCGAGCAGGTGAAATACGGATTGCCCGTGGCGCGACCAGGCAAGATTCTCTGCCTCGGGCTGAACTACATGGATCACGTGAAAGAGGGGCGCCACGCCGACAACGTCCCGAAATGGCCATCGCTATTCTTCCGCGTTCTGTCGTCGTTTGTGCCGCATAACGCGTCGATCATTCGGCCGCTCGCATCGGAGCAATTCGACTACGAGGCAGAAATGGTAGCGGTGGTCGGAACGCGAGCCCGTCATCTTACCATCAGCAACGCACTCGATTGTATCGTCGGATATTCGATCGCGAATGATGGATCGATCCGAGATTTCCAGCGTCACACCACTCAGTGGACGATCGGCAAGAACTTCGATCGCTCAGGCAGCATCGGGCCATGGTTCATCTCGAGTGACGAATTGCCTCGCGGAGGCGCAGGTCTGAAGATCCAGAGCCGCTTGAACGGCAAGGTCATGCAGTCAGACAACACTGAGAATCTGATGTTTCCGCTGGCAGAGACGCTCGTGTATGTCACCAAGGCCATCACGCTTGAGCCCGGAGACATCATTCTGACCGGCACGCCGTCCGGGGTGGGACAGGCGCAAAAGCCGAACCCAGTGTGGATGAAGGCAGGTGACGTCTGCGAGATCGAGGTCGAGGGAATCGGCGTTCTTCGCAATATAATTGAGGATGAACGATCCTAGCACCGTCGTCTAAGAGCTCGCGCAACTTTCGCAATACGGCCCTGCTCTGTAAAGTGTGCCGTTTCAGGGGGAGCGGATGTCTTTGGGAAGCAATCGTCGCGTTGTACTCAAGGGAGCCGCATTAAGCGGGCTCGTTTTCGTTCTCGACGGTGCCGAACTCGTGCTTTCGCCAAGGCAGGCGCGGGCACGGGATGTTCCGCTGAACGTTCTTACTGCCGACGAGCGTAGTGCCTTGGAGGCGTTTGGGGATACTCTACTGCCCGGTGCAAAAGAAGCAGGCATCGCCTATTTCGTCGACCATCAGCTCGGCGTTCCACCTGGCGAGGCATTGCTGCTGGCCCGGCTTGTCAACGTCGCCCCACCGTTCGCCAACTTCTATCGAGCGGGCTTGAAAGCGCTGGACGAAGCTACCTCGAGATCGCATGGCCTGCCGTTCGCGCGCCTTCCGGACGACGTGAAGATTACCTTCGTTGACCAGATGCGCCAGCGCACGCCCGAAGGCTGGACCGGACCACCGTCACCCTTCTTCTACTACGTGGTGCGAAACGACGCGGTAGATGTCGTATATGGGACGGAGGAGGGGTTCGAGAAGCTGGGTATTCCCTACATGCCCCACATTCCTCCGACCGCGAAGTGGTGAACGCCATGCCGGGCGCGGAAATGTCCGACGTGCTTATCGTCGGCGGCGGAGCGGCTGCGATGCTGATGGCTGCCAAACTGGGCACTGCCGGCAAACGGGTGGTCGTCCTGGAACAGGGGCCCGCTTTTGCGTTGAGCGATCTCGTCAGTTCGCAGATCTGGGCGCGTCGCTTGAAATGGGGTGGGGTGCCAATGGCCTTGGAAGGCCGTCATCCCCTTGGCTTCGCCTACAATGCCGGCTGGGGGGTCGGCGGAGCCGCGCTGCATCAGTTCGGCAACTGGCCCAGGCTGCATCCCGAGGATTTCCGGATGAAGTCGCTCTACGGGCGGGGAGTCGACTGGCCCATCGACTATGCGGAACTGCAGCCGTACTACGACCGGATCCAACAGGAAGTCGGCCTTTCAGGTGACGCGAAATCCGAGGTCTGGCGTCCCGAGGGCGCGCCTTACCCGATGCCACCGACGCGGACGTTCAAACATGCCGATCTGATGGCTGATGGCTTTCATAGGATCGGGATCCGTACAGCGCCGATGCCGGTCGCGATCAACACCGTGGAGCGCGATGGTCGCGCTGCTTGCGTCTATGACGGCTGGTGTGAGGCGGGCTGCCCGATAGGTGCTTTGGCTAATCCACTGGTGACGTATCTGCCGGTCGCGGCGAAGGCCGGTGTTGAAATCCGGTCGTCGTGCTACGTGGCGCGCGTGCTGCTGGACGCGCGGCAGGAACGCGCCGTCGGGGTTGAATACTACGACCACGACGGCTTGCGACGCGAGCAGCGGGCAAAGCTAGTCGTCCTCGCCGCCTTCGTCGTCGAGAACCCCCGCATCCTGTTCAACTCAGCCACCGACAAGCATCCAGCGGGCATCGGCAACTCGAACGACCTGCTCGGCCGGTCAATCATGGCCCATGCGGGGGCGAACGTCTGGGCCATGTTCGATGAGGACGTGGAAAACTATCTCGGCCTTTCGGCAGCTCTGCTGATGTCACAGGACGGTTACGGCAAAGGCGGCCGCGATGGGATCTTCGGCAGTTATACCTGGACGATTGGCATCGCGCAGAAGCCGAACGACGTCCTGGGTTTCGCAAACTCACGTGGTGCAATTTTCGGCCAACCGCTACATGATTTTATGCGCAAGGCGGCCCGAGGTGTCGGCAAGGTGCAGGCGGTTTGCGAAGAGGTGCCGAACCCGGAAAACCGAGTGCTGTTGTCCGACAAGAAGGACAAATTCGGTCTGCTCATGGCGCGGGTCATTCATGGGTTCGACGGTAGCGCGATTAGGTTGTTCGAATTCGCTCGCGATGAGGGACTGCGGGCACTCAAGCAGACAAGCGCAGTAGACATCTGGGCCGGGCCCACGCCAAACGTCTCTCATGTCGCCGGCGGCACGCCCATGGGCAATGATCCGACCTCATCGGTGACCGACAGTTACGGCCGTTTGCATGATCTAGCAAACCTCTTTGTTGCGGGTGCGGGACTGTTTCCTACCGAAGGAGCGGTCCATCCAACCTTCACAGTGCATGCATTGGCGTTACGCAGCGTCGAGTACATTCTCGGCCATTGGGGCGGGATCGTCGACTAGCTTCACATCAAACGGGGCAGGCTGACATGGCTACTCTCGACTTGGTTGACGCGGTCATCGTCGGTAGCGGTGCAGCCGGTTCCATTTTCGGAGCGACACTGGCGAAGCATGGCAAGAAGGTGCTCATCCTCGAGCATGGGCCTGATCGTAGTGAAGATCAATGGATCAGTTCACAGATCTGGGGCCGCCGGCTGAAATGGGGTGGTGCGCCGGTTCTCGCAGAAGGCAAGAATCGTTACGGTCATAACTTCAACTCCGGCTGGCAGGTTGGAGGCTCCACCGTCCATCATTTCGCTAACTGGCCGCGGCTGCAGGCGGTCGATTTCCGTATGAAGTCGCTGTTCGATCGAGGGCTGGACTGGCCGCTCTCCTATGACGACCTGCGGCCGTTCTATGACCGCATCCAGACCGAGGTCGGCATCGCGGGCGACGCGGTCGCCGAAATCTGGCGACCGGCAGGTGCGCCTTATCCGCTACCCCCGTTACGCTCGTTCCGTCATGCCGACCTCGTCGCCGAGGGCATGCGCAAACTCGGTATGCGGGTTGCGCCGTTGCCCTCTGCCATCTTGAGCGAGAGTTATAAGGGGCGGTCCGCCTGCATTTACGATGGCTGGTGTCACGCCGGATGCCCCATCGGCGCGGTCGGCAACGCAAATTCGGTGTTTCTGCCTCAGGCGATCACGGCCGGCGCCGAGATCCGATCATCCAGCTATGTCACCCGCGTGCTGCTTGATGCCAGAGGCGAGCGGGCCGTCGGCGTCGAGTATGTCGGGGCGGATCGCACGCGGACGGTTCAACTCGCTCGGGTCGTTGTGCTCGCAGCATTCGTGGTCCAGAACCCGCGGATTCTTCTGAACTCCGCGCATGACCGTCATCCGACAGGGCTGGCCAATTCCAGCGGCTTGCTTGGGCGTTACGCGATGACCCATGCGGGATCTGGCGTCTGGGGGCTCTTTGACGAGTACGTCGAGAATCACATGGGTATCACCGGCGGGCTGCTGATGTCCCAGGACGGATACGCAAAGGATGCGCGGCCTGGCATGTTCGGTAGCACCATGTGGCAGGTCGGCTTCGCGCAGAAGCCGAACGACATCCTCGGTTTCGCCAATGCGCGCAGCGCGCTGTTTGGGGTGGAGCTCCATGCTCACATGAAGGTTGCGGCACGTGGTCTAACGAAGATGTTGGGTCTCAACGAAGCGCTGCCCAATCCGGACAACCGCATCGTGCTATCCGATCAAAAGGATGAGTTCGGAATTCCGTTGGCTCGCATCATCCATTCCTATGATGAAAATGCAATGAGCCTCTGGCGTCACGTCAACGAGGAGGGTCTTCGGATCATGGCCGCAGCCGGAGCAAAATCGGCTTGGTCCAACACCGATCCCGGGGGCATCCATTTTCACGGCGGAACCATCATGGGGAACTCGGCGTCAACGTCGGTGACCAACGGCTATGGCCAGACCCATGACATTCCCAATCTCTGGATCGGTGGTCCCGGCCTGTTCCCGACCGAAGGTGCGGTCAATCCAACCTTTACAGTTAGCGCACTTGCTCTGCGAGGAGCCGAGCAATTGGTAAGTCAGTGGACTTCGCTGATTCCATAGGCGAGATGATCGCAACATCCGCTCAGTATTCAGTTTCGCTCCAGTCTTCCGCGAAATCTCCAATGCCATGTCGGACCTTTCTCAATCCTCCAAAGAGCCTGCGCCGCAGCGAGAACATTCGCCTTCATTCCAGTGGAATCCCGCAGTGTGGGATTTCGCTGGAATGAAAGTAATTCCCGCCTTGCTCTAATAGTGCATTCTCGCGGTTGTGAATATTGGCAATGCTTCTGGCGCGGCCTGCGCCGCTATCCGGATCTTGCCGGGAGCGTCGCGCCTGGCTTGCTGGGAGTCTGCAAGGCACATGAAATGAGATCCGCTTTCCTTGGCCCAAAAAGTCGAGGTGCTTGAGGAAGCGCGACCGTCTGCACGGCCAATAAAGCCAACGGGAGAAGACGTATGACTTATTCACTGCCGCTGACCCGCCGGACCTTTGTGGGGCTCGTTGCCGCCGCCGGACTTTCGACCAGCGCCGTTCGGGCCCAGAATGGCCAACGCGCCGTTTTCTACGTCGCCGTCGGAGCGAACCTCGTCCTCTACGAGGTAGACGAAACCAAATTCACCTTGCAGAAGGTCGATGCGATTCAAGCACCCGCAGCGGTTCAGTATGTCTGGAAACATCCATCGAAACCGCTGCTTTACGTCTCGTTCAGCAACCGCTTTACATCGAAGACGGACGATCGGCACGGCGTTGCCGTCTACGCGATCGATCAACAGACTGGGCGTCTGAAGAGCTTTCGCGAGCCTGTCTTTTTCAACAATCGCCCGGTGAACATCACGCTCGATCCAGCAGGGAAATATTTGCTCGTCGCCTACAACGCACCGTCCACCCTGACGGTCCACGGCGTCGAAGGCGATGGTTCCATTGGAGCGGAGGTTAAGCAGTCCGAAACTATTGACGGTGGCATCTACGCGCACCAGGTTCGGGTCTCGCCCTCAGGAAAAGTAGTTGTGCTTCCGACGCGTGGCAATGATCCGACCGCGAGCAAGCCAGAGGATCCTGGCGCGATCAAAGTCTTCAGATTTTATGAAGGCCAGCTTTCGCACGAAACGTCGGTCACGAAAGGCAATGGCCTTGGATTTGGTCCACGCCACGTCGACTTTCATCCAACCAAGCCGTGGATGTTTGTATCAATGGAGCGAAACAATCAGCTCCTGGTCTATGGCGTGACCGAGGAAGGTATCAGCCCGCAGCCGATCTACGAGAAATACACCGCGGCAAAACCCGAGGCGCGACTGCCCGTGCAGTTCGTTGGTCCCATTCACGTGCATCCCAACGGGCGATTTGTGTATCTCGCGAACCGGTCGGACGGGACAATCGAATTCGCTGGCCGCAAGGTGCATGGCGATGGAGAAAACACGGTCGCTGTGTTCTCGATCGATCCCACGAGTGGCGAGCCGAGGCTCATCCAGACGATCGACACGCAAACCTTTCATTGTCGAACTTTCTCCATCCATCCGAGCGGACGTATGCTGGTAACGGCAGCGGTTGCGCCGCTCGATATTCGCGAGGGAGATGGTATCAAGACCGTGCCCGCAGGCTTGTCGGTCTTCAGCATAGGCGACGACGGCAAGCTGAGTTTCGTCCGAAAATACGACATTGAGGTCGGAAGCGACTGGATGTTCTGGTGCGGGATGGTGGATTTGTAGCGTCGCGCGATCGCTAAACGGCCAAGACGGTGGACGAGTAGAGGCCGCTCTGTTGGGGCCTCTGCTCGGCAGGAGAGAACGTGGCCGCAGACGCTCCGGTAAAACAATTCAAGTTGATGGCCCTTCAAGGCAATTAGGCCGTGTGTCCCGGTTAGTCAGACAAACTTTAGAGAGGACAATGCACCTCCTGTCGTTCCAGGCAGCCCTGATCTCTCCGTGAGATAACACAAATGCGGGTAGGACCAGCGCAGCTTTGGACCGAAGATCTTTGTTGCCGGTGGTATGGGATTCTTTCACCATCGCGAGATATCGAGGGCGGATCCGAAAGGATTCTGCGGGCGAGGTGCCCAAAGTGATCAGCCATCTGCCGTCGCAAACGACGTCTCAAATCCGGAAGCGCAACAGCCACCGTCCATTGCGCGTCAATGCACCTCATTTTGCACATCGGCCATGCCAAAATAATGATTTGCTGCATCGCAGCAAGCTACTAGAAAGAAACGAAGATCCGTTATTTCCATCAGTATTGATCGGGGGAGTTTGGTAATGCTTGTTCAGGCGATTTTCGCGTTGGGCCGAGAGCTACTTAATGTGAGCAAATCCGTGATCTCACAATATGTCGAATTGCATCGGCAGAAACTCGATGCCTTTCCGCACTACCCAATCGGCGATTGAGTATTACGAACCTGATCTTGCGTCATATCCTTGAGCGCGCGTCTCACATCATGAGATTTGCGGTTATGGATCGCTTGCCGCACGCGAGCTCTTCATAGACAGTGATGCTCCAAGCCATGGAAAGCTTTGGACAATCGGTACGAGACGCACGCCACGACCGATCTCCCAAGGCCAAGGGGCAGGGCGCACCTGCACGCTGACGCGTGATAGCTAATGTCCTCAAAAGAATAGACAGAGGACACGCATTGATGCCGCGAGGAGCAAGAGGGTCTGATAGGCTGAAAGAAGTCTCGCGCCCCGAGGGCGCGGCGCTCCTCTCAAAGGCATGTGACGTTCTGGAAGCCGTTAGCGCGGCCGGTGATGGAGTCAATCAATTCGAACTTCAGACGCGCGTCGGATTGCCGCGCGCCACACTATACCGGATACTATCGGGCTTGGTAGCACGTGGGCTGTTGCGCCATGATCCCGTAAGACAGACCTATGCATTAGGCTTTCGACTCGTTGAAATGGCGCAGAACGTCTGGTCCGCGCGCGATCTGGCCACGATCGCCGAGCCCGAACTGCGACGACTGCGCGATGTGACCGGCGAAACTGCGTACCTTGCCGTACTCGAGAGCGGCAAGGCCGTGCAGCTCAGCAAGTGCGAAGGTGCGCATGATTTGCGTTCGTCTGCAACGCCAGGTCAGCGCAAGCAGCTTTATTGTACGAGTCAGGGCAAGGCAATGCTGGCGTTCCTGCCCGACGATGAGCGCGAGGCATTGCTGCGCAAGCTCACGTTAAAGGCGCTTACGCCGAACACGATCACCGATCGCAACCGCTTGAAGACCGATTTGAGCATCGTTCGGGCGAGGGGATTTGCGATCGACCTGGAAGAGATCGTTGAAGGCGTCCATTGTGTTGGGGCGCCAGTAATCTCATCCGAAGGCCGTCTGCTCGGATCGGTCAGCATTGCAGGGCCGTCCTGGCGATTAACGGTGGAGCGCCTTGAACTGCTTGGACCCGAAGTCGCCGCAGCCGGACGACGGATCGGAACACAGATGCGCAGCTCTGCTGGCAGCGCAACCGATGTTGCCATAAGGCCGATCGGTTCGGCTGCCTTCCACGGAAGTAGCCCGAGATGGTCAACCGGCAAAAACCATCTCTGGTGGGTCGACACGCTGGGTCCCGATATTCGTTGCACCTCGGCATCGGCACCTGACTATCTTATTGCGAAGACCGACGAGCCGCTGAAGGCGCTTACGATAGCGGCAAATGGAAGGGCGGTCGCAATAGATTCAGCCGGCGTTGTGTTCTGGATCGACGACGACGGCGTGCGCGCACGCCAACCGATATCGGAGCTCTCACGGCTGCTGACGCTGCGACCGGCGCCCGATGGCCAGCTCTGGGCGAGCAAACTCGACCTGGATGGGTCATCGAGCGTCATCGGTGTCATATCAACGGATGGGTTCATGAAACCCGTCTGGCGGCTCCCCGGCAAGGCAACGGCATTGGCCTGGATGCCGAATGGAGATGGGTTGATCATCTCTGTTCCAGATTCCGGAAAGATCTTCAGGCTCGACCCCAAGCGATCTGTTCCCATGGTGCTCGCTCATCTTCCACCAGGCGGCGGACGGCCAACCGGTCTTGCAGTTGATGCTGCTGGCGGAATTTGGACTGCATTGTACAACGGCTGGAGCTTGGTCCGACTCGATGCCGAGGGGGAGGTAGCGCGTGTGATCCCATTACCCGTTGCGAGACCGACCGATATATGTTTCGGCGGGAGCGATCTGCAGACGCTGTTTGTGACGACCGCCAGGCACGGCATTAGCCTGGACGTTCTCGAATCCGCACCACAATCAGGTCGGCTTCTCGCATTTGAAGCGGGCGTTGCCGGGGTTGCTGAACCCGAAATTGACTGGTCCGCACCAATCTCTTGAGATGAGACGGTAGCGCATGCAGAGTTGATCGTCCCACATAGTGAGACGACAGCGAAGTCATTCAGAATTGTGCAATGGAAGGGCTTCACGGATATCGCTAGGCTGCGTTGCCCGCCTTCGTCCAATGGCATGCCGCTCTGAACATGACGAATATCTGCGAACAGTAAGGATGAATAGATGTCCTACAGAAATCTGCCGCAGGCATTGCCGCGCCGGCGCGTCCTTGCACTCGGCCTTGGAGCCGCCGCAACGATACTGGACGGTACACGATCACGAGCAGCAGTTGACGCTTCGCCGACCGTAAAAACTCCCATTACTGTCGCATTGCCTCCACTAGCGACGGACGCACACTGTCACGTATTCGATCCAGAGCGATTTCCATACGCAGCGAACCGCACCTATACGCCACCTCCGAGCACGGCTGATGATCTCAATGCGTTGCATAAAGCGATGGGCATTGAACGTACCGTCATTGTCACTGCTACCGTCTACGGTACGGACAACTCAGCGACCCTCGATGCCATTCGCAAAATCGGTATCTCCCGCGCTCGGGGCGTCGCCTTAATTGAAGGAGGTACCGCTCGGCAGGAACTTGACCGCCTAAATGCCGGTGGAATCCGAGCAGTAAGGGTTTTCCTGGGCCTGACCGCCGATGTTGACGCCAAAGAGGCTGGACGACGTTTCGAAGTGACCAGCCAGCAAATCGGCGGCCTGCCCTGGCATATTCAGACGTATGCTCGCCTACCCGTACTAAACGCCTTGAAGACACAAATCTCTGCGGTTCCGGTTCCGCTCGTGCTCGATCATTTCGCTGGGCTCGACACTAGCGCAGGACTCGACCAGCCTGGATTTGCCTTCGTGCTGGATCTTCTGAAATCAGGCAAAGTCTATGTAAAGATATCCGGCCCATATTATTCGTCCGAAAGTCTCCCTGACTATGCCGACATCGCTCCCTTTGCTCGAGCGCTTGTGGCCGCGAATCCGGAACGAATTCTTTGGGGCAGCGATTTCCCGCATCCGGGCAGCGCACCGGTACCCGGACGTAAACCGACCGACCTGGCACCTCCTCGCGAGGTAGACGACGGGCGGGCTCTAAACAGATTGGCAGAATGGGTCCCCGACGCGACCGCTCGTAAGCTTATCCTTGTCGACAACCCCGCTCGTCTCTTTGGCTTTTAGACTCCTGCATCGGCAATCGGCTGTTGGGCTGCCTTCTTGAGACCCAGCGGCCGTGAGCCACGCCATGGGTCGATGTCGTCGGGCCTCACCGCACATATCGTGCGACGTAGATCGGCACGCTTCGCCCAATCCGCCGACACATCGTAGATCGCTTCCCGACGATCTCTTCCCGCTTGCTAACCATGTCGTTGTCCCAAGCCGGAAATCGTGTCCTTGAGCAGAAACTGCGTGACGACGTCGATCTGTTCCGGCGCCATCAATGGCGGCACATGGCCGCAATCGTCGAACTGGAAGACGTTGGCCCGCGGATTGCGCTTGCGCATCTCGGCGGCGAGCTCGAACGACAGCAAATCAGATTGCTTGCCGCGCAGCACCAGCGCCGGGACGTTGATCGCTTCCCAATATTCCCAGAGGTTCAGCGCCGCGTACCACGGCAAGCGGAATCCCTTCGCAATCGTCGGATCGCACAACAGCCCGTAGCCCTGCCTGGTATCGTCCCAGCGAACGCTGTGCTCGGCCAGATGCCGCCAATGTTCATCGGCAAGCTTGCCGTAGGGCGCCAGAACTTTACGGAAATACGCCTCGGCCTCCTCGATCGTCTTGAACAGCGACGGCATGTTGCCGATGTACTGGCCGATGCGCTGCAGGCCGGTCGAGGACATGAACGGTCCGATATCGTTGATCACGAGCTTGCGCACAATGCTGCCGGAGAAGCCGGCCATGATCATGCCGATCAGGCCGCCGAGCGAGGTGCCGACCCAATCCACCTCGGCAACGCCAAGCCGCGCGATCACGGCGTTCATATCGGCGCAATATTGCGGCAGCGCGTAGTGATCGGGATTGCTGATCCAGCCGCTGCGCCCGCGCCCCGGCAGATCCGGACAGATCACGCGGCGGCCGGCGGCCACCAGCCGCTCCGCCAGATGATCGAAGTCGCGGCCCTGCCGCGTCAGCCCATGCACGCAGATGATCGGCCGCTTGTCGTCCAGCGGCCCCCAATCGGCGTAGGCCAGCCGATGGAAGCCGGACGGCGATAAGCCATGCACGACATCCTCACGATCCGGTTGCGGCGTCGACGCTATCGTCGGGGCCCCTGTCACTTCAAACATCTCAGTCCCTGGTGAATATGGCGCGCGCCTGTCAGACGTCGTCCTTGCGCTGGCTGCGTGCAAAGGCCTGCGCCTCGGCGCGGGTCTCGAAGATGTGCGGGGCAACGTGGCGCTCGGTGAGCCCCTCGCCGAGCTTCAGGCGCATGAAGGCGCTGGTGGTGTAGCGCGAGGCCGAGCTGTAATAGCGCTGCTCGAGATAGGCGATCATCGAGAAATAGGTGTCGCTGACGGTGGGCTTGAGATGGAAGCCGTCATAGTTGGCGACCAGCGCGACCGGCTTGCCGACGGCGCGGCAGGCACGCTCGACCTCGCGGCGGACCATGTCGACATCCTCGACGGTGCGGACGTCAAAGCCCTCGAAATTAACGAACAGCGTGTTGCGCTCGGCGTCGTAACTGATCCGGTCGGCCGTGCTGCGGCCGAGCAGCATATGCGCGAGCCCCATCGGCCCCTCGCGGAAGATACGCGAGTCCATCGGGCGCACGTCGCGGATCAGCGGCTTGAAGTCCATCTGGGCAAGGATGTCGCGGTCGATGTCGATGCCGGGCGCGACCTCGATCAGTTCGACACCGACCGGCGTCCGCTGCAGGACGCAACGCTCGGTGACGTAGAACACCGGCTGGCCGGTCTCGGCGGCGTGATCGCCGCTGAAGGTAATCTGCTCGACCGCGGCAATGAACTTCTTCGCCGAACCCTCGCGCAGAATATGGAGCGCGCCGTCCTCGACCGCGACCTTGAGGCCGCCGCTGCTGAAGGTGCCCGCGAACACCAGCTTCTTCGAGCTTTGCGAGATATTGATGAAGCCGCCGGCGCCGGCGAGACGCTTGCCGAAGCGGCTGACATTAACATTGCCGGCACTGTCGACCTGCGCCATGCCGAGGCAGGCGAGATCGAGCCCGCCGCCGTCATAGAAATCGAACTGCTGGTTCTGGTGGATCACTGCATCCGGATTGAGCGCGGTGCCGAAATTGAGACCACCTTGCGGCATACCGCCGATGATGCCAGGCTCGGCCGTCAGCGTGAGGAACTGCAGCATGTGTTCTTCGGTCGCCACCGCGGCGACGCCCTCGGGCAAGCCGATGCCGAGATTGACCACGCCGCCGGGCGGCAGCTCGAAGGCACAGCGCCGCGCGATGATCTTGCGCTCGTCGAGCTCGAGCGGCTTGATGCGATCCATCGGCACGCGCTGCCGGCCCGAGAAGGCGTGGCTGTAGGTCGCCCCATAAGTCTGGACGTGATTGGAGGGATCGGCGACCACGACGCAGTCGACCAGGATGCCGGGGATCTGTACCTCGCGTGGATTGAGCGAATTGCTGGCCGCGATGCGTTCGACCTGGACGATGACGAAGCCGCGCGAATTCTTCGCGGCCATCGCCATCGCGAGATTGTCCAGCGTCAGCGCCTCGCGCTCCATCGTGATATTCCCGGCCGGATCGGCCGTGGTGCCGCGCAGCAGCGCCACGTTGATCGGGAAGGATTTGTAGCGCAGCCATTCCTCGTCATTGATCCGCATCAGTTCGACGAGGTCCTCCGTGGTGCTCTCGTTCAGCTTGCCGCCCTGCACGCGCGGATCGACGAAGGTCCTCAGGCCAACCTTGGAGATCACGCCCGGCCCCCGCGACGCAATGTTGCGATAGAGATGCGAGATGCAGCCGAGCGGCAGATTATAAGCCTCGATCCGGTTGGCCAGTGCGAGCTCGCCGAGCTTGGGCACCAGCGCCCAATGGCCGCCGACCACGCGCTTCAAAAGGCCGTCATGCGCGAGCCGGTTGAGACCACGATCGGCGGAATCGCCGGGCGCAGCCGCAAACATCAGTGTCAGATCGGACGGATGGCGCGTCTCGCGAAAGCGTTTCTCCAGCGCGATCAGCAGCTCGTCGGGGGTGCCGATGCCGACGAAGCCGGAGGTGCAGACCGTGTCGCGATCTCTGATGATGGCCACGGCCTCATCCGCAGTAACGATCTTGTCCTTGGTCATCGCGCTGGTTCCTGGGTCATCGCGCTAATCCCTGGCTGCGAGCCACGCCGATATGCCCTTGCTGAGCGATCCCTGCGACTTGCTGGACACGAACAGGCCGACATGGCCGCCGGGCAGCTTGATCTCCTGATAATCCTTGGTGCCGACATGGGCGCCGAGCGCGCGCGAGCATGTCGGCGGAATGATGTGGTCGTTGAGCGCGAACACATTGAGCACCGGTGCCGTCAGCCTGGAGAGATCAACGCGCCGTCCATTCAGCTCGAACTCGCCCTTCACCAGCTTGTTGTCCTGGTAGAGATCCTTCAGCCATTGCTTGGCCGCCTCGCCGGGATGCGCGGGACGGTCTGCGAGCCATTTTTCCATCCGCAAAAAATTCATCAGCTTGGCTTCATCGTCGACGACGTCGATCAGGTCGACATTGTATTTCGTCAGCGAGCGCATCGGCGTCATCAGGGAGAAGACCGAGCTCATGAACTCGCCGGGCAGTCCGCCATAGGTATCGACGAGCTTGTCGATGTCGGCACTTTCCAAGCTGCGGGTCCAGAGATTGAGGAAGCCGTGGTGCGTATCGGGATCGTCGCGGTCGGCGTGGAAGTCGATCGGCGTGATCGTCAGCACCAGGCCCTTGACCTTGTCCGGATGCAGCGCCGCGTAGCAGGTCGTGAACACACCACCTTCGCAGATGCCGAGCAGCATGATCTTGTCATGACCGGTCTCGCGGCAAACCCGCTCCACCGCGGCCTGGATGTAGTCGTCGACATAATCGTCGATGGTCAGCCAGCGCTCGGTGCGGTTGGGCTGACCCCAATCGACCAGCCAGAGATCGAGCCCCTGGCGCAGCAGGCTGCGAACCAGCGAGCGGTCTTCCTGCAAATCGGCCATGGTGTAGCGGCCAATCAGGCCGTAGGCCAGAAGCACCGGAGTCATCACCTTCTGCTCGGCGGTCGGCGTGTAGCGGAACAGCTCGACCTTGTCGCGGCGCATGACGAGCGTCTTCGGTGTCGCGCCGACATCGACGTCGTCGTCCTTGATTGCAGACACGAGCTTGCCGGCCTTCAGCATCTTGTCGGTCATCTCGGCGAACGGGCCGGCCGCGTTCCAGCCTTGCTTCTCGCTGCTCATGCATTCCCCCGCGATCCCGCCTCGACCCGACGCTCCAGCGCCCGCACCTCGCGCCGCAGCTCGGTGAGCTGGCGCGTCACCTCATCGAAGTCACGCTGGGTCGGGATGCCTAGCATCGCGGCGATGGTGTCGGAGATCTCGGACTGCCGCGCACGGAATTCGACGGCAGCCTGCAGCAACTGCTTCTGCGCGGCGAGGAATTCCTCGGTGCGCTGGTTAGCGATCAGCTCTTCATTGGCGAGCTCGTTCCAGGCGCCGAGTTGCGCGCGCCAGTTGATGTCTTTCGCCTTCTGATCTTGCGGCCGCGTGCTGAACTGCTCCGCCGCGCGCATCCAGGGCCTTGCAGCCACGACCTGATAAGCCGCGAGCTTGCCCTGCAGCTCGTTCCAGGCCGCGGTCAGATTCGCGAGCTTGCAGTCGAAATCGAGCACATCGGCCAGTCGCGGCCCCTTGGCCATCCGCTCGATGGCTTCGGCGAGGTCGTTGCCGGCCGTCATGCCAAAGCCGCTCTCGGCGGCGCGCTTCACGATGAAGGGCAGCATCGAGTTCGACCAGGTCTCGCTGACACCAGCGGCAGACGCGGCCATCGCCCGCCAGGAGTCCATCCATTGCGCGGCGATCGAACCGAACGGATTAGCCCGGCTCTCCTCAGCCATGGGAAGCCTGCGCGAAGCGGTTGCTGCCGTCGCCGAAGGCGGCGCTATAGATCGCGTAGGCATCGTCCAGCGTCATCTCTCTCGGATTGTTCACCAGCAGCCGGGTCTGCTTCATTGCGTCTTCGGCGAGCTTCTTCAGATCGTCGCGGCCGATGCCGACATCGGCGAGCGAGGCCGGCACCTGGCAGTCGCGGCCGATCGACGTCATCTCGTCGATGAAGGCCCGCGCCTTCTCTGCCTGGCTGCCGCGCAGACCGGGTTTGATGATCTCGGCGAGCTCGGCATAAAGCCCTTCCGCCGCCCGCAGGTTGAACTCAAGCACGTGACGCAGCACCAGCGCATTGGACAGACCGTGCGGCACATGGAAGATCGCGCCGATCGGATAGGCCAGCGCATGGACCGCGGCGACCGGCGCATTGGCGAAGGCCATGCCGGCGAGCATCGATCCGAGCAGCATTTCCGCGCGGGCTTCGAGATTGCCGCCGTCCTGGCAGACTTTTCGCACATTGGCCGACAGCAGCGCCAGCGCTTGGCGCGCCAACTGGTCGGATATCGGATTCTTCTTCACCTTGCTGGTATAGGCCTCGATCGCATGCACCATCGCGTCGATCCCGGTCGCGGCGGTCACGGGCGCCGGCAGGCCCAGCGTCAATTCGGGATCGAGGATCGCCCAGTCCGGGATCAGCACCGGAGAGACCACGCCTTTCTTCTCGGTGGTCGGCGTGGTGACGATCGCAATCGGCGTCACCTCCGAACCGGTGCCGGCGGTGGTCGGCACCAGCAGCAGCGGTAGGCGCTTTCCTTTCGCCAGCCCGACGCCGTAGATGTCGTCGAGACGATCCGGCGTCTTGGCGAGATAGGCGACGAGCTTGGCGGTATCAAGCGCGCTGCCGCCGCCGATCGACAGCACCAGCTCGATGTCGTCGACCCGGCAGGCGCCCGCCGCGGCTTCGACGATACGCGAAGGCGGATCGGCAACGACGTCGTCGAACACGCTGAGCTTGATGCCGGCTGCTGCAAGCGAGGCCTCGGCGCCTTTGGTCAGCCCCGCGCCGCGGACGCCCTTGTCCGTCACCAGCATCACGCGCTTGGCGCCGTAGCCCGCGACCAGCTCACTGATCTTCCCGGAGGCGCCCGGCTCGAACAAGATGTTTGCTGGCGCTTGGAAGGTGAATTTTCCGATCATGTTCCCGCTCCTCTTCGTCGCGTGGGTGCCCAGCGTCACGCGCGCCGATGCAGCACCACCATCTTTTCCTGCGTCATATCGCGCATGGTATAAGGGATGCCTCCGACGGCGTAACCGGCCTCACGTCGTCCGGCGAATGGCATCCAGTCGGTCCGAAACGTGGTGGGATCATTGATCATGACCGCCGACGCGTCCAACCGCTCACTGGCACGGAGCGCCACGTCGATGTCATCGCTGAACACGCAAGCCTGGAACGGCACACGCAGCGAATTCGCCTGCGAGATAGCCTGATCCAGCTGCGCATAGCGGTAGACGCAGACGACCGGACCGAACACCTCCTCGCGCGACACTCTCGCGTCCGCCGGTGGCTCAAGCAGGACCGTCGGCTGCATTGTGGTCGCCGACAGCCGCTCGCCGCCGATTGCGCGTCTTGCGCCGGCAGCAGTCGCTTCCCCAATCCAATCGGTGACGCGGTCAACCTCCTTGGGATTAATCAGCGGCCCGACCTCGGTCTCCAGCAAGATCGGATCACCGGTCCGCAGCTTGGCGACGCGGGCGACCAGGCTCTCGGTGAAGGCGTTGTAGATGGCTTCATGCACGAAGATGCGCTGAGTCGACACGCAGACTTGGCCTGCATGGTAGAAGCCGCCCTTCACCAGCGGCTCAATGACGCGGTCGAGATTGATGCTGCGGTCGACGATCGCTGGTGCCACGCCGCCATGCTCGAGCGCAGAACGGGTGCCATGCGCAAGCTTGCCATGCAGCCGCCAGCCAACGCTGGCCGAGCCGATGAAGCTCAGGAAACTGATGCGTGGGTCGCAGGCCAACTGCTCGGCAAGCGCCGAGCCGCGCGGGATGAAGGTCTGACACCATGCTGCCGGCAGACCCGCCTCACGCAGGAGCGCCACCAAATCGAGGCAGCTCAGTGGCGTCGCGCTCGCCGGCTTGATGATGACCGGGCAGCCGACCGCGATCGCCGGCGCAACCTGATGCACAATCAGATTGAGCGGATGATTGAACGCCGAGATCGCGAACACCACGCCGATCGGCTCGCGTGTCGTGAACGCCCAGCGGCTGCTGGACGCCGCCGTCAGCCCCATCGGGATTTCACGGCCGGCGAAGTTCCTGAGTTCATCGGCCGCACAATGCAGGCCGTCAATTGCGTGTGTTACCTCGACGATTGCATCGGTGAGCGGCTTGCCGCCCTCGCGCGCGATCTGGCGCGCGAAATGGTCGCGCCGTCCATCCAGTAACGTCGCCGCCCGCCGCAACACCGCCGCGCGGACATGTGGCGCCAGCCAACCATCACGGTCGGCGAGGACGCCAAGTGCCGCCACTATCTTCACTTCCATGGCATCGGCATCGTCGACCGGGACCTCCGCAAAGAGGGCTCGGTCGAACGCCTGTACTACCTGCAACATCGCAATGCTCCTCAGTTAGGCTCGACTCCGAGCTTGCGATTGCGCAACTCGTCGACCAGAACCCGCGTGTTCTCGGAATAGTCGATGGCGACATCGACGAGATGCGCGCCGCCGCCCTTGAATGCCGCCTCCATCGCCGGCACGAGCCCATCGACCGAGGTGACGCGCGAGCCCTTGGCGCCGTAGGACTCCGCGTAGCGAACGAAATCCGGGTTATCGAAGGTGAGGCCGAAATCCGGGAAGGTGTCGACCGCCTGCTTCCATCGGATCATGCCGTAGGCGCCATCATTGAGGATCAGGACAACCAGGTTGAGCTTGAGGCGGACCGCCGTCTCCAGCTCCTGGCTGTTCATCATGAAACCGCCGTCGCCGCAGATCGCCATGACGCGGCGATCCGGATAGAGCATTGCCGCCATCATCGCCGAGGGCAGGCCGGCGCCCATCGTGGCCAGCGCGTTGTCGAGCAATAGCGTATTGGCGACATAAGTCCGGTAGTTGCGCGCGAACCAGATCTTGTACATGCCGTTGTCTAGCGCGACGATGCCATTCTCCGGGATCACCTGACGGACGTCGTGCACCAGCCGCTGCCGCGTCACCGGCCAGCGGTTTTCAGTATTGCGGTCGGAAATGCGGCCGAGAATGCCGTCGCGCAGCGGCAGCAAGGCCTTTGCGTTCGGCAGCTTGCCTTCGAGTCGGTCCGCGAGCAACTCCAGGCTTGGGCCGACATCGCCCACGACCTCAGAATGCGGGAAATAGACCTGCTCCACGGTTGCTGGCGAGTAGCC
Organism: Bradyrhizobium sp. Cp5.3; assembly: GCF_000426265.1. Taxonomy (NCBI): domain Bacteria; kingdom Pseudomonadati; phylum Pseudomonadota; class Alphaproteobacteria; order Hyphomicrobiales; family Nitrobacteraceae; genus Bradyrhizobium; species Bradyrhizobium sp. Cp5.3. Next base: position 45,906 of record NZ_AUFA01000022.1, on the reverse strand, counting down.
GACATGAATCACCTGTGGCCCCTTGGGACCCATGATGAACGGTGGCTTCTCCACGGTGTCGTGGCCGATGGCGATGATCAGGTCGGCCTGATCGATCGCTTCATGTACATAGTCGCGCTCCGATAGCGCGGCTGTGCCCATATAAAGGTTGGTGCCGCCGGGAACGGTGCCCTTTCCCATTTGCGTGGTGAAGAAGGGAATGCCGGTGCGGCGCACGAAGCCCGCGAGACCAAAGGTCGAACGCGGGCGGCTGGCGGCGGCCGCGAGCATGATTAGCGGGCGCTTCGCCGCCAAGATCATCTCGGCCGCACGATCTAACGCCGCGCGGTGCGCGACGGGGATCTCGATTGGGTGGATCGGTACCATCGGCACCGTCTCGACCTCATCACCGGCGATGTCTTCGGGCAACTCGAGCAGGACCGGGCCCGGCCGCTCCTCCATTGCTACACGGAAGGCATCGCGGACCAGGGTGGGGATCGAGGCCGCGCTGACAATCTGCCGCGACATCTTCGTCAGCGGCTTCATCGAGGCGACCACGTCGACGATCTGGAACCGTGCTTGCCGGCTGGTCATGATCGCCTTTTGGCCTGTGATCATCAGCATCGGCATGGCGCCAAGATGGGCATAGGCCGCGCCGGTCGAGAAGTTCAGGGCACCCGGACCGAGCGTCGAGATACAGACGCCGGGCCGGCCGGTCAGCCGGCCATGGGTTGCTGCCATGAATGCCGCCGCCTGCTCGTGGCGGGTCAACACCAGCTCGATCTTCGAATTACGCAAGGACTCGACGACATCGAGATTTTCCTCGCCCGGCACGCCAAATATCCGGTCGACCCCTTCATGCTCCAACGCCGCTACAAGTAGATCAGAACCCTTCGTCATCATTCCACTCCTTGCTGCCGACTTGCATGGTGCATGGAGTACGCACCAATCTCCCCATCGGCCGGTTTACTCGTTCGATCTGTTTCAGTTTTATTCGACACTCGACTACGGCCTTGCCAATTTGGAGCACCGGCCTGCAGAGCTACAGGGACTTCCTGTCTCAAATAGTGATACAGCGCTAATCACGGCATTCTCCGGTGGTTGATGAAGTTGTCATATGTAGTTCATCCACTGAAGATCGCCGCCGAGTTAGAGAGCAGTCCTTATGGCCCGTGATAGGCGCGATGCAGCGCCATCGGAGGTCATGAGCGCGAACTGCGCTCAGTCAAGGCCCGCGCAACAAGGCTGTCAGCGCGTGCGCTGGATGAAGTAGGGTTTGCCGGTCCACAATTTGAACCTGCGACCGGCATGAGTAGCCGGTCGCAAGCAAACGACCGCTCTTCGCCGATTCCGCAACCCGAGGCCCCCAGCTCATCGCGTAGATTCGCTCAGATGTGATGCGGTGGTCGACTTCGTGGCCATAGGTCCCGGCCATACCGCAACAACCTGAAGGCAGCACGCGCAGAGCCGCACCCGCCGCGTTGAATGCCGCTTGCCAGTCCTTCAAGCTGGACACGGCAAGCGATCGCTCTGAGCAGTGCGGCAGCAGCAGATATTCCCCAGCGGAGTTCGACGATCTCGGAATTGCATCGCGGTGACGGGCGAGCCATTCCTGGATCAGCAGCACCGGCGGCGGACGGTCCACTTCCGCGAGCATGTTGTAGTCCGAGCGATAGGTCAGCGTCATCGAGGCGTCGACGCCGACCAGCTCGACGCCGGTCGCGGCCAATTCGCGCAGCATGGCGGCGTTGCGCGAGGCTGCGCGATCGAAGGCGCAGAGGAAGCCATGCACGTGCAGCGGCTTTCCATTCGGGAGGAAGGGCGCGACGAACGGCTTGAAGCCGATGGCCTGGATCAGATCGAGCACCGCCAACACCACGTGCGTTTCGTACCAGCTCGTAAAAGCGTCCTGCACCAGAACCACGCTGCGCGCGCGCTCTTCGGCCGACAGCGCAGCCAGCGCCTCCGGCGTTGCCATTGCAATCCCGCGCGTCGCCAATTCCTGCCGCATCGAAATGGCGGAGAATTTTGGCGTGTGCACCAGGCCGATCGCCCGCATCGCGGCGCGACCCGCCGGGTTGTCGAGGAGCAAATTGTACAGCCAGCCCACTTTGCCGAGCGCCGGCAGCATAGCCTCCAGAGAAGCGACCATGTGGTGGCGGACTGGGCGCAGATAGCGGCCGTAGTAGAGCTCGAGGAATTTTGCCCGGAACGTGGGAACGTCGACCTTGATCGGACACTGCCCGCTGCAGGATTTGCAGGCGAGGCAGCCGTCCATCGCATCCATCACGGCGTGCGAGAAATCCGGCTCGCGTCTCCAGCTGTTGCGTAGCCGAGCGAGCAGCCCTCGCCACGGCGATCCACCGCGAAGCTTGTTGGCTTCCGCGATCGGGTCGACGCCAACCGCCGCCAGTTGACGTAGCCATTCACGGGTCAGCGAGGCCCGGCCCTTCGGCGAATGCCGGCGATCGCGCGTCGCCTTGTAGGACGGACACATCGCCTCGTCCGCATCCCAGGTGAAGCACGCGCCGTTGCCGTTGCAGTGGAGCGCTTCGTCATAGGCGGCGCGGACGGAGCGGGGAATGGTCCGGTCGAGCTGGCCGCGCGTCGTCAGCCCATCGATCGCAAGCAGCTTGCCGTCCTCGGGCGCAGCGATCTTGCCCGGATTGAGCTGGTTGCGCGGGTCGAACGCGGCCTTGATGGATTGCAGGGTCGGATAGAGCGGGCCGAAGAAGCGCGGCGAGAATTCGGAACGAACGCCCTTGCCATGCTCGCCCCACAGCAGCCCGCCATATTTCTTGGCGATCCGCACCACGTCTTCGGTGATCTCCCGGATCAGCAGCTCTTGTGCCGGATCCTTCATGTCGATCGCCGGCCGCACGTGCAGCACGCCGGCATCGACATGGCCGAACATGCCGTAAGTGAGGTTGCGGGCGTCCAGTGCGGCGCGGAACTCGGCGATATAGTCGGCGAGGTGCTCCGGCGGGACGGCGGTGTCCTCGACAAAGGGGATCGGCCGCTTGTCGCCCTGCATGTTGCCGAGCAGGCCGACCGATTTTTTCCGCATGTCCCAGATCGCGCCGACATCGGCTTCGCCGCGCGCCACGGTGAAGCCACGGCGGCCGCGCGATGGCCCGGCGGACGCGAGCGCGTCGGTCACCTTGCGCACGGACGTCTCGACATCGGCCTCGACGTTGCCGACGAACTCGACCAGATTCACGCCGGTGGCGCGCTGTCCGTCGTCTTCGGGGAAGTATTGCCGGACGGAGTCCCAGATCACGTCGTCCTGGGCGAGGCCGAGCACTCTGGAATCCACAGTCTCGATCGAGGCGGCGCCGAACCGGATCAACTCCTGCGCATCGCGCAACGCGGCGTCGAAGCTGCCATAGCGCACGTTGACCAGGGCGCTGTGCTTCGGGATCGGCACCACATTGAGCTTGGCCTCGGCGATCAGTGCCAGCGTGCCTTCGCTACCGCACAGGATCGAATTGAGGTTGAAGCGTCCGCGCTCATCGCGGATATGCGCGAGATCGTAACCGGTCAGGCAGCGGTTCAGCTTAGGGAAGTGGGCTGCGATCAGGTCCGCCTGCTCGCGCTGGATCGCGTCGACCAGCCGGTGAACCGCACCGACGCGGTCGCTGCGGCGCTTGATGTGCTGCAGCTCCTCGTCTTCGATCGGCCGCGAGGTCCAGACCGTGCCGTCGAGCAACACGGCCGTCAGCTCCAGCACGTGGTCGCGCGTCTTGCCATAGAGGCAGGAACCCTGGCCGCTCGCATCCGTGCTGATCATGCCGCCGATCGTGGCGCGATTGGAGGTGGAGAGCTCCGGCGGAAAGAACAGGCCGTGTTCGGCGAGGGCGGCATTGAGCTGATCCTTCACGACGCCGGCCTGCACCCGCACCCAGCGCTGTTCCGGGTTGATTTCGAGGATGCGGTTCATGTGGCGCGAGACATCGACCACCATGCCTTCAGTCAGAGATTGGCCATTGGTGCCGGTTCCGCCACCGCGCGGCGCGAACACGATGTCCTTGAAGCGCTCTCCCGCTGTGACGCGCGCAAGGCGCACCAGATCGTCGACGTTGCGCGGAAACGCGATGAGTTGCGGAAGCAGCTGGTAGATCGAGTTGTCGGTCGCCGAGACGATCCGGTCGGCATCGGCTGGCGTCAGATCGCCCTCGAACCCGCGCAGGCGCAGCTCTGCGATGAGCTCAGCATGCAGCGGAGCAGAAGACGGCATATCGGAGATGCGTGGCAGCATAAAGTCTCTCCAGGCCTGCTGGACGTCTTAACTGACGGCTGGCCCGTTCTCTTTGAAGCGCCGCTAACAACGCAAGCGCGTTGGGCGAGGGATCAAGAACAACTCTGTTCTAGAGTAAACTGCAGGGTCGCCCTACGTTGGATGGTTGCCATCGCGGAAGATGCGGTTGATCTGCCTCACAGTCGATGAACCCTACCGATGTTCGTCAGTTTTGCTCTTTCCTGGCCGAAGCAACTCCACAAGCTTTTGGCAGACGCAAAGGTCCTGCAGCGAGATGCCCGAGCTGTCGAAGATGGTGATGTCGTCGGGCGAGGTGCGGCCTGTCGCTTTGTCGGTCAGGACCAAGCCGATGGCGGTCAAGGCGACGCCGCCGGATGCGATGAGGGACGCGGCATGCTGGAATTCGCCAATCGTGGTCGATTGTTCCGGTAGGTCGCAGAAAAGTTTTGCGCGCTTGAACAGCGCGGGCGGCAGTTCCTGCTTGCCTTTTGAATCAGCCCCCATAGACGAAATATGCGTTCCCGGCTTGACCCAATCTGCCTCAAACAACGGCGCGGTCGACGGCGTCGCCGTGACGATCATATCGGCTGCCCGGCAGGCGGCCTCGGCGTTGGCAATCTCCGCACGCAGGCCGTGTTTAGCGAGACGCGCAATGAAACGATCCCCCTCGGTTGCGATGTCTTGCGTGACGACGAGAACGCGATCGATCGGTCGGATCTTGGCCAAGGCCAGACATTCATATCCGGCCTGATTGCCCGCACCAAACACCGCGAGGCTGCGCGAGTCAGAGCGTGCAAGACTGTCCGCGGCAACCGCATCGGCCGCGGACGTCCGATAGGCGTTGACGAGCCCGGCCTCCACGACGGCGCCGATACGGCCGACCGTCTGATCGATGAGGATCGTCACGGAATTGTGCGATGGAATTCCGCGCTTCTTGTTTGCCGGCCAATTGAACCCCATCTTAGTGCCGGCAATGTCTCCCGCAATACCTGCCTTGACGGAGAAGCGATTGCCACTGTCCGAGCCATGGGCAATCACGGCGGGAAAGACCTTGCTATTGGACGACACCGCAAGGATCAACGCCTCACGAACCGCATCAAACGCGAGTTCGTGACTGATAGCGGCGGCAGTCTCCTGCTCGGATATGAAAATCACAGCTCTCTCCGCATTCACGACGATTGCAATGCGCGTGGCACGTTGGCCTTAAGCACGCTCCCGCTGCGCTCCAGGACGAGCGGCCAGACCTCGGCATTGACAAGACGCGGTGGCTTCTCGCCGTGCAACAGCCCGATCAATTGATCCGCTGCCCATGCGGCAACGTTGCGGCGCGCTTCATGGGTTACGCCCGCCGTGTGATAGGTGGCGACGACGTTCTCGAGCCGAAGGAGAGGATTGTCGAGCGGCGGTGGTTCCGGCATCCACACATCTAGCCCAGCGCCTGCGAGATGGCCGGAGGTCAGCGCCTCGGCAAGCGCGGCTTCGTCGTGAATGCCGCCGCGCGCCGTCGAGATGAACACGGCGCCCTTTTTCATGGACGCGAACGCGTGCGCACCGAACATGCCGCGCGTCGTGTTGTCGAGTGGGCAGTGTAGAGAGACGAAATCGGACGCGGCCAGCAACGTTGGCAGATCGACCGGCTCACCGCCTCGCGCCCGGATGTCCTGCTCCGAGAGCAACGGATCATGGGCCAGGATCTTCAGGTCGAACGCCTTTGCCACATGCGCAACCTGACCTCCGGTATGCCCGATGCCGACGATGCCGAGTGTTGCCCCCGAAATCTCATGGCCCATCAGGGATTCGCGTGAGAAGCCTCGCTCTGTTCGAAGCTTCCGGTCGGACAACGGAATCTTGCGCGACACGGACAACATCAGCCCGATGGCAAGCTCGGCGACCGAGCGCGCATTGCCGCCGACCTGATTAACCACGGCAACGCCGGCGCGGGTGCAGGCATCGACATCGACGGTGTCGAAGCCAGCTGCGCCCGAAGACACCGCCAGGAGATTTGGAAAGCGCTTCAGGAGATCCTCGCGCGCATGCCATTTGAGTGGCAATTCATCCCGCGCCGGCGAGATCTGGTAGATGTGGGCCTGCTCAAGCAGGGCGGCGTTGTCATCATCCGGCGCGGCCAGGCGCCCGATATCGAGCTGGATGTCAGTCTGACTGCGCATGCGCTCGTCGAAGACCGGATTGATCCAAAGATCGAAGCGGAATACGCGTTTGAGGGGAGGCGACATGGGTGATCCTCCAGTGTTCAGCCAGCCAATACTTGGCCGAGCGCGTCCAGGACGCGCCCGATATTGTGTTCATTCAAAGCCGCCACACAGATGCGGCCTGTGTCGACAGCATAGATGCCGTGGGCGACGCGAAGCCGCTCTACCTCCTGCGCGGTGAGGCCGGAATAGGAAAACATGCCCTTCTGCGCCTTGATCCGATCGAAGCTGCGCTCGGGAAATTGCTGCTGCAGGCTTTCGGCCAGACGCCGGCGCATCGAGACGATGCGCTCGCGCATCTCGCCCAATTCCCGTTCCCAGTCGGCACGGAGCTCCGGCGTGGTCAGTACCGTCTCGACGATAACCGCGCCGTGGGTCGGCGGATTTGAATAACTTGTGCGAATGATGCGTTTGGCAAGGTCCTCAACCTTCTTCTTGGCGTCGGCGCTCTCGGCAACGATGGTTAGCGCCCCGACCCGCTCGCCATACAGCGAGAAGGACTTCGAGAACGACGATGCAACGAAGAATTCCATCCCAGCTTCGGCGAGAACACCAAGCACCAAAGCATCGTCATCAAGGCCATCCCCGAAGCCCTGATAGGCAATATCGATGAAGGGAGTGAGGCCTCGCGCCTTCAGGATGGATATAACGGTCCGCCACTGATCGGGCGTCAGGTCGTTGCCGGTCGGATTGTGACAGCAAGCATGCAGCACCACGATCGATCCCGCCGTCATGCGACGCAGGAAGGCCTGCATGGCCTCGAAATCGATGCCGCCGAGTTCGGCCGAGTAATAGGGGTAGCTCACGACCGCAAACCCCGCTGCATCGAACAATGAGCGATGGTTCTCCCAGCTCGGATTGCTGACGGCCACGGTCGCCCCAGGAGAAAGGCGAGCCAGCACATCGGCGCCGATCTTCAAAGCGCCGGTACCGCCGATCGTCTGGAGGGTCGTGACTCGTTCCCGGCTGATCGCGCCGGCATTTGCCGTCAAAAGCAGATCCTGGACGGCGGTGCGATAACCCGGAGTACCTTCGAGCGGACGGTATGTCTTCGGTAGCGCCTGATCGATCCATCTGCGCTCGGCCTTCTGAACGGAGCGCAGTCTCGGCACGGCGCCATTGGCGTCCGTGTAGACCCCGAGCACCAGATTGAGCTTTTCTGGATTGCGGTCGGCCGTGAACTCCTGCCAGAGCCGGATGATCGGATCAATCGGGATCGAGGGAATGTTCGAGAACAAAGACGACATGAGTGCTTCCTCAGGAGATAAGCCGACCGAAGCGATCGAGATCGACATTGCCGCCGCTAACGATCACGCCGACATTCTTGCCCGCGACGTCAAGCTTGCCCGCCAGCAGCGCGGCCAACGGGAGGGCGCCGGTCGGCTCCACGACGAGCTTCATGCGCTGGGTAAGCAATTTCATCGCCGCGATGATCTCGTCGTCCGTGACCAGCACGATATCGTGCACGTGACGGCGGATGATCTCAAAGTTGAGCGAGCCGAGGTGAGTTGCGAGCGCGCCTTCAGGAAGGCCCTTCGGGGGTGGGATGCGGATCACCCGGCCTGCCCTAAGCGATTGAAGGCCGTCATCGCCGCCAACCGGCTCGACGCCGATCACCCTGCAATTCGGGTTAGTGCCGTGTACCGCGACCGACACGCCCGAGAGCAAGCCACCGCCGCCAAGCGTCGCCACGACCATATCGAGAGGGGGAGCGTCCTCGATCAGTTCGAGGGTCGCCGTGCCCTGGCCGGCAACAATATGCCGGTGGTCATATGGCGGAACAATCGTCAGTCCGTGCTCTGCGGCGATGTCTGCGGCGAGCTTGTCACGATCGGTCGAGAAGCGGTCATAGATCTGGACGGTTGCCCCATATCCTTTGGTCGCCGCGACTTTCGATGCCGCGGAATCGTGCGGCATCAGGATTCGCGCCGGGGCTCCCAGCAGCTTGGCGGCCAGCGCCGTCGCCTGAGCGTGGTTGCCCGATGAGAAGGTGATCACCCCTGCGCGTCGCTGCGCGTCATTCAGCTGGGAGATGAAGTTATAGGCGCCGCGGAACTTGAAGGCGCCCATCCGCTGAAAGTTCTCGCATTTGAAGAACAACCGGCCGCCGACGCGCGCGTCGACGATGGTGGAGGTCATGACAGGCGTGCGATGCGCCACGCCGTCGAGGCGCGATGCAGCGGCGCGGACATCATCGAGCACTGGCAGCGTGTCGGACTCGGGCTGAAGCTTGAGCGCTTGACTCATCTTAGGCCGCCTGCTTCACGCGATAGGAACGGATGAGGCCGGACTCTCCGGCCGCCTCCGCGCGGCGCTCGAGGCGCGCCAGCAGACGCGTCAGCTCTACGTGATCGTCGCGATAGAGCGAAGGACCCGGCGCACGCGCCTTGGCCGTTGCGATCAGGCCGCGGCGGCGGAATATTTCCTTGCGAATTGCGAGCCCAATCCCGACCTGCCATTCGTGGCGAATGACCGGCAGGAAGATGTCGTAGAGATCCTCGGCACTTTCAGGATTGCCTGCGAAAAAGCGATTGCAAACTTCGATCAGGATCTCGGGGAAGGCAACGCCGGTATTGGCACCGTCGACGCCGCGCGCGAGCTCCTGAGGCAGATGCAGGCCGCTGTTGCCGACCAACATCGAAACCCGGCGGCGACCGCCGCTGGACTCCTGCGCTCGCATCTTAGTGATCTTGCGCAACGCCGAGCCTTCCTCGTGCTTGACGATCTGGACGTTTGGCACGCGTTCGATGATGCGGGCAAGCGTGTCAACCGACATATACACGCCGGTGTTCTGCGGATAGTCCTGGAGCGCAATCGGCACATGCTCGCCGATGCGCGAGGAAATCGCTTCGAAGAAGCCGAGCACCTGATCCTCGGTCTTCAACGATGGGGCCGGCGCGACCATGATGCCGGATGCGCCTTCGCCCATCACCGCCGCCGCGAGCGAGGCAAACTCGTCGAAGCCGGCCTGCGAAACGCCGGCTATCACCTGGGCGCGGCCGTCGAGACGGCGGACGACGCGACGCACGAGGTCGATCGACTCCTCCTTGGACAGCTTGTTGGCCTCACCCAGAAGACCGAGCAGGGTCATTCCGGGCACGCCGATCTCAAGGAAGAAGTCGACGAGCCTGTCCATGCTCGCAAAGTCGATGGCGCCATTGTCCAGAAACGGGGTGACAGATATCGGATAGACCCCTCGGGCCGTGGCATCGATCAGTTTTGTCATGTCGTGGTCTCTCAAGAGGCAGTTAAGCGAGGCGGCAGTGGTTAGGTCGAAGCTACGGTCCGGCTGCGGGACAGCGCAACGCAGATGCCGCCCGCGACCGAGCAGATTCCGATGATGACCAGCGAAAGCGTGAAGGTCGGGGAAATTGATTTCGCATATCCGATGATCAGCGGACCGAAGAACTGTCCGAGAAGATTCCCGACGCCGCTGACGAATGCCACCGCCGGAACGGCCTTGCTGAGCGGCAGGATCTCGGTCAATCGGGCAAAGATTAGCGGCACCAGCATTTTCATGAGAAAGCCGATGATGATGAAGGCTGCGATCTGGACCGCATAGAGATGCACGGGAATGAAGGCCGCCCCGATCATCAGCATACCCGTCAACATCGTCGGCACCGCCGCATGCCAGCGACGCTCCTGACCATGCTTGTCGGACCGATTTGTAATGTAGAGGATGCCCAGCATCGTCGTGAGGAACGGTGCACCGGCATACAGGCCGACCATGAATTCGCTCAGCGTCCCGTATGATTTGAGTATCGCGGGCAGCCAGAGCGTGAACCCGTAGAGGAGGACGCTGTTGAGACCAAAGCCGGCCGTCATCAGCCACACAGCAGGCTCACTGAAAATCCGCCACCACGGTTCGGAGATGGACGTGGAATGGGCCGCCTGCTCGGCGGCAAGCTCGTCCTTGATGAGCTTGCGGTCTGCCTCGGACAGCCAAGAGGCGGCGTCGATCGATTTTGGAATCGACATGAACCAGACCGCGCAGAAGATCCAGGCCGGAACGCCTTCCACGACCATCGTGAGGCGCCAGTCATAGGCCGACAACAGCGCGCCAGAAATCGGCCCGGCGAGAAAGCCGCCAATTCCGAGGCTCAGGTTCCAGATGCCGAATGCGCGGCCCCGTTCGCTTTTCACGAACCATTGGGCCAGGAACATGGACGTTGCTGCGTAGATGGGACCTTCGAACAGACCAAGCAGAAAGCGGACTGCGACGAGTTCCCAGAAATTCCGGACCAGTCCCGTCGCGATGGCCGTCGCGCCGAATAGCACCAAACACAGACCGATTAGCCGGCGCGAGCCGAATTTCAACGCCAGGAAGCCGCCCGCGAGCTGCGTGATGGCATAGCCCCAGGCTAACGATCCACCGACCCACCCGGCTTGGACCGGCGTCAGCCCGAGCTCCGGAGTGATGTGCGGGAGAGCCATGCCGATGTTAACACGATCAAAAAAGGAGATCGTATACATGATGAAGACCGCCGGCAGGACAATCAGCCATCTCGCTCTTCCAACTCCAATCGTCGACATCTCTCCGACGTGACTGGTCGTAGCACTCATGAGCCTTTTCTCCCAATATTGTATCGTTTGCTCGCGTCGCGTCTTAGTGCGCGATGTTTGCGAGAATTCCTAAATGCTTGCGATCAGTCCACCGTCGACGCGGATCACGGACCCGGTCACATAGGACGCAGATCGCCCCGACAGAAAGGCGACGACGGCCCCATACTCGGTGGGATCGCCATATCGGCCGACCGGGATCGAGCTCTCGCTTTCGTGCGCGACCTCGGCAACTGGGCGCTTCTCGCGCTCGGCCTTCTTCTCATCCAGAAACTTGATCCGCGGCGTGGCGATGCGTCCCGGAAGGACAATGTTACAAGTCACTCCGTCGGCTCCGACCTCGCGGGCCAGCGTTTTCGACCAGGCAACGAGGCTGGACCGCAAGGCGTTGGAGATGCCGAGGTTTGGAATCGGAGCCACGACACCGGACGACGTACTCGTGATGATGCGACCCCATTTCCGCGCGCGCATCCCGGGCAGCAGGTTGTCCGTAACCTTGATGACGGAGAGCACCATGCTCTCGAAGCTTTTCGACCAGAGAGCTGCGTCCTGGCCCGCTGCGGGTGTCGGAGGGGGGCCGCCGGTGTTGTTGATCAGGATGTCGACGGGGCCTAGATCTGATTCAATTTGCGCGATCTTGTGAGCGATGCCTGCGATGTCGGCGAGGTCCCATTGATAGACGCGGGCGGTACCGCCAAACTTCGCAATCTCCGCGGCGGTGGCCTTCGCGGCGTCCTCGGCGATATCAGCCAATGCAATCCGGGCCCCCTCGGCTGCAAGCGCTTTCGCGATTGCGCCGCCAAGTCCGCCGCCCGCGCCGAAAACAAGCGCGACCTTGTCCTTAACGCCAATGTCCATCTCGTAGTCCTCCCGACCTTATCCAGCCATTGTGGAAACCTCGATGTAGCCGGTGAAGCGAATTTATCTTGGTGATTAAGCAATTTTGCAGGACAATCCACAGACGCGGAGGATGACGCAGGACATGGTCAAGCCGGCACTCAACTTAATGAACTTCAATCCGAAGCTGCTGCAAACCTTTGTGCTTGTTGCCGAGCACAAAAGCTTCAGGATTGCGGCAGAGATGACGGCGCGGTCCCAATCAGCGGTATCTGCGCAAGTGAGGGAGTTGGAACGTCAGCTCGGGTTGGCGCTGCTGCATCGAACGACGCGATCCGTAGGTTTGACGCCAGAAGGCGAAGAGCTGCTCAACGGCGCCCGACTGGCTCTCAAGGAAATTGAGCATAGTCTTCGTGTGATCAACGAAACAGCCGAGTTACGACACGGACGGGTTGTTCTCGGCTGTGCTCCGACGATTGCGGCAAGCTGCGGGCCGACCATACTGGCAACGTTCGAACGCGATTACCCTAACGTGAAAGTCTTTCTGCGCGAGATTGCTTCGGACGGACTGCTCGCGGCCCTGCGCGACGGCTCAATCGATTTCGCAATAGCGCAGGCCGTTCCGCCAGAGCCCGACCTATTAGTCGACGTGTTGCTACAAGATCCAATAGTTGCGCTCGCGCCGAAAAGCATCATTCCTAAACCTCGGCGCAGCATTTCGCTTGAAGAGCTTTCGAAGTTGCCGCTTCTGCACCTTGCACCCGCGACTTCGATGCGTCAGCTGTTCGACGCTGAGATGAAGAAGCGTGGTCTTCCGTCGCCCTGCAAATACGATTGTCTCCATAGTCTGACGCTGCTGGCGATGGCAGAGGCTGGCCTCGGCGTTGCAATCCTTCCGCGCTCGGTGCTTAGGCTGACGGCAAGTTCCCAGATGACCGGAATTCCCATTGGACCCGAGAAGTTAGTCAGGAGCATCGCTTTGATATCGCGGTGCGACCGGGCTTTGTCGCCCGCCGCCAAACGATTGGCTGATCTGGCGCGCCAAGTCGTTTTGAAAGGTCACAGATCCTTCGAGGATAAGTAGGCGATTGTCAGTACCGAACGTCTGCCGCATCGGCAGCGGCCGCCGATCAGGCTGCTTGCAGCGCTCGTATTTTTCCGCGCTGAATCGGGCCGGTTCGTCAATGTATAGGTGATTGCATATTCGGATGATGTCGGGACACGCCGCTGCGCTTGTCGAGAAGATTCGACGAGGCCCGATCCCTGTCGGAAATTGCTGTGGTCGCTCTCGAGAGATTCTTCGGATGACCCTAGGTCAGGCGCCGATCTCGCGAATTCTGGGGCCGTAGCTTGAGCCCCGCCTGTTGCAGAGTAGTCGATTAGCGAATTTTAGTTGGCGATTGTGAAGTATTTCCGCACAATGCGGTCTGCGGTACCGGCCCGCCCATTTTAACCGGCTCGTTCTTCGCGATTTTACTACGGCTGCGCGGCATGAAGAGCGCCATCGGCTGGCAGCCATCAGGTATTCTGCGGCCTAAGCTTAACTATTCTTGTAGTTGATCTCGATATGATCGCGACGCTTGGGGGGAGCGTTCGATGAAGTGGCAAACTGTTGGTTGGCTCGGCACTATCTTGACGTTGTTGTCTTTGGGACTCGTGCCCGCGACCGGAACACCACAGATGGTGTCGTTGGTTTTCAACTCGGCGCCAGAGGGGCCGCAACAAATCGGTTCGGACGAATTCCGCCGCAAGCTCGGCGAGATCGCCGAGAGGCGCATCATCCTGGATGAGCGTGGTGGCCCCTCTCTGGGTGGAGAGCCGGCGATTCTCGCGGCAACGCGCAGCGGTGTGATCGACATGGCGACTCTCTCGGGCTCCATTGTCAGTGCCGTCGTGCCTGAATTCGGCGTGTTCGACGTTCCGTTTCTCTTTCGTGACGCCGCGCAAGCCAAGGCGGTCGCAGACGGGCCGGTCGGTGCTGCGCTCGCCAAACGTTTCGCCGACAAAGGCCTTGTGCTGCTCGCGATCGGCAAGCAGGGCTTCCGAAACCTGACCAACTCGAAACGGCCGATCCGCACGCCCGCGGATCTTAAAGGCCTCAGGATCCGAGTGCTTCCTAACGATATCTATGCGATGACGTTCAAGGCGCTTGGGGCCGAGGTTGTGCCGATGGATTTCACGCTCGTTTATTCCGCCCTGAAGGACGGCCGCATCGACGGGCAGGAAAATCCCGTCATGACCATCGCCACCAGCCATCTCGACGAAGTTCAGAAGCACGTCAGCCTGACCGGACATTTCTTCTCGCCAATCGCCTTCGTCGCGAATCGTGACATGTTCCAGGCGCTCAAGCCTGTCGATCAGGCGATCATCATTGCCGCCGCTAAGGCTGGTGCTGAAGCGACTTGGAAGTACGGTGTCGAAGGTGAGGCGAAGAAGCTTGACGAATTGCGCAAGGGAGGCATGGAGATCATCGAGAAGGTCGATCGCCAGCTCTTCATCGACGCCTTGAAGCCGCTCGAGCCCGAGTTCGAAAGGCGTTTCGGTAAGGATCTGCTCGCCCAAATCCGTGCAACTCCGTAGAGCATGATCCAGCCCCGTACATCCACATCGGCGGCAGGAATGCGGTGGCCTTCAAACATGATTGTGTGTGGTTAGGGTTCAGAGCCATGAATTCCTTCAAGCTCCTGTCTTACATCGGCATCCGCCAGCGTATCTTTGGCGGCTTCACTCTGATCCTTGGGTTCCTTTTGGTGCTCGCGCTTCTGGCCGTCGTGCGAATCTCGGAGATCGGCGGCACAGTCGGCGATCTCGTGACCAGCGCGGACGGGGACGCTGGTATGTCGCGCGTCCATGCTGCGCTCTTGTCGGCCAACGCAGCGGTCGAAAAATTTGTGCGCACGCGCAATCTCGGCGACCGTGACAGCGCCGCCAAGGCGATTGACAGGTTCGGCCAGACCTTCGACGAGATCGACAAGCAATTCGGCCATTTGCCGGCGATCGCGTCGGGCCGCGGCGTGCTGGTGGAAGCTCTCGATGGGTACAAGAAATCCTTTTCGGGAGTTACCGGCGCCGTCGACCATCTCCGGAATGCCAGCACCAAGAGCGATGCACTCGGTGCATCGGCGGGCCTTACCGTCGGTGCCATCAATACGACGCTTGCCAACCAGTCAGAACATGTACTCAACCCGCTGCGGATAGCAGCTACGGCCGACACGGTGCGTATCGTGGTACTAAGGTATATCGCGAGTGAGGCACAAGTCGACGCCGACGATGTCGTTCGGTCAATCACCTATGCCCAAGCCGCGATTGCCGATAGCGAGACGGAGATCGGCGGCGCCGATCTCCCGCGTCTAAAAATGCTGATCGCGGCACTCAAGAAAACGCTCGCGGATCAATCGGCGAACTTAACGGATCTCGTGACTGCGGTCGGTGAACTGCGCGCAGGTCAAGCCGATCTTGGCAGGGCAAGCAATGTTATCGACGCGCAGACCAGTCGGATCAGTCAGGCGCTTGGTGCCGCGCGCAAAGAACAGAGCCGGCTGACGGCGGAGTCGGTCGAGCACACCCACAGTCTGGTGATCGCCGTCGCAGGCTCCGCACTCATTTTTGGCGCGCTGCTCGCTTGGGGGATCGGACGGAGTGTGTCGCGCCCTATCAGCCAGATGACCTCGCGCATGCAGTCGCTTGCGGCCGGCGAGCTCGACGAGGCGATCCCAGGTGGCGATCGCGGCGACGAGATCGGACATATGGCCGGTGCCGTCGAAGTGTTCCGGCAGAATGCACAGACCGTTCGCCGCATGGAGCGCGAGGCTGCAGCACAACGTGTTGCGGCCGAGACCGAGCGTGCGGCGATGATGGGAACACTCGCTGATCGGTTCGATCGCGGCATGGAAGGCGTTATCAGCGGCGTATCGAGCCGCGCCGAGGAGATGGGACAGAGCGCAGAGAGCCTTGCTCGCGTCGCCGAGCGTGGCCGCTCACTCGCCGAGCAGGTGGCCGCTACGTCGACTCAAGCCTCCTCCAACGTTCAGACGGTTGCTGCCGCGACACACCAGTTGGCGGCCTCGATCAAGGAGATCTCGAGCCAGGTGGCCCGCTCCGTGTCGGTGTCTGACCAAGCCAAGGAAGAGGCATCGCGCACCGAGGCGCTGATGCGTGCGCTATCACATTCCGCCGAGCGCATCGGCACAGTGGTCCAGCTCATCCAGGCGATCGCGAGCCAAACCAACCTGCTCGCGCTCAATGCCACGATCGAATCGGCGCGTGCCGGCGACGCGGGCAGGGGTTTTGCCGTTGTGGCCAACGAAGTGAAAAGTCTCGCGACGCAGACGGCTCGAGCCACCGAGGAGATATCGAGCCTTGTTGCCGAGATTCAGAGCTCGACCGGCCGATCGGTAGCCGCGATCGGCCAAATCGGCAAGACCATCTCTGCCATGACCGAGATTGCGACAACGATCGCATCCGCTGTCGAAGAGCAAGGCGCCGCAACCAGCGAGATCGCCCGCAATGTCGAGCAGGCCGCGAACGGCACCGCAGCCGTGAGCGAGCAGGTCGGCGCCGTTCGCACCGTGGCCGGCGAAACCGATATCGGTGCCGAAGCCGCGCTCGCAGCAGCCTCTGCCCTTCAGGATCAGGCGGTCGCGCTCAAACGTGACGTCGCGGAATTTTTACAGACGGTGCGCAAGGCGAGCTGAGTGGATTGACGCCTCTCGATGGGTTTGCAAGCTGGCGCTGATTGGTATCAAATTCATCAAAGAAGTTTGCGGCTGATCAGAAGCCCCCCAATAGCCGCCTTGTGCCCAGGTTTCGTGGTGCTAGGCAGTCGGACCGGTCTGTCGAAGTAAGATTCTTATGTTAAGAGAAAAGGATCGACGAAAGCACAGATGTCAGACCCGACGGGTTGTCATCGCCGCAATCCTCACGGGCGCGCATGCGGTCTGCGAGGCTTTTGCTCGTGCTCCGCAATCTCCATCGATGTGGAATCAAGATCGACGAATCGACGTATTGCAGGGCGCGAGATAGCTGCTTCTCAGGAAACAGCGAAGGACCGCTGCAAAGATTGGCTCTTGTTCCTGTCCTCAGCGCGTTGGTCGGAACGCCAGTTCGCGAAGCCGCGCCAGGGCGACGTTGCGGCTATCACTGCGCCAGATCGCGTGGAGCTCGGCGAACACGGACGGCCCGAGCCTGATCGGGCGAAACACCACATTGTCGAAACAGGCGTTGCGGGTCTCCTCCGGCACGATGGCAACGCCAAGGCCGGCGCTGACCAGCGACAGGATCGCCTGCGCCTGGCTCATCGACTGCACCACCTGCGGCCGCACGCCGTTGGCGTCAAACGCCGCGGTCAATAGTGATCGCATATAAGGTCCATCAGCCGAATACATGATGAAAGGCTGGCCTTCGAGATGCGACAGCTCCGGCCGCCGGCGTACCGCGAGCGGATGATTGAGCGGCAGCGCAAGCGCAAGGCCCTCGCGGAAGACGGCCGCGCTTCGAATCGGCTTCTCCGTTTCGATCGGCCTGACCAGGCCGAGATCGATCCGTCCTGATCTGAGCGCATCGAGTTGCTGACGCGATGTCAGTTCCTCGAACGTAATTTCGATGTTCGGCAGTTCGGCCCTTACGCGCGTCGCAAGCCACGGCAGATAGCCATAGGTCGTTGCGCCCACGAAGCCGATCGACAGCGCGCCGCCCGCCATCGATGCGGCCTGCCGTGCGGTCTTCACGGCTTGCTCGCGCTGCTGCAGCAAGGCGCGCGCTTCGCCAAGAAAGGCGCGACCCGCCGCGGTCAGTTTCACCGATCGGCTGGTGCGCTCGAGCAGGGTGACCCGGAGAGTATCTTCCAAGAGCTTGATTTGCCGGCTTAGCGGCGGCTGCGTCATGTTCAGCCGCTTGGCCGCACGGCCGAAATTCAGCTCATCGGCCACCGCCACGAAGGCCCGCACCTGCCCGAACTCGATCATTGATACCTTTTCTGGATCAATTTCATCCAAAAATGAGCTTAGACCTGAATTGATCACTGATCTAGCTTTCTCGCGTCCTGAGCGCCGCTGGCGTCTCGCGGACATCCACGGTCGCGCAAGTCCGACCGGGTCAAACAAAACGGGAAAGGGCGGAGCAGCGTGACCACGGAGCAGAAGCCGTCCGCACGGACGCATTATCGTTTTGTCACTTTGGCGTTGATCACCATCCTGCTGGCGCTCAGCAGCGGCGACCGCGCGACATTGTCGATCGCCGGACCCAACATGACGAAGGCGCTTGGCATCACGCCGGTCGAGCTCGGCTGGATGTTCTCGGCCTTTGCCTGGGCCTATGTGCTGGCGCATCTCCCGGCGGGCTGGATCGCCGACCGGCTCGGCGCGAAGCAGACCATTTTGGGCGGATTGATCCTGTGGTCGCTCGTCACCTTCCTGATGAGCTGCGTCGGCTGGGCCAGCTATCCGTTCCTGGTGATGCTGATCCTGCGCTTCATGCTAGGCGTCTTCGAATCGCCCGTCGGCCCCGCGGCCGGCCGCATCATCGCCGCATGGTTTCCGTCCACCGAGCGCGGCATCGCGGGGGCTATCTTCAACAGCGCGCAATACGTCTCGCTGGTGATCTTCACGCCGCTGATGGGTTTCCTCGATCATCGCTTCGGCTGGGAGCACATCTTCGCTGTCATGGGTGCGCTCGGCTTCCTGTTCGCAGCGGTGTGGGCACTTACCTATTATCCGCCGAGCGGTCATCCCAAAGTCAGCGCCGCGGAGCTCGACCATCTGCGCGCCGGCGGCGCGCTGGTAGATCTCGGCGGCGCGTCGCCGGCAGCGGTGGCAGAGCAGGGGCCGCGTTGGTCCGACCTCGGCGAGCTCTTCAAGAGCCGCATGCTGGTGGGCATCTTCCTCGCGCAATACGGCATCTCGTCGATCACCTGGTTCTTCGTCTCCTGGTTTCCGACTTATCTGGTCAAGGCGCGCGGCCTATCGGTGCTCGATGCCAGCCTGATCGCGACCATTCCCGCCATCTGCGGCTTCATCGGCGGCGTCGCCACCGGCTTCTTCACGGACTGGCTGTTCAAGCGCACCGGCTCGCTCGGCATCGCGCGCAAGACCCCGATCACGATCGGCCTCGTCATGACGGTGTTGATCATCGGCTGCAACTACACGGACTCCACCGTGCTGATTACGGTGCTGATGAGCGCGGCCTTCTTCGGCAAGGGCTTTGGCTCGCTCGGCTGGACTGTTGTCGCCGACACTGCGCCTAAGGAAGTGATCGGGCTCACCGGCGGCGTGTTCAATGCGATCGGCAACACCGCCGGAATCGTGACCCCGGTTGCGATCGGCTACATCCTCTCCGCCACCGGATCGTTCAACGGCGCGCTGCTCTATGTCGGCCTGCACGGGCTGCTCGCCGTGCTCTGTTACTGGGTCATCGTCGGCCCGATCGAACGCCTCGTCATCCGTGAGGGCGGCGGCCTGATCCGCGCCGCGCCGGTGGCGGCCGAATAACCTCATCCCCCGAAAATCCACAGCACAGGAGAACGTCATGAACCAACACACGCAGGTGACCCCGCGCATCATCGCCAACCCGCTCGCCGCAGGCCTTGCCGCCGGCGAAGCCACCACCGACCGCATTGCCTGGGTGCGGACCTCGCTGGTCTTCCTGCCGCTGGGGCAGGCGATCAGCGATGCCAAAGTTCTTACCGGCCGGCAGAAGCCGCTCACCGAGATCGCGTTCCTGTTTGCGGAGATCGAGACCGAGAACGGCCATAGCGGCATCGGCTACAGCTATTCCAAGCGCGCCGGCGGTCCCGGCCAGTTTGCGCATGCCAAGGAAATCGCCGGCGAGCTGATCGGCGAGGATCCGAGCGACATCGCGCGGCTCTGGGACAAGCTGGTCTGGGCCGGCGCCTCGGTCGGCCGCAGCGGCATGTCCACGCAGGCGATCGCCGCCTTCGACATCGCGCTGTGGGACCTCAAGGCCAAGCGCGCCAAACTGCCGCTGGCAAAGCTGCTGGGTGCCCATCGCGATTCCGTGCGCTGCTACAATACCTCGGGCGGCTATCTCTCGATGCCGATCGAGGAGGTGAAGGAGCGCGTCTCCATGGCGCTCGACAAGGGCATCGGCGCCATCAAGCTCAAGGTCGGCCAGCCCGACCCGATGGTCGACCTCAAACGCATCGAAGCGGTCCGCAACCATATCGGCGACGTTCCCTTGGCGATCGACGCCAACCAGCAATGGGACCGCACCACGGCTCTGCGCTTCGGCCGCATCGCCGAGCAGTTCAACCTGACCTGGATCGAGGAGCCGCTCGACGCCTATGATTACGAAGGCCACGCGGCGCTCGCGGCCGAGCTCGCAACCCCGATCGCGACCGGCGAGATGCTGACCAGCGTCGACGAGCATTACGAGCTGATCCGCAACAATTCCGTCGATTTCATCCAGCCCGATGCGCCGCGCGTCGGCGGCATCACGCCGTTCCTCAAGATCCTGGCGCTGGCCGACCACAAGAAGCTCCAGCTCGCGCCGCATTACTGCATGGAGATCCATCTGCACCTGACGGCGGCCTATGCCCGCGAACCCTGGGTCGAGCATTTCGAATGGTCGGAGGCGATGTTCAACGAGAAGCTCGAGGTCGTGAATGGCCGCATGATCGTGCCGAACCGGCCGGGCCTCGGCTTCAGCCTGTCGGAGCAGGGGCGCGCCTGGGCCCGCGACGTCCACGAGGTCGGAAAGCGTCCCTGAGGAGCATGGCTATGTACGAGCCGAAAACGAAACTCAGTCCCCTCGATCCCTCCGTCATCCAGCGGCTGAAGGAGGTTTCCTCTGCATCGCTGACCACCGAGCTGTTCAAGAAGGGCCTGCGCCAGTGCTTCCTGGTCGGCCTCGTGCCGATGAACAACGACGCGGTCCGCTTCGCCGGCGAGGCCTTCACCATGCGCATGATCCCGGCGCGCGAGGATCTCGACACCATCGAGACGCTCACGCCGCATCCGAACGCGGACAATCTGCAATGGGAGGCGGTCGAGAACATTCCGCCGGGCCAAGTCCTGGTGATCGATAGTCGCAACGATCCGCGGGCGGCATCGGCGGGCGCGATGCTGCCGACGCGGATGAAGGCGCGCGGTGCGGCCGCGATCGTCACCGATGGCGCATTCCGTGACGGCCAGGAGCTGGCACGGCTCGACTTCCCGGCCTATGCGCGGCAGGTCACGGCCTCGACGCGGCTGTCCTATCACCGCGTCGCCGACCTCAATGTCCCAATCGCCTGCGCCGACGTCGCGGTCTACCCGGGCGACATCATTGTCGGCGATGGTGACGGCGTCACCGTGGTGCCCAGGCACCTGGCGGCGGAGATGGCCGATCTCTGCGAGCGGCGCGACCAGCTCGAAAAGTACCTGTCGTATCGCATCTCCGCCGGCGAGCCACTCTATGGCGTCTATCCGCCGACGCCTTCGGTGCGCGCCGATTTCGAGGCCTGGAAGAAGGCCGGTGCCGATCCAGCGAGGGCGACGACGATCCGGGCGGGGGCATGACATGAGCAAGACATCCCCCGCCGCCATGGAGGCGACCATCCGCCGCTATTTCGACGCCTGCAACGCGGCCGATTACGATGCCTTGATGTCGTGCTTCACCGCCGACGCGGTGCACTATTTTCCGCCCGGCCTGCCAGATATACCCTGGCGCGGCGCCGAGACCATCGCGCGCAAATGGATCTGGTGCGTCGAGAATCTCGGCTCGCAGTGGACGATCGAAAAGATCCTGTGCTCGTCGCGCGCGCCGGAAGCGGTGATCGAATGGACCCATTGGAAGCGCAAGCAGAGCACCGCGCTCCGCGGTGACGAATGGTACGTGTTCGACGCGGCGAGCGGGCTCATCAAGGAGATCAGGGCCTATTACGCGGCCCCCGCCAATCCCGCGGCTCGGATCTGCGAGCTCGTCGAGTTCGACTATCGCGGCCGCGGCTATCATCTTTCGGAAGATTCTGGAGAGAGCGCGTCATGAACAGAAACTTCCGCGATGACGTTCTTTACGTCTCGAATGCGGAAGACGGCAACATCGATGGCTATGAATTGCACGATGATGGGCGTTGACCTCCGTCGGCAAAACCGAAGCTGGAAAGCTCGCGATGCCAATGGCCGACAGCCAAGACTAAGAGCACCTCTACGCAAGTCGGGGCGGCAAACGGCGCTTCATGCGGCGGAAGGGCCGGTCGCTGCATGAGCGCGCAAGTCGATCGCAGTCGCTCTATCTGAAGTCAATGCGTTTGAACGTCATGGAGCCAGAGGAGCAATGGGGCAAGTCAAGCCGACGCATCGTGAAGTCACTATCCTCAGCCAGCTACGGCTCCGCCTTGGTCGAATGATTCTGCGTATAGTTGTTCAATCTTCGAAACCTCGTCCTCAGTCAGAGCAGCGAACTCGTTCTCTCGCGCTCGCTTCGACAGCTTGCCCTGATTCTGCCTGAGGAAGCCGAACAAATTGTTCAGCGTCCTCTCCGGCATATCGATCATGCTTGCTACGCCCGCGCGGAACGTGTCGAAGCCGAGAAGGAACCGAGTTTCGTTCGGAAGATCCCGCTCGATCGTCTGGCGCACGCAGGCATACAGAAATTCCGCGTGCGGCGTTGCATCGAAAAAGCGATAGAAATCGGCAGTATCGTTGAGAACCTTAACGTTGCCAGCCGGCGTCGCCTCCCATTTGATGCAGGGAAGTAGCCTGTCCGAATAGCTCTCAAGGACGCTTTTGTACTCGGTAATCCGGTCGAGAATAGCCGATGACACGGGAAAATGCAGGCCGGCCGGGTTAAAGCCGCGACGCGCGAGAACATGATGGATCAGATAGCGATGAATGCGCCCGTTGCCGTCCTCGAACGGGTGGATATACACGAACCCGAACGCGAGTATAGCGGCCGCGATCACAGCATCGAATTCACCCTCGGCGCTATGGTCGAATGCGATGAGTCCCGCCATGAGCGAAGCTATATCTTCGTGGCGCGCACTGATATGGTCCGGGATAGGGCGCTGCGTATCGCGATCGTGCTCGCCGACAAAACCGCCATCCTTTCGGAAACCGAGCTTCACGAAACGCTCGTCCCCAATCACGATACGTTGGAGGCGAAGGAACTCCTGCTCGTCGAGCGCTGCGCCGCCGGCCTCGCCAATAGCGCGGCCCCAGCGCTGGACGCGATCCTGTGGCGGCTTCTCTCCTTCGATCACATAGCTGGACTTTGAGTCCTTCAGCAGAAGGAAGGCTGCGGTACGGGCTAGCAGATCCTTCGGCACTGCGCTGACAACTGCGCGCGCGCGCTCCTTCCAGTCCTGCGCAATGAAGTCCTTCAACGCTGGAGTCCTGAAGACAAGCGGACAGAATTCCGGCGTTCCGGGAAGGTTGTTGCGGACACGATGCCGAGCCGAGTTCTGCCCCGTGGCTCCGAACTGGATGTCGATATCGACAGCATCCACATACGAGACCTTGTCTGCGGCAGGCAGGTTCAGCTCCTGGCCGAGCAGCCACTCGTATAAGAACCAAATTCGGCGCGCATACAGACCGGTAGGCTTCTGCCTTACGAGCTCTGCGATATCTCCTCCCGTGACGGCAAGGAAAAGCCGCTTCAGGACGGCTAGATCCAGGCCTTCGTACTTGAGGGCAAAAGTCAGGTGTCCCTCAAGCGATGCCTCGGGCGCATGGCGAGGCGTGTAGATGCGCCAGCCGCCCTGTTCGAGGATGCGGTGTTTGGTGCCGATGGCCGAAAGTGCCCGGGGAACCGGGACGGACAGATCGTAAGCGTCAATCAGGGCCGCATAGCCCGCTGGAACGGCCGGCTCGGGTAGCCGTCGGTCACGAAAAACACTTACTGGACCTGAAAATGACGCGCTCAATTGGATTTCTCTGATAAATGATCTCTGTTCTCTGAATTCTCTTGGGGAGAACCCAGACTTGGTGAATTACAATCGAATTTCGTGAAAAATATGCTCTCAAGCTGATATCTGCGAAAAGTGATCGCGCGCTCCCCGCCGGAACGCTGGCAGAAGGCGCTCAGGGAGAGCATCCGGTCCGACCCGTGCCGCGCCGTCCAATTACATCTTTTTCAACCTGTTAGAGTCGATCTAAGGACATATTTTCTTTCTTTTCGCAAAACTTTCGCGGTAATATCCATATATACGCATGATTCGAGGTTAGGCATGACCGCTCCCATTCGTTCTAGGCTCCGTACCGTTCTCTCGCGTAACTTGTTGATTGATTTAGAGGATCGGATTAAGGCGGAAGCGCTGCGCGCACACGAAGTGGTTCGCGACGGTTTCGAAGGGTTGACGCCCTTGCGCGCACGCGGTCTCGAGGGCCAGGCGCGTTTTCGCAGTTGTGAGCAAGGCTTCGAAGACGTCTGCTCATTGCATGGCGGGCACCTCCTTGAGGGCGGGGTGATGCCGAAAACGGATCTGCGGATCCACCAACCCTTTATGCGCTTCGAACACGAAGGGCAGGGGATCATCCTGGCGCTCGCCAGCATGCCAGCGACGGGCGCGCTGCCGGCGAAAAACAAATCCCGCCTCGCCGGGGTCAGCGTCAACTATGAGCTTTCGCTGCGCCTCGACTTTGACGGTACTGGGCCGAAGATCGGCGACATTTTTGTAGCTCTTCTTGTCGCTCGCGATCGCGATCGCGCCGGCAAGATCGAGGAGATCGCAGTGGGTGTGATCGAGTCCAACTACGAGGGCTTTCTCTACTACGAACCGCTGAACTCATTCCTCGCTGGGGAAGATGGCGTCGCCCCGGACGTTCCGCCGCCGACGCCCATCGCTCCGCCGGAAGCCGAACAGCCGCAAGTGATGCTGAAAAAGGTCATGAGGCCATTCGTTCCGCCCGAGGCGCCGACGGTCAACAAAGAGGAGGGTGATGCTCAGGGCTGATCCATTATCCCTGAGCGATTGGCAATAGAAACGATCTTGGTGAACAAATGCGTGTGGGTACACCCGGATTCATACCGGAGCGTCTGACCGAAGTACGGGCGGCGCGACGGTTAACAAGCATGTCGGCTCTTGCGCGGCGCCTCAGCATGAGCGCGAGCACTGTTGCGCGCTGGGAAGACGGAACGAGCGCCCCGGATGCGGATGCGATGACGGCGCTTACCAGCGCCCTCCAGGTGCGCCGGGAGTATTTTCTAAGGCCTATCCAAAAGAATTCTCGGGCGATGTTTTATCGCTCGCTGTCATCAACGCTGGTGCGCGACATCGATTATCAACAATCGCAGCTGCGTTGGCTGCAGGAAATCAGTTCTGTCCTGCAGCATTATGTCGACTTCCCCGCAGTCGACGTGCCCGATGTCCTCGGGAAATCGAGCTACAGGCAGTTGCGTGATGAAGACATAGAACGAATTGCACTCGATCTCCGCCGTCACTGGAAGATCGGCGAGGGGCCCTGCACGGATGTGGTCGCTCTGCTCGAACGGGTCGGCGCGATTGTCGGCTCCATCGAGATGGGCACAGCGAAACTTGACGGCGTCTGCACCTGGTCGGAACCAGAGGGGCGACCGCATGTCTTGCTGGCGACTGACAAGATGTCATTTCCACGCCGGCAGATGGATGCCGCACATGAAATGGCCCATGCCGTGCTACATAAAAATGTCTCGCAGGATGAGCTGAAAAAGGATCTCAAGCAGATTGAAGATCAAGCGCGGCGATTGGCGGGTGCGTTTCTACTTCCGTCGACCACCTATCCATACGAGGTCAAGCGACCGTCACTCGCCATGCTCCAAACTCTGAAGGAGAGGTGGCGCGTTTCCATCAAGGCGCAAATCAAGCGCTTGGCCGATCTGGAGCTCATTCCTGAAGGTCACGACGTCGATCTTTACAAGCTCTATTCGGCAAAGGGGTGGAATCGAGAGGAGCCGCTTGATTGCGAATGGCCTTTGACGGAGCCGCGGACGCTTGCGCATGCGTTAAACTTGATTGCCGATGCTGGCGTGCGAACAAAAGCAGATCTATTAGCGGTCGAGTTCACGATGTCTGCTGGAGACGTCGAAAATCTCGCCTCCCTGCCGCCTGGTTGGTTTTCTGCGCCAGCGGCTGAGGTCGTACAGCTGAAGGTGACATCTAGCCGTAGCCCTTCTTCCACTGAAATGGGCGGCGTTGTCGTCCCCTTCACCCGGAAATGAGCTCCACAGTTTTGGAGTGGCCGTTCCAAAAATAGCTGCGCAGGCCGATCTCTACAGTGATCGCGGCCACCAGCCACCATTGATTCCCAAAACCGTCCACATCGTCCTTTCCGCTATCGGAAGCGCAGCTTTCCGACCGCCCTCGCGGATTCCCCGGCGCTGGAACTGCCATACGGCGAAAAAATCGAGGCATGTAATCCAATATGAGGAGTGAGGATCTGCGATCGCCGCATCGGGAAACATATCACTTCGGCGCTGCACCAGGCTCAGCTTCCGACACCTTGCAGAGACTTCAGTATGCTTGAAATCGATCTGGTGCATCGAATGGGCGAAGATATTTCCCACCTTGTTGATGATGCGCAGATCGTCCCGGGACGTCTTTTCGATAAAGCCGGCGGCATAAGCAATGGTGATTTTCGAGGATGCCGCGGCCAGGAAGCCATTCTGTGCGCCGTCGAATGTTCGCGCATCTTCGTCATTGTCGATCCGGAAGCGCTCCCGGATCACCGTTTCGAGTGCGTAGTCCACATCGGCAGCTGCCGTAATCGCGAGCATGTGGTCAGGCGCCGTTCTGAGGGCTTGCAGAACGTCGATTTGCTGATCCTCGGTCGGGCGATCTTTGAGTGGATCAGGGCGCTTCGTGCTCATATGTTCGCGGGCTTCAGATGCAGGAAAAGACTGCAAAACAGGTACTTCGTGCTACAAAGCGAGTCGTAACAATCGCTCAAAAAGGAGATTGGGATTGTCGTCCAGTAGCTGATTCGCGATATCACATATCGATGCATTACGGCATGGTGAACAGGAAAGGCCCCGGAGCGGGGCTTTCTGTGTTTTTGGCGGGAGGCAAGCCTGGTCGATCAGAATAGGCGGTTTGTGGCGGAGTTTGCCAATCCGCACTCGTGGCTGCTGTCAGCAGAAAATTTGCACGAACAGGCTACGGCGCTGTATGCGACGAGAGACCAATCGTCTCTCTTGACGCGGCGTGGCCCGGATAAGATTGTACTTCAGGAAACGCGCGGCGTCGACAAACCGGTCTTTCTGCTCGGTGGCTTCGCGCTGGAAAATGCCATCAAGGCTTTTCTCGTTTATGAACATCCCGCGTGGATTTCCAACGGCCGACTGGCGAAACACCTGAAGTCTCACAGCCTCACGAAGCTCCAAGATCAGTCGAGCCTGGTCCCGTTTAAGAAGCGGTACCTGTGGGTCCTCAAAGCTTTCGAATCGGGCCTGGACTCGTGGTTCCGGTATCCTTGCGCGCTCACAATCGAGGAGACTGAAGAAGAGCAGCAGCTTTATGCGATGATTTGGGACGGATACCTGCGCGTGATGCACGCTTATGGGAAAAGGCTAGTGCACCTGCTTGATAAGGGCTGGAATGGGCCGCACGGATTCGTGGGTAATCGCTGGGAGATTCGGGGAGAGACCCTTGGGTATAAGAGGCCGCTGAAAAAGCGCTCCTAGGCGATTCTAAGCGGTTTGGCAGGGGACTTCGGCCAGCCACCGTACGCCCTTGACGAGGACCAAGACCGTTCGGGCCGAGAGCTCGTTGTTCATGTCTTCGCGACACTGGCGCCTCTTGTATTTAGGATGTGTGTGTCGACTCTCCTCTCGCCTTCTCTAAGCCACTCTGCAAAGAGGCGCTCCACGTGAGCGCGATAGCCGCTAATCGTTTTCTTGCTCCGGCCTTTGCGGATCAGGTGGGCTTCCAGATAACGTTGCCAAGCCTGCTTGAGGCTAACGGTTGCTGCGGCAGCTTTCCGGTCTGTTTCGGCTTGTTCGGCGTCTGCTTCTTGCCTCGCCTTCGGGTGCTGTCCTTTGCCGATCTGAGCGAGACCCATTAATAATCTGTTTTCCCAACCGTCGCTCTTGCAGATAAATTATTCTGGCGTTCGACCTGATCGAATTGGATCGGGTGTCTGGGGATTGTTCGACGAGGATGTCGAAAACCACATGGGCATCAGTGGCGAACTATT
Source organism: Bradyrhizobium sp. Cp5.3 (assembly GCF_000426265.1). Lineage (NCBI taxonomy): Bacteria > Pseudomonadati > Pseudomonadota > Alphaproteobacteria > Hyphomicrobiales > Nitrobacteraceae > Bradyrhizobium > Bradyrhizobium sp. Cp5.3. The sequence continues at coordinate 17,959 of NZ_AUFA01000022.1, read as the reverse complement.
GATGTCTCAGGACGGCTAGCAAAGGACAAGCGGCCGGGAATGTTCGGCAGCACCATGTGGCAGGTTGGTTTTGCCCAGAAGCCAAACGATATCCTTGGCTTCGCCAATGCGCGCAGCGCATTGTCTGGCGAGGGCCTGCATGCCCACATGAAGGCGGCGGCGCGCGGCCTGACCCGGATGCTGGGCCTCAATGAGGCACTGCCCAATCCGGACAATCGCATCATGCTGGCCGATCAAAAGGACGAATTCGGGATTCCCCTCGCTCGGGTCGTTCATTCCTACGATGGGAATGCCCCGAGCCTCTGGCGTCATGTCAATGAGGAAGGGCTGCGGATCATGACCGCGGCAGGCGCGACGGCAGCCTGGTTCAATCCCAATCCGGGCGGCATCCATTTTCACGGTGGAACGATCATGGGTGATGCGCACGCTACGTCGGTGACGAACGCCTATGGCCAGACGCACGATATTCCAAACCTCTGGATCGGCGGTCCTGGCCTGTTTCCAACCGAAGGCGCGGTCAATCCGACCTTCACTGTAAGCGCCCTGGCATTGAGAAAGCGCCGAGAAGCTCGTGCGCGATTGGAATCTGCAGATCCCATAGCAGGGGGCCTGCGTTTGCGAAACCTGCCCTTATCGCTGGATTTACTTGATCCCCGCCCTTTCCGCTTGGGGGGCTGGCGCCCGGGTGCCATCGTGTTTCGCGATGGACGATTTCCGCTTCGCGCATTCCCACCTCAAGATGCGGCGCCTAGCGTGTCAAACAGGGCAATGAGGCAAGAACCATGACCGGACATTTCGCAAATTCCAAGCGCTTTGGGGTCGATCGGCTCCGCCTTTTCGGTCTTCTCGCCGGATTTGTGCTGGCAGGCACGGCTTCGGTCGCGGTTGCCCAAACCGCCAAGGAAACCATCACCGTCTACACCGCGCTGGAGAAGGAGCAACTCGCCCCCTATAAGGCGGCCTTCGAAAAGGCCCATCCCGACGTTGAGATTTCCTGGCTGCGCGACAGCCCGGGTATCATTCTGGCTCGCCTGCTTGCCGAGAAGGACAACCCGCGCGCGGATGCCGTCTGGGGCGTACCGCTCATGCACCTCGTCAGCCTCGAAAAGCTTGGCATGCTTGAGCCCTATGCGCCAAAGGAGTACGAGAAGCTGAAGTCCCGCTTTCGCGATAGCAAGACCCCGCCGTCCTGGACTGGCATGGACACCTGGATGAGCCTGATCTGCTTCAATACGATCGAGGCAAAGAAGCGCAACCTTCCGGCGCCGGAGACTTGGGCCGATCTCGCCAAGCCCATTTACAAAGGCCAAATCACCATGCCGAACCCGGCCTCGAGCCATACGGGCTACATGGCCATCAACCACTGGAAGCAGTCGATGGGCGACAAGGCGTGGTCCTTCATGGATGAACTGCACGAGAACATTGCGCTTTATACCCATTCTGGCTCGAAGCCGTGCAAGATGGCCGCGACCGGCGAGTACGTCATCGGTATCTCGACCGACATCACCTCGCCGCAACTGAAGGCCAAGGGTGCGCCGATCGACATCATCTTGCCCAAGGATAAGACTGGCTGGGATATCGAGGCCACCGCGATCATCAAGGGCACGAAGAAACTCAAGGCGGCCCAGGCGCTCGCCGATTTCTCGGTGAGCAAGGAAGCCAACGACCAGTACAACAAGTTCATGGCGATTGTCGCCTACCCCGGCGAGTTTCCAACGCCCAAGGCGTATCCGTCAGGAGCCGAAGCGGCCATGGCCGATCAGGACCTGACGGCGAGCGCGCTCGATCGCGAGGCGCTGACCGCCGAATGGGTCAAGCGTTACGACGGCAAGTCCGAGCCGAAGGCCAATTGAACCCTCGACCCGAGAGGCCGACGGGCCATCACGGAAAGCTCTCCTCCAGTTAGTCCGGCGCGCATCGCTGAAATCGCACTGGGTCATCTGATGTCATCCGGGTCTCCATGGTTCCTTCTTCCGGCCAAAGCGCGCCGCTGCTCACGATCCGCGGCCTGGGCAAGACCTTCGGCCGCTATGCCGCATTGAAGGCAATCAACCTCGAGATCTATGAAGGCGAGCTCGTGAGCTTCCTTGGACCTTCCGGCTGTGGTAAGTCGACGCTGCTGCGTATTATTACCGGTCTGGAACGGCCGAGCGTCGGCGCGATCATTCGTGACGGGCGCGATATCTCAAAGCTCTCGGCAGCCGAGCGCGGCTTCGGCATCCTGTTCCAATCGTATGCACTCTTTCCGAACCTCACCGTTCGCCAGAACATTGCCTATGGCCTGAAGGCGAGAGGGCGGGCTGCCGACGCGCGTGTCGCGGACTTGCTCGATATGGTCGGTCTGCCGGACACGGCCGGCAAGTACCCGTCACAACTTTCCGGAGGACAGCAACAGCGCGTCGCTCTGGCGCGTGCGCTCGCACCGAACCCGCAATTGCTCCTCCTTGACGAACCGCTGAGCGCGCTCGACGCCAAGGTCCGCATCCATCTGCGCGAGCAGATCAAGGATCTGCAGCGCCGGCTCGGCATTACCGCCATCATGGTGACACACGACCAGGAGGAAGCACTCGCCATGGCCGACCGTATCGTGGTGATGAACCACGGCACGGTCGAGCAGGTCGGAACGGCCGCCGAAATCTACCGCCGTCCCGCCTCGCTCTTCGTGGCGGGTTTCGTCGGCAGGATGAACGTGTTGTCGGGACGAATCTCCGGCATGCTGTTCAGGTCGCAAGATGCATCGATGACGCTTGAACTTGCGCCCGGCGGGCAGGATGGCCCGGCCAAACTCTGCATACGCCCCGAGGACGTCGAGATCTCGGCCGCGGCGCAGATACCAGCCACCAACTGTGCGGCCGCGACAGTGACGGCCGCGGAATTCCTCGGTTCTTTCACCCGCCTGCGCATTGTCGTACCGGCCTGGGGTGGCCTCGAACTTACGGCGGAGGTTGCTGCCCGCCAGATGCGTGAACTGGCGATCGGGCCGGGGGCCGCAGTGTCGGTGGTACTCGATCCCGCACGTCTGCAAATGCTGCCGGTCGCCGGCCATGCGTGACACCATCGCGCGAGACGCTCGATGTCGCTCGCCCGTCCTTTCCGAGCCCGTGCTGCGGCTTATCCTGACCGTTATCTTGCTCTTGATATTGGTCGTATTGGTGCTGTTGCCGGTTGTCGCCATCCTTGGCAAAAGTCTTGAAGATCAGAATGTCGGCCTCGCCAATTTCCGAGATTACCTCGCCAATCCCTCGCTTTCGCGCTCGATCGGCAACAGCCTGGTGCTCGGCCTGCTGACAACAGGAATTACGGCGTCCCTGGCTTTTCTCTACGCTTATGCGCTCTCGCGTAGCTGCATGCCGTTCAAGCCTCTGTTCCGCGGTATCGGGCTTCTGCCGATCCTGTCGCCCTCGCTGCTGCCGGCGATCGCACTGACCTATCTTTTCGGCAACCAGGGCCTTCTCAAGGCGCTCCTCGGCGGCGGCTCGATTTATGGGTTGTCTGGTATCGTCTCGGCGCAGGTCTTTTACTGTTTCCCGCACGCGCTGATGATCCTTGTCACAGCGCTTGCGCTCGCAGATGCGCGCCTTTACGAGGCGGCCGAGACGCTCGGCGCATCGCGCTCTCGCATGTTCCGTACGATCACGCTGCCGGGCGTACGTTTCGGGTTGATCAGCACCGCCTTCGTCGTCTTCACCATCGCCGTCACCGATTTCGGCGTGCCAAAGGTGATCGGCGGGCAATTCAACGTCCTTTCGATCGAGATCTACAAGCAGGTCATCGGCCAGCAGAACTTCCGCATGGGTGCCGTGGTTGGCGTATTGCTGCTGTTGCCAGCGGTTCTGTCATTTGGCGTCGACCTCTACGTCAAGCGCCGGCAAACATCGATGCTGGGGACGCGCGCCGTCGTGCTGGTCCCCGCGCCCCGCCGTGCCTTCGACCTTTCCATGCTGGCAGTCACGAGCGTGATCGCGGCATTCATCCTCTTGCTCGTCGGTACCGCCTCGTTCGCCTCCTTCGTGTCCTTCTGGCCGTACGATCTCAGCCTCACATTGAAGAACTACGATTTCTCATCCTATGACGCCGCAGGCTGGTCGTCTTATGCCAACTCTCTGAAGATGGCGGCGCTGACCGCGCTGATCGGCACGATCTGCGCCTTCGGTGGTGCCTATTTGGTCGAGAAGGGTCCGGGGCACGCGCTGCCGCGCGCGCTTTACCGCGGCTTTGCGATGCTGCCGCTCGCCGTTCCGGGACTGGTGCTGGGTCTCGGCTACATCTTCTTCTTCAACAGCGCGGCGAACCCGCTGAGCGATGTCTATGGCGGCCTGTCGATTCTCGTGATGTCGTCGGTTGCACATTATTACACCGTTCCGCATCTGATGGCAGCGACGGCGCTGAAGCAGATCGACAATGAGATCGAGGAGGCGGGGGCAGCCCTCGGCGTTGCTTTTTGGCGAACCTTCGCGCGGGTCACCCTGCCGATCTGCGCGCCGACGGTCATCGACATCGCGACCTATTTCTTCCTCAATGCCATGACCACGATCGGCGCGGTCGTCTTCCTCTATTCCCCAGCAACCAAGCGCGCCTCCGTCGCGGTGGTCGAGATGGACGACACGGGCGATACGGCAGCTGCCGCCGCCATGGCTTTGATGATCTTGCTGACCGCAGCGGCGGTAAAGCTCATCCAGTTGTTCCTGACCTCCGTGATCGTCGCGCGGACCCAGGCCTGGCGCCAGCCCGGCGCAGGAGACTTGATCGACGACATTGGACATGCTTCATCAGTGGCTTGACGGTGCGAACCCCGGGACCCGCAATGCGGCAATATACGGGAGCTCCGGAGCCGATCCGGATCAATATCAGCTCCCGCATCGACCTTCTGACGCTCAGACTCTTCGTCGCAATCGTCGAGGAGGGCAGCATTGCGCGCGCCGCAGATCGGGAGGGTATTGCCGCCTCGGCCGTCAGCAAGCGCATCGGGGATCTCGAGCAGGCTCTGCGCACGGAGCTGTTGCTGCGCCATCGCCAGGGCATCGAGCCGACAGCCGCCGGTCAGGCGCTCTTCCAGCATGCGCGGCTCATCATGCGCAATCTGGCGGAGCTGGAGGCGGAGTTCGTCGATTTCTCGGCAGGCACGCGCGGGCAGGTCCGGATCTGGGCCAATGAATCGACGCTCTTTGGTTTCATCCCGGAGCAGCTCGCGGGATTTGCGGAGCGTTATCCGCAGGTTCGTGTCGAGCTGCAATCCAATCTCAGCCCGATGAATATCCAGGCCGTCATGGATAACAGCGCCGACATCGGGATCTTCTCCGGCGATCTGCCCACTGGGGGGCTCGTGGTCCATTCCGGCTTCAAGGACAGGCTCGTCGTCATTGTGCCGGCCGGACACGCGCTGGCAAAACGCGATGGTGTTGGTTTCGCCGAGTTGCTCGGCTACGACCTGATTGAGCAGGAGCCGCGCAGCTCGATCCAGACCCTGTTGTTGAAGAACGCCGGTGAGCTCGGCAACATCCCCCGTTCGCGCGTTCGGGTTGGCGGCTTTGATGCCGTCTGCCGGATGGTGGAGGCCGGTCTCGGACTCGGCATTATCCCCGACCGACTTGCGGCCAAACTCGGTCCCGTGATGGATATCGCGATCGTCGCGTTGGAGGAGACCTGGGCGGTTCGCGAGCACAGGATTTGCGTGCGCAACGATGCCGATATCCCTGTGGCTACTCGCCTGCTGCTTCGCCATCTGCTCGAGGCTGCTCAAGCATCGTGAGCCACGCCGCTCGCTTGGCGAACGACGACTTCCGCCGACCGTTCCGGCTTTCTATCCCAAGACCGAAGCCGCTTCAGGCTTCGCTTGACTGGGAGCCCTGTGTCGTGTCCGGGACGATGTTCGAGAAAATCTGGGACCGCCACACGGTCTACGAGCGGCCGGACGGGCAGACGCTGCTCTATATCGACCGGCACTATGTCGGCGACGATCTGCCGCTCGAGGCTTTCGAGACCTTGCGGCGCAAGGGGCTCAAGGTTCGCAGGCCCGATCTGACCTTCGCCATGCCCGATCACTACGTTTCGACCCGCAGCCGAAGCCTTGCCGATACGGTCGATGCCGAGCGTCGCGAACTGATCGAGGAACTCGTCCGCTTCACTTCGGAGAACGGGATCTTTCTTTTTCCGCTGAGCGATCCCCGGCAGGGCATCGTCCATGTCGTCGGACCAGAGCAGGGGCTGAGCCAGCCGGGCATGACGATCGTCTGCGGGGATAGCCATACCTCGACCCATGGCGCGCTCGGCGCGCTCGGTTTCGGCATCGGTGCGGCCGAGGTCAGCCATGTCTTCGCCACGCAGACGCTCTGGCAGCGCAAGCCGCGCACCATGCGCGTGACGGTGAGCGGTGCGCCTGGGCCAGGCGTGGTCGCCAAGGATGTCGTCATGGGCATCATCGCCCATATCGGCGTTGCGGGCGCGGCCGGCCATGTCATCGAATATGCCGGCAACACCATCCGCGGCCTCACAATGGAAGGCCGTATGACCCTGTGCAACATGTCGATCGAGGCCGGTGCACGGGCGGGGATGGTGGCGCCCGACGCTGCAACATTCGCCTATCTCAAGAAACGCCCCTTCGTGCCGAAGGGTGCGCAATGGGAGAGTGTGGTCGCTCGCTGGACAGCGCTGGCAAGCGAGGATGACGCGGTTTTCGATCGCGCGGTCGCGCTCGACGCCGCCGATTTCGCGCCGATGGTCTCCTGGGGCACGAGCCCCGAAGATGCGGGGCCGATCACCGGACGGGTGCCGGATCCTCGCGCTATCGTCGATCCTGAGCGGCGCGCCAGGATCGAGAAGGGCCTCGCCTATATGGGACTGGACGCCGGCACGGCTCTGGAAGGGCTGCCAGTCAACCGCGTCTTCATCGGCTCCTGCACCAATGGAAGGATCGAGGACCTGCGCATGGCCGCTTCCGTGCTGCAGGGGCGGCGCACGGCAGTGCCGACACTGATCGTACCCGGATCCGGCCAGGTGAAGGCGCAGGCCGAAGCTGAAGGGCTCGACCGCATCTTCCTCGACGCTGGCTGCGAGTGGCGCCATGCTGGCTGCTCGATGTGTCTGGCCATCAACGGCGACATGCTCTCGGAAGGCGAGCGTTGCGCCTCCACCACCAATCGAAACTTCGTCGGACGGCAGGGGCGAGGCTCCCGTACGCATCTCATGAGCCCACCGATGGCGGCGGCGGCTGCCATCTCAGGTCGCCTCGTCGATGTCCGCGAACTGGGTGGAGCATGATCATGGAGCCCTTTACCCGCATACGGCCGTGGCCGCCCCGATTGAGGGAAGCGACATCGACACGGACCAGATCCTGCCGGCCCGCTTCATGCACAAACGTCGCCTCGACTACGGACAGTACTGCTCTCACGACCAGCGGTTTTATTCCACCGGAAAGCCGCGCACCGAGTTCGTGCTCAACCGGCCAGGCTTCCGGAAGGCGGCGATTCTCGTGGCAGACCGCAACTTCGGCTGCGGCTCATCGCGCGAGCAGGCGGTCCACACGCTCGCCGATTTCGGCATCCGCAGCGTCATTGCGGTCAGCTTCGGTGACATCTTCCAGACCAACTGCCTCAAGAACGGCCTGCTGCCCGTCACACTGCCCGCTGAGGCGGTGCGGAGCCTACGCGCCAGCCTTGCGGCTTCTCCTGGCCTTCCGCTCACGGTCGATCTCGAAACCGAGCAAGTGATCGAGAGCGACGGGACCGCGTACGCATTCTCGGTCGATCCGTTCGGCCGAACCTGCCTCCTCGCCGGGCTCGACGAGATCGACTACACGCTGACATTGCTGGATCGGGTCAGCGATTTCGAGAGCGAACAGGAGTGACGCCGCAGTCCGCTCGCGTCCTTTTCATTGGCACATCGGAGATATCCATGAAAATTGCAGTCCTGCCCGGCGATGGCATCGGGCCTGAAGTAACGCGCCAAGGCATCAAGGTCCTGCGCGCCGTCGCGGAGCGATACGGCCTCGCCATCGAACTGAATGAGGCGCTGATCGGGGGCTGCGCCTATGAAGCGCACGGTCATCCCCTGCCGGCCGATACGCTAACGCTTGCGCGGGACGCCGATGCCATCCTGTTCGGCGCCGAGGGCGGCTTCCAGTACGAAGCGCTGCCGCGCGACCTGCGTCCTGGCGACGCACTGCTGACGCTGCGGCGCGAACTCGATCTCTTTGCCAATTTCCGACCGGTCGTCGCATGGCCAGAACTCGCCGACGCCACGACATTCAAACCGGAGATCGTCGACGGTGTCGATCTAGTGATCCTGCGCGAGCTGACGAGTGATCTCTATTTTGGGGAACCGCGCGGTATCGAGATTCTGCCCGATGGCTCGCGCCGTGGCATCAACACGATGAGCTATACGGAAGCCGAGATCCGCCGGATCGCTCATGCCGGCTTCCGCGCAGCGCGGGCGCGCCATGGTAAGCTCTGCTCAGTGGATAAGGCCAACGTGCTTGAGACGATGGAACTCTGGCGGGAAATCGTGACCGATGTCGGCAGCGAGTATCCGGATGTCGAACTGAGCCATCTCTATATTGATGCGGCCGCAATGGCGCTGGTGCGCAAACCAAAAGCGTTCGACGTCATTGTCACCGCCAACTTGTTTGGTGACATTCTCTCCGACGAGGCCTCGATGCTCGTCGGATCCATAGGCATGCTACCCTCGGCCTCTCTTAATGCCTCCGGCAAGGGGCTTTTTGAGCCGGTGCATGGCTGCGCGCCTGATATCGCCGGCCAGAACATCGCCAACCCGCTGGCCGCCATTCTTTCTGTCGCAATGATGTTGAGAATGAGCTTTGGCCATGAGGACGCCGCCTCCGCTGTAGAGGGCGCCGTGCGCAAGACCCTGGCGGAGGGCTATCGCACGTCCGATATCGCCAGGTCTGGCGAAGCAACTATCGGTACGGAAGAGATGGGTGACAGGGTATTGGGCGCCTTCGTAGCTGAACTTGACCTCGCCTTGGTCGAACACGAGGGCACGGGGGCGGGTTCTGGATCCATCTGCCGATCCTCAGTTGGATCTCGCTGAACTGAAACACGAGGAACTCTTGTTGCGTTTTTTCTCCGCGGCCGAGGTCGAGGCCGGTCTCGACTATCCGCGACTGATCGATGCCTTGTTCGAAACCTTTCGGCGCGGCGGCGAGGCGATGCCGGTACGGCAAAGTCATGAGGTGGGAGCATTCGGCGCTCCCGGCCATCTGCTTTTGATGCCGGCCTGGCAGCGAGGAACGGCGCTGGGCGTCAAACTCGTAACCGTCTTTCCGGGGAATGCCTCCCGTTGCCTCGGCGCGGTGTCCTCCCTCTATGTCTTGCTCGATGGCACGACGGGTCAGCCGCGGGCGATGATAGATGGAGAGGCATTGACCAATCGGCGTACAGCGGCCACATCCGCGCGCGCGTCGCGGCATCTCTCTCGCAAGGACGCCCACACGCTGCTGGTCATCGGAACTGGGCGCGTTGCGGCGTCTCTGCCGATGGCGCATCGGGTCGTACGACCGATCAAACGGGTGCTTGTCTGGGGTCGAAATCCACAGCGAGCAGTGGCACTCGCAGCAGCACTCTCGCGGGAAGGATTTGAGGCGCAGGCCGTTGTCGATCTGCCGGCAGCAATTGCCGAGGCCGATATCGTCAGCTGCGCCACGACATCGACCGAGCCGCTGGTCATGGGCAAACATGTCAAGAGGGGAACTCATCTCGACCTGATTGGATCATTCAGGCCGACCATGCGCGAGAGTGATGATGAAGCCGTCTGCCGCAGCCGTGTCTTCGTTGACACCTATGGGGGAGCGCTGGCCGAGGCTGGTGATCTCCTCCAGCCGATTTCGGCCGGCTCCTGGCAGCCTTCTGAGATCTGTGGCGACCTTCACGAGCTCACGCGCGGAGCAAGGCCCGGCCGCATCCACGACGATGAAATCACGCTCTTCAAGTCGGTCGGGGCGGCGCTCGAGGACCTGGCAGCCGCATCGTTACTTGTTGGTATCCCGCTTGGTAATCCGCCTCCGGACCAGCAGTCCTGAGATCATCCCGGGCGGATATTGGCCCGTTCGATCGTGTTGCGCCACCGCGCTTCGTCACCACGGATGAAGGCCTCGAAGTCAGATCCGGTGCGCAGATCGACCTGTGCGCCCTGTTCGGCGAGCCGCCGTCCAAACCCACCGTCGCGGCATGACGCGGTTGCGGCATCGATCAATTCCAGGCGAAGGGGCGGTGGAAGTCCGGCGGGGCCAAGCAAGCCATACCATGTCCCGACTTCGACGCCGGCGACGCCGGCTTCGTTGAGTGTCGGTACGTCAGGCACAGATGGCAGCCGCGTTGACGACGTCACCGCCAGCGCTCGTAGCGCGCCGGCTTGCACTTGCGGCAACAACTGCGGAACGTTTTCGAACATATAGTCGACCTGTCCGGACAGCAGGTCGTTCATCGCAGGGGCGCCGCCACGATAAGGCACATGGACGGCGTCAAACCCGGCCTCGAGCCGGAATAATTCGGCGATGAGGTGGACCGAAGTGCCGATTCCCCGCGATGCAAAACGCAGTTCATAGGGCTTTGATCGCCCGCGGGCGATGAGACCTTTCAGGCTTCGGGACGAGTCCTTTGGATTGACGACCAGCATGCTCGGCACCTCGCAGATCAATGCCAGCGGCGTGAAATCTTGCGCAGCGGAGTAGGGCACCGTCTTCATCAAACTCGGGCCAATGGTGAGAGGGCCGCCCGCCGTAAAGAGCAGGGTACCGCCGTCAGGTGCCGCCTTGGCTACGGCGGCACAGCCGAGCGTGCCGCCTGCTCCACCCCTGTTCTCGACCACGAATGTGGTTCCCACCCTCCTTTGCAGGTCTTCAGCAAGCAGGCGCGCGATGATGTCGGCGGTGCCGCCCGCGGCATAGGGAACAACCACCGTAGCCTGGCGTCTTGGATAAGCGATGGCCTGTCCCTGTCCAGTGGCTAGGAACGCACAGAGCGTCAGCAATCTTCGCCGGCTCAACGTCCCCAGTGAGGAATGGCGGGAAGTCGTCATCGGCGAACTCCGGTATCTGCTGTTGAAGACGATGGTTAGGCCGCCGGCGGCGCCTTCATTCGATGCATTCCCTGAATAGCCAGCGTCACCGCGAATCCAAAGGCGACCAGCACGGAGGAGACCGCAGCCACGACGGGATCGTTGACGTCGTAGAGATACTTGTAGATGGCCACCGGCAGGGTGATCTCGTCACGTTGTGTGATCAGCATCGATATCGTGAATTGGTCAAATGATACGATGAAGCCAAGCACGCTGCCGGCAGCAAGGCCGGGCATGAGCGCAGGGAGCACCACGTGGCGAAAGGTTTGCACGCTCGATGCGCCGAGCAATGCTGACGCCTCCTCTAACTGGGGATTGAGATCGTGGATGCTCACGAGGACCGTACGAAAGAGGAATGGAAAGACGATCACCACATGGGCGAGCAGGACGCCCATGAACGTGTCGATCAGGCCTGGTGGATTGAAGAAGTGCAGCAGGGCGATACCGAGGATCAGGTGCGGCACGATCAGTGGTGAAAGGAACGCGAATTCCACGACGCGCGCTACCGGACGATCTTTCAGGCGTCGAATGGCGAGACCTCCACCGACCGCCAAAAGGGCGGCGATCCCGGTGGTAAGGACTCCGACGACGATGCTGCGGATGGCCGGCAGCAGGAACTGACCGCCTTCCCAGGCCAGCACGTACCATCGCAGCGAGAAGCCGCTCGGTGGAAACATGAAATAGGAGCGGTCGCTGAACGAGAACAGGACGATCACTGCCAGCGGCAGCAGCATGAAGGCGTATGTGACGATAGCGACAATCCGCACCAGCAGCGAAGGTGGGGTCATGCTGCGCCTTTTTCCTGGTAGCTTCGGATGAAGCGGCGCTGAAAACCATAGAGGCAGACCACCGCGAGCAGGAGCACGACGCTGGAGGCGGTCGCACGCGGCAGGTCGAACAAGACCAGGGCGTCCGTATAAATGGTGACCGACAGATAGCGGATGGCGCTGCCACCGAGCATCAGAGGAGTGACGATCGCCCCGAGCATCAGGCTGAAGACCAATACAGACCCGGCGATGAGTCCCGGAATTGTCAGAGGCAGTGTTATATCGAGAAAGGTTTGGACCCTGCCGGCGCCCAGGATGTTTGCCGATTCGAGGAGCCTCGGGTCGAGCCCATCGAGCGATGTTGTCAACGAGAGGATCATGAACGGCAGAAACACCTGTGTGGCGCCGATCACCATGCCCAACAGGTTGCCCGACAATGGCAGCGGCTCGTTGATCATGCCCGTCGCAAGCAGAAGTGAGTTGATCAGGCCGCGGTTCCCGAGCATGAGCAGCCACCCATAACTGCGCACCACGGTGTTGATCAGCAGCGGAGCCGTTACCAGGAAATACAGAAGCGCCCGGCGACGCGGTTGCGCGCTTGAGATATGCAGGGCCACCGGGAAGCCGAATACTGCGCACAGCGCCGTGACCAGGGCGGCGGCCAGAATCGTCTTTCCGAACAGTTCCGCGTATTGAGAAGAGCTGAACAGGGATTGGTAGTTGTCCAAGGTCAGGCCAGTTTGCAACACGCCGAATTCCTGGTGTCGCAGGCTGGCGCCGAACATTTGCATAAGGGGGATAGCGACTAGCGCTATGATCACGGCGAGTGCCGGCACACCCAAAAGCACTGCCATAAGCGTGCCATGGCGGCGTGGTGCGACGGAGCGGCCCGTCGGAAGCGGCGTCATGCTGCCACCGCCATGGGAAGGCAAATCTCGGCACCGCGGATATACGCACAAACCGGCGTGCCGCGTTGCAACGAAAAGCGCGGTCGCCCGATCAGTCTCGCCTTCAATTGTGTCTCGCCAGCGCCTTTCAAAAGAACCAGCGTCGTGCTTCCCTCGTTGATGATCTCGGTGATTTCAGCGGGTAGCCCGCCTCCGCGGCTGGCTGGCTCGAGTTCGACCTGCTCCGGGCGCACCACCAGTCGAAACCGATCGAGCCACGTCGGCTGTTCGATGATGACCGGCGCGGCGCCTGGCCAGTCGTGGACCGTGGCATGACGTCTGTCCGGTCCTATGGCGCTGCAGACGAGAAGGGTGACGTCACCGATGAAATCGGCAACGTAATCGCTTACTGGCCTGCGGTAGATTGCTTCGGGGACGTCGAGTTGTTCGATGCAGCCGTCTCGCATCACCGCAATTCGATCCGAGAGGAAAAGCGCCTCCTCCTGGTCGTGCGTTACGAACAGAAAGGTCATTCCGGTGGCGCGATGGATACGCTTCAGCTCGCTCTGTAATTGCCGGCGCAGTTTGAGGTCCAGGGCGCCGAGCGGTTCGTCGAGCATGAGCAGCGAAGGACGGGTTGCCAGTGCGCGGGCCAGGGCGACACGTTGCTGCTGCCCTCCGGACAGCGCCTTCGGGCGCCGGTCTGCGATATGCGGCAGGCGGATCAAGTCCAGCATCTCGCGGACCCTGTCTGCGATCTCCTGCTTCGGCCTTTTGCCGACCTTCAGTCCGTAGCCGATATTGTCGGCGATGCTCATGTGAGGGAACAATGAATAGCTCTGAAACACCATCCCGAGCCCGCGCCGGCGTGGGCTCTCGTGCGTGACGTCTCGACCATCAATCGTCACCCTGCCGCCATCGCTCGTTTCGAGGCCCGCAATGACCCGCATCAGGGTAGTCTTGCCGCAGCCGGACGGGCCGAGCAGCGTCAGAAACTCGCCGTTGTGGATGTCAAGGTCCACCGTGCGCAGCGCGCGGTAGCTGCCGAACGATTTATCCAGGCCTTTGACGGACACCTTGAGAGGGGCGGGCGGCCTGCTGGGAAGTTCGGACATGGTCACGCAATCCGATTTAAGAAATTTTACAAAACTCTCATCTACACTATTTTCTTGTCAAGATCACATGAGTTGCAGTACGTATTCACATCCAGTGAAATTTTACAATTTTCGGCGTTCGAGAGGTGTTTGTGATGAGGGTGTCGATCAACCGCCGCACAGCGCTCGCCTCGCTGGCGTCTGTCGTGCTGGCTGCTCCCATGCGGCGTCTTTGCGCGCAGGAGGCGAAGCTGTCTGTCAGTTGGTATCCGGGGGTGCTGGGTGCCAACTTCCGTCGTTCCTTTCTGGACACATTTGCCGACAAGGATCGGGTGGTCGTCACCGAGTCCTTCGACAGTCCGCGCTTTACCCAGATGCAAGCGAGCCGGGCCAGGCCTAACACCGACGTTGCGGCTTTCATCGACGTCTTGATGCCGCTGGTTGCCCGCTCCGGTCTCGTGGCGAAGCTCGATCCTGTGCGCATTCCGAACCTTGCGAATGTCGACCCTGCGCTGATGATCTGGGACAGCTTTGCCGTTCCCGCGGCCTACGGAAGTTGGGGGATCGTTTATAATGCAAAACGGGTCAGCAAGCCGATCGTCTCCTGGGCGGACTTGTTGCGCGACGATCTCAAGGGGCGCGTGACGCATCCGAACGTGACATACAATTCGTCGATCTATTCGCTGGACGCGCTCGCCAGTCTTGCGAGTGGAGGCTTGCGGTCTCCCGAGGCAGGAATGAAGGCGATCCGGCAAATTCGGCTATCCGGCCCGGGGCTCTGGGAGCAGGACAGCGTCGCGATCGGATGGCTGAAGACCGAGGAGATCTGGGCCACGCCCTATTTCAGCGGTAGCGTCCTCGCGCTGATGCAGGATAAGGACGTCCCGGACCTGAAGTTTGTGGTGCCGAGCGAAGGGGGGTATGCAGTGCCGCTCAACATCACCAAGGCTGCCAGCGCGCCGAACGATCCCATGGCTGACCGCTTCATCGATCACGTCCTGAGCGATGCCGCCCAAAGTGCCTGGACCCAGAACGGTCGGACGCGCCCTGCCAATCGCAACGTTCCAGTGCCTGCCGAGATCGCGGAAGCCACGCCCGAAATCAGCAAGCTGAGGCGAATCGACTGGAATTATTTCTCGCAGAATCGCAGTGCGCTGGTTGCGAGCTGGAATGATGTCGTGAACCGCTGAAACCCTTTCGTCGAAAATCTCAAGGAAAATCGTAATGTCCAAGATCAATCGGCCCATCAGCGCAGACGTTTCGGAACCCCCCGCGGGCCTTTGGTCGAATTGCCTCGTGGTCGATGGAATCGCCTATCTTTCCGGGATGACCGCGCGCGACAAGTCGATGCAGCCGGTCGGCGGACTCGACGAATACGAACAGGCAAAGATCATCTTCGGCAAGCTCAAAGGGATGGTCGAGGCAGCCGGAGGCGCCATGGCTGATATCGTTAAACTGACGATCTTCGTAACCGACATCTCCAAGCGAGAGTTGGTCTGGCGCGCGCGACGCGAGTCTTTCACCGGTGATTTTCCTGCGTGCTCGCTTGTCCAGGTTGCGGCCCTTGCGGATCCGTCGATTAACGTGGAAATAGAGGGCGTTGCTCACATCGGGGCCAGCCGCGCCTGAACTCGTGGCCGTCCGAAAGTCTGGCCGGGAGTATCCTCATGCGGAGTAGTCGCCCCTCACGAGTGCAAAGCGTTTCGCCGTCTGATCGTGGGGGACGAAAGACGAAGCCAAGCTTGAAGCAGGCTGCGTACGACGAAATTCGCCGCCTGATCGTCACCCTGCAACTGCGGCCGGGGGAGCGCATCAATGAACAGATTGTGAGCGATCGGATCGGGATCGGCAAGACGCCGGTCCACCAAGCCCTGCAGATGTTGAGTGCGCAAGGGTTCGTGCAGATCATTCCGCGCAAGGGCATCAGGATCATGCCCGATACGTTGCATGACGCGCTTGATGTCCTGGAGGCGCGGAGCGTGATCGAGGGCGAACTCGCCCGCTTTGCCGCTCATCGCTCCGATACGCGGATTATCGACCAAATCGAACAAAATCTAGCCCTGGGCCGCCGTGCCATCAAGCAGAAGGATTTCGAGGATTTCACGCAAATCGATCGTAGTTTTCACGAGATCGTGGCCGTCGCAGCCGGCAACATCATTCTTTCCGAGACGCTAAAGGCGCTGCATGACCGAATAGCCAGGATCTGGCACCTGCGGACTTGGAAGCTGGATCATCTGCAGAAGACCCAGGAAGAGCACACGACGGTGTTTCGTGCCATCGCCGCACGGGACGGCGATGCTGCAGCGCTGGCCATGCGCGCGCATCTCGATACGTTGCGCAAGAATATCGTCGACGCGCGCATTGTGACCTGACGCCGCCGCACCAGATGCGGTGGCTCTCTATTTCTTTGCCAGAAAACCGCCGATGGTCTGGTCCGTGTGGAACGTCGGCTTTTCGTAATAGTGCGGGCCGTCGTAGGTCTCGATCAGCAGGCTTCGTTTGCGAGCGAGGGTAGGGCCGTGGGGATGGTCCTTCGGGTTCATGTAGAAAGACCCGGGCAAGAGGACGAGCTTGCTGTCCGTATACTCGTACTCTCCTTCAATGCAGTACATGAACTGGTTGGACGCGTGCGAATGCTTGACAGGCACGCCGCCTCCCTCCTGGAAATCGAGCGCGGCCATGCTCGCGCCCGTTTGCGGATTCTTCCAGAAGAAGTATTGGCGGAAGCCGTAGTCGGGGAAGTCGATCCATTGGTCTGGCGCGACATCCTTGAGCTGGATCAGCAGTTCCTGGGTCATCGGCGTTTCATGGACGCAGTAAAATTTCACTGAAAATACGATACTTCGCAAAACCGGTCAAGCCATTATAGAGGCGAGGGAGCCTGCAGCTGCGCGTAAAATTTCTTGTGGTGCAGTTGCCCGCCGTCATGAATCGCGGCTGGCCGCGGGTGGCTGTCAAGGTGCTCTCGTGGTCGCAAGGCTTGCCGCAGCCTGTTAATTCGTTCGGCTGGCTATCAGGCTAGAAGTTGTTGCCCGCTCATACCCAGAACTTCCGAGGAGGCAATCTGCATCAATCGGCGCGTCAGACGATGCGAGTTGGTCTGCGGCCGGTCGACCATCCAGACGAGGCCGACATGCAACTGGATGCCCGGGACCTCCAGATGAAGTTCGGACAAGTCGGAGAAGTGCCTGGCGAGCGAGCGGGTCAGAAAGCCGATGGAATCGGTGAGCTGCAGCGTGCCGATATTCGTCATCGTGGACGTGGAGTTGATGTTTGTGTGCAGGATGCGTGTGCTGTGGCGTGAAAACGTTGCGTCGATTGCGCCACGCGTCATCGTCGTTGGCGGGGGTAGTACCATCGGAAATTTCTGGATGTCCTGCCAACTCACCTTGCTGCTGCGTTCCAGTGGGTGTCCGCGGCGGGCGACGGCGATGATCTGCTCGTCCATGAGAACCTCGGTTGCGTATTCCGGCCCAAGCGGTGATTGCGGCAGCGTCCCCACGATGATGTCGAATTCGCCCACTCGTAGTCCTGGCAGCAGGGCGTCCATCGTTCCTTCGCGAATGAAGACCGACGTCGACACGTCCTCCTGTTCGAGCTTGGCGATGAAGCGCGGAATGAGATGAACCGCCGCGGCGGGCAACACACCCAGTGAAATGCGGCCCACTCGGCCCTCCTTCATATCGCGGAGGTCTTTTTCGGCATCCGCGATCTTGGCCGTGATATCGCGCGCGCAGTTAATTAGCCGCTGGCCGTATTCAGTCGGTTCGATCCCTCGGCTCGAGCGCCTGAAGAGCACTAGTGGCTCGTCACCGTGATTTTGACTCTTTGGACGTATCTGGATAGGCGCGGCCCAGTTTGGCGCGAGCTTTGTCTGTTGTGAACATCCAGTTGATGCGGGCGCGAGCTTTGTTTCGCTGCCGCTCCCATGCTGCGATCTCATTTCTGAGGTGTTTTGGATCGTCGATTCGGCGGCTGAGACACTGCCCTTGGAGAACGCCGATCTCGATCTCGACCATGTTAAGCCAACTGGCATGTTTCGGGGTGTAGTGGAACTCGAGGCGACGCAGGATACGGCGGGCCTCAGCGGGCGCAAAGGCCTGGTAGAGGGCGCCGGGGGCATGGATCGAGAGGTTGTCTT